>JBEKHO010000003.1:0-189969 GCA_050012215.1 Steroidobacteraceae bacterium
TCGAAGGCGGCAACCACGTCGTCGAGGCCGGATGGAAGGACGCTATCGACGAGGTGCTGGATGAGCCCGGAGTGCGTCTCGATTTGAGCGATGACGCTGACCTGGCAACTGCCAAAAGTCAGCGCGTCGGATGGCAGCGCCTCGAACAGCCAAGTCAGGCTGAACTGCCGGAAAGGCGCCTGCGTCGAGGTGACCTCGATGCGCTCCGGACGATGCAGCACGGCCTGGGATGAGAATTCCAGCCGAAGCGGCCCGAACTCGATGACCTGGTCGACCCAGCAGACGTCGGATTCGCGCCTCACGATGCGCGCCGAAATCCAACCCGGAAGAAAGCCGGGATAGCTCTCGATGTCGGCAGCGAGATCGAACGCCTGCTCGCAACTGAAGGGCAGTGCGCCGCTGGTTTTTTTGATCAGGGACGCCATCGATCGATGGTTATCATACCGGGCGGGACAGTTCTGTACGGAAACGCACTTACGCTCCGGCGGAAATGAGCGAGGATTAGCGTATGACGAATCGTACCGGAATCTATATTGTCCCGACGGACCGCTGGTACATCGAAAGGACCGTCTGGCTGATCGCCGGGATGGTCTTGCTGGGCAGCACGCTCCTGGCGGAGCTGGTGAATCCGTTGTGGATCTTGGGCGTCACGGGCACGGGCCTCGTTTCCATCAACGTCGCCTTCACCGGTTTCTGTCCCATAGGCAACATTCTTCAGCTGTTGGGATTTCAACCCATGCTCGGCTCAAAAGCGCCGACGCGCACCAATCTCTATTTCCTGCAAATCGACAAATGGTATCTCGAGCGACGCATCTATCTGACCGTCGGAGTCAATATCTGCATCGCATCCCTCCTGGTGCTCGCCCACTCGCCATGGTGGATGCTGTTCACCGGTTTCGTCGGGTGCGCGATGGTGTGGTTCGCCGCCACCGGCTATTGCGTTCTCGCCAACATTTTGTTGTGGCTCGGTGCCGAGCCGCGACTCAACCCTCAGATGATGCCCTCGGGTCGCTGTGCGGACTGCACGAAGTCGTCCATCTGCCTGAGCCGCGATGTTGAGCACGGCTAGCAGATCGGGGCCGGCGTTACCGGCCACGCCGACCCCAATAACACCCGATGAGGCCTGGTGGCGGCACGTGTTCGCAGTGATCGATGCGCGCGATGCAGCGGGTTTCGTTGCGTTACTCACGGCCGACGCGCAGTTTCGTTTCGGGAATGCGACTACGCTGGTCGGCAGCGATGCGATTCGCGCCGCCGTGAGCGGCTTTTTTGCGGCCATTGGCTCCTGCAGTCATCGCCTGATCCGAACTTGGAGCGGCCCCGCCTGGGTGGCCTGCGAGGGAGAGGTGACCTACCTTCGCCATGACGGTTCCACGGTTACGGTTCCCTTCGCCAACGTATTCGAGTTGCGCGGCAAGCTCATCGCGGTGTACCGAATATACATCGATAACTCGCCACTCTTCAGCTAAAAGCCATAGCCGAACTTGAGCCCAATGACCCGTGGATGCATCGGCGTCTGCGCGACGATGTATTGATCCGCATTGGTGAACAGGCTGGTGTTCTTGTTGGCCAGGTTTTCCGAGTATAGCTGCGCGTTCCACGAGTCCTTGGAGACACCGATAGCGGCGTCGATATCGGTGAAGGGTGGATTCTCGAACCGCAATCGCGTCGTGCTGACGAATCCCTGCGCCGCAATCGTCGGATTCGAGCCGGCCTGCGTGAACGAATGCGCACTGTGCGCGGCGCTTGCTTGAATGAATGGCTGGTAACCGCCGTCGAGCGTGAACTCATAGCGGGCGCGCACGCTGAACTGCATCGGCGGCGAAAAGGCGGTCGGCGCGCCAATCGGGCCGAAGGGATTGATGACCGGAGTGCAGCTCGCTCCAGCGCTGTTGCAGGTTTCCGTGATGGGCTTGCCGTAATTGACGCTCAGTGGGTTCTGGTCGATCAGAGCGGGTGAATTTGTCTGCTTGCTCTCGTTCCAGGATGCCGAGGCCTGCGCGGTCAATCCGCGCGTAACCCTCGCGACGAGCGATGTCTCCAGGCCTTTGACCACGAAGTTCTGCCCGTTCGTGTCGAAGGTCACGTTGCCGGCCACACCGGGATCCAGAAAGCTGACCTGCACATTGTTCCAGTTCTCCCGGTACACGGCTCCATTCCATTGCAGGCGGTGGTCGAACCACTCCGTCTTCCAACCGATCTCGTTGTTTATCAGGCTATCTGAGGTGTACCCCTTGGGCACGACGAACTGCGGCACCCCGTCGGGTCCATCCGCGTGCAGCGAGCCCCCGTTCTGATTGAAACTGCCCGGGCGGAAACCCTGGGAGTAGGTGTAATAGATCATCGCATCCGGCGTCACGTGCCACGTGAGGTTCGCACGGCTGCGGAATCCCGACTCCGTACTGCGCAGACCCGAGGTGTTGAAATTGAAGGAATCGGAGAGGCAGCCGTTCGGCGGCGTGCCTTGTTCGAAGCAGGTGAAGCCCTGCGTAAGGCTTCCGACCTGCGAGTTGTCGAAGCGGAAATGGCGGGTTCCCGCAGTGAGCGTCAATACCTTCGGCACGATGTCGAAATCCGCAGACGCGAAGAAAGCGGTCTGCTTGGTGTCGCGCAGCGCGTCCGGGTAGAACGAAACATCGTCCCCCTGAATGCCCGGACGCCCGACCGTTGCGCCGGGCACCGTGCCGATGTTCGAGAGACAGCCGCTGTTCCCGGGCGTCCCGGGCGCCCCATTCGAGGTGCACGCAGGTAGGGTGGTCTCGATCCATTCGGTCTGGTCGTACACCTTGTTGTCCTCGACGTACGCGCCGACGATGCCACGCAACCGCCAGTCCTCCGGCGTGCTGAGTCGAAATTCGTTTTGGAGGTGCACGTTGCGCTCCAGCACCGTGTCCCAGGTCACGCTGGGCGAGAAGCAGGTCGACTTGAGCTTTGGGTCGCCTTTGCCACCATTGATATTGGAGCCGGTTCCAGGGCCGTAGCATTGGTAGTAATCGGCATATAGGCCGCGGGAATAATTCGTATAGTCGGCAAGCTGATGGACATCGCGGTTCAGATATCCACCGGTGTACACGGCCTTCAGGACACCCAACTTGCCATTGATGGTCCACGCGGTGTTCGAAAACTTGTCCTGGTCGTACGTGGGGTTGAAGAGCGTGACTTCCAAAGGCTGCAGCGGCGCACCGTCAGAAGCGTTAGGTTGCTGGTAAAAGACGCCTTGGGCATTCATGGTCTGGTACGTCTGGCTGATCAGCAGGTCCCAGTCGTCGTTGAATTTGTACTTGAGCTCCGCGCGGATGCCCTGGTAGGTGACCGGGTTGATGTCCGATCCGACGAGGCTGGCGTTGTTGAGCGTCGGACTGCCCGGTGGCACACACCAGCCTGAGTTGGGCAGGCCGTCCGGGCACTTTCCATTGACCGCCGGGTAGTTCGCGTAGTGGATGCCCAGGTCGGTATTCTTTCGGGTAAAGGTCCCCGGCACATTGTCGATGTAGCCGCCGCGGTGGTCGTCATAGATGACGGCGCGCACCGCCATCTTGTCCGGAATCAACGGCAGATTTAGCATCGCCGTCACGCTCGCGTTCGGGTCACCGTGGGCCACGGCGCCGTAGTTGGCGGTGACGTTCCCTTCGGTTTTATCGAGCTTTGGCGCGTTCGTGATGTAGCGGATCACGCCCGCTTCGGCGCCGGCACCGAACAGAGTGCCCTGGGGGCCCTCGAGAACCTCGATGCGGTCGATATCCACCACGTAGACATCGAGATTTCGGGTCGGCAGCTGCACCGACTGATTGTCGAGGTATACGGCGACATTCGGAAAGTATCCCGTGGAGCCGCTGCCCTGATACTGCTGGGCGCCGGCACTCAAGCCGCGCATGTAAATCTCGCTTTGGCCCGGGCCATTGCTCGCCGAAGAGACGTTCGGCAGGTATTTGACGTAGTCGTCAAAGTTCGTGATGTTCAATTCCGTCAGCACGCGCTCGGTGAACGCCTGCATGGCGATCGGCACGTCTTGCATTCCCTCGTTGCGGTGCTGCGCGGTGACGATGATTTCCTGCAGAGCTCCGTTATCGGCGTCGCCGCCGTCGGCTGCCGGCGCTGCCGCGCGGACACCATGAGATGTGGCGCCTAAGATGGCCGCTATCGATAGGCTGAGTTTCCGCTTCATTGATCATCCCCTTACGTTTCGTTCCGGCGAGGGGACGTTAATCTGACGCGACAACTTCGCTCAATCGCGATGCATGCGCCCGGTAACTTTGCTCGATCATGGGGCACGCGGCCGTGGCTCACATGCCAGAGCTTCATGCTCACCTTATCGAATTCACCCCAGAAAACATTACTTATTGTTATGTGCGATTGTATATAGGACAAAGGCGACTTAGTCCAGCGTGCAAAATGACCTCGAGGCGGCTCACTTAGTCAGCGATCAGTTTGCCTTTCGGCTCAGCGAGAGCCTCGATACGGTGGAGCACGGCATCGGCCGCAAGCGCGACCTGCACGCGTAATTCCGGCACGGCCGTTGACTCCCACTCGTCGGCCTTGCGCAGCGAGCCGATCAAGACGAGATCCTCGATGATTCGACCCTGCACCATGGCGCGGCCGTCAGCGTTGCTGCGCACCCCCAATCCCAATGAATCTCCCTCCAGGCATCCGGAGCGGATGAGACCCGAGATCAAAGGCGGCAGGCCAATGTCCTGGCCGGAGCCGGGGCCCGTACAATTCACGATCCAGTCGAACTCGAGCACCTCAGCAGCCGGGGCGCCGCGCCGACGCACCGTCAGCGCCACTCCGTCCCGGGACCCGCGCGCCGCCACAACCCGCGCCGCGGCCGTGCTGAAGATGCCGGCACCGACAGCTTCTCGGGTCTCCCCGGCCACCGTGGGCGCCATTCGATGGCGCGCGACCTCCCAGAATGCTCTCGCATGGCGCATGAAGCGCTTTCTCTCGCGCGGTGGCAGTGCCCGCCAGATGCCGGAAATGTGGGGCCTCAGGCCATCGATGACCTGCCGCCAATCCTGACCTGAAGCTTCGGCCGCCCGGACTGCGCAACGGATCTTTCGAGTGATGGAGCGAGTCGTGGTTCCACTTTCAGGGCGCAACAGCGGTTCGAGCCATCCGAGCGGGTCGATCCGCATCAGCGCAGAGGGAGCGTGCGCGGACGGCAGCAAACCGCGGCGCGAGAGCCCCACTACGGCGGCTTTACGTCCGCGCCGCAAGAGGCTCTGCAAGACATCGATGGCGGTCAATCCAGTGCCGAGCAGGCAAACGGACTCACCGGGTTCGATGGCGCTGAGCGCAAGCGATGACCAGGGATCCTCGATGTAACGCACTCGCGAACCGGACCAGCGCTGATGGAGGGGATCCAGCGGCGGGCGGTGTCCCGTCGCCAACACCACGACATCGGCTTCGACGGGCGGGCTCTCGCCAGAGTGGACTCTCCAACCACCAGCGACGCGTTCCAGGCCATCGGTCTCTTCGCGCCGGATTTCGATGCTGCCCGTCGCGCCGGCGTGCTCGACGGCCTCCAAGAAGGTGGCGCGCAGATATTCGCCATAAGCATGGCGCGGCAGAAATGAATAAGGCATCACCGATGCGTCCCGGGCCCTCGCCCAGTGCAGGAAATCGTCGGGCCTGTCGGGCCAGGCACTCATTCCCGAGGCGGGCACGTTCAGCAGATGCCGGGAGTCGGGCGTTCGGTACGCCGCTCCCTCCGCGATTGAGGTCTGCCGATCGAACATCACAACATGCACGGGTTGATCGGAGCGCGCGCTCTTGCGCAGCAAATGAGCCGCCACCATCGCCCCTGAATAACCACCCCCGATGATCGCGACGACGGGGGCAGATGGCATCCGTCGCCGCAGAAACGCGGTGGCCGGTACTCGGCCTGCCGACCGTGGCGTGAACACCCGGAGTTCCGGGATGGGCGGGGCGTACACGTGGACGCTCACCAGGGGTTCCTTGCTGGAGCCGTCGTTACGGACTGCGTGGATCACGTCGCCCGCATCCAGTCCGACCTCGCCCTGTTGCAACTCCCCGGCGCTGATCGGATCGACCAGGCTATCGCACGCCCGTGCAAACCGGGTCTCGTGCGCCGTTCCCTGTAAGATCTTGAATGCAGATACCGAGCCCGCGTGATCGTGAGCGCCGCTGCCCTGCCCCGGGAGCCAGGTCATCACCAGGACTTCATAGGTTTCCGTTCGGGCAACACGCCGACGCGCATAGGTGTCCGGCTGCCGCGTGATGTACGGCGCCACATCATCGATATCGAGGCGGCTCCGTGCCAGGATCTCGACGACCGCGTCTCCAGTGATCGCCGCCCCTAAAGAGTCGAGCGCGTCGAGAAGGGTGCGCATGGGGTCGATCGAACCGCAATGTGCGACGCCGTTCAAAGCATATCCGCGATGGTGGCCGCTTCCAGGCGATTCGACACGAGGTCGCGCACTTCGCGGAACACCCGCAGGAGTCTGCGCTCGCGCTCGATCGGTGACGGTTTATAGAAGTATCGGCTCGTGGACTCGGTAGGCGCCAGTGCACCATCGAACAACCGGACGATCTCCGCGAGCGTTACGGCATCGACGGGCTTGGCCAGTTGGTATCCCCCGCGTTGTCCCTTGGTGCTACGCAGGTATCTCGCGCGCTTCAGCGTAAGGAGGATCTGCTCCAGGAACTTCGGCGGAATGCCCTGGGCGCGCGCGATGGTCTCGGCTGACACGAGCTCCGCGGACTTCTGCCGCCCCAGATATACCAAGGCGAGCAACGCATATTCACTACGAGCGGTGAGTTTCATGATATTTAATGTCGACTAATTATATAGGAATAGTATAGTTGTCTGGAAGCATTGCAGGGATCCACATCACACTTTCGGACCGACAAATGCCGGCAGGCTGCAGTTTCAAGCGCAAACAAGTTGCGATGCCGCGCACCGGGGAACAGCTTGGAGTGATCCGGCAACTCCGCCCTTACCTCGGCGCGCCCTCCCCTGATCCCGCCAGCAATCGGTCGAAATCACGCTCGATATGATCGAGCAGCTTTTTTTTGAATGCTTTCAGCAAAAAACCGAGCGTGACATGAAGGCGGATTTCCGAAGCGGTCACGTGCATCTCACCGTCAACTCCCGACCGATGAAAGTGCAGCGAGTCACCGTGCCATTCGCTGCTGAGGCCGTACTCGGTCGCCAGTGCGTCGGCGGCTTGCTGAACCAGCGCCTTGGCCTTCGCGACCGCCAGCGTATGTGGTTTGACCAGCTCGATATCGGCCATGCGTCTGCGGCTCACTGTTGATGCCGGATTATATCCGAAGCGTCTCGCGGTCGTCTCAATGGCGGCCAGCCTGCAGCGCCTCCAGAGTGCGTTTCAGCGCCTCCAATTTCTCGCCCGCCTCTGCGAGCTTTCCGGCCGCCGTCAGCTGCTGATAGTCGGCGAAGTCGCGAGCGGCCTCCGCAATCGACGCGTCTATATCCGACGAACCTGCACCGGCACCGCTCGTGGGACTTCGTGCCCTTGCCGCGGGAGCCGCCGACGAGACCGGCACACTGAGCATCGACGGCGCAGTGCCGAACAGCGCGGCCATCGCGGATTCGAATGTCGGCCCGTACGCGAGGCGATCTTGCACGGCCAGCACGACCAGCCGCAACTCGGGCATGGGGCTGCGATCGGCCTGCAAGTAGATGGGTTCCGCATACAAGAGTGCCCGCCCGATCGGAATGACGATGAGGCTGCCGCGGCGTACGTGCGAGCCCTGCTGGTTCCATAACGTCAATTGTCCCGACAACTCGGCGTTCTGATCGATGCGCGCCTCGATCTGCAGGGGCCCGTCGATCAGCTTGGTTTTCGGGAAATCATAGACCAGGGCCTCGCCGTAGTGCTCGCCGTCGCTTCGGCCCGCTATCCAGCCGATCAGGTTGTTGCGGTTGGCGGGGGTGAATGGAAGGATGGCGATGAACTCGGTCGCGCGCTCGCCGGGTAGCGTCATGAGCACGAAATTCGGATCGCTGGCCTCCTGCCCGTGATCGGATGCAGCCGCAGGCACTGTCCACAAGTCCTCGCGGTTGTAGAACACATCGGGATTGGTCATATGGTACAGGCCGTAAACGGCGGCCTGCACCTTCAGCAAGAGCTCCGGATATCGAACATGTGTTCGCAAACCGGCCGGCATCGCGGCCGCATCGGCGAACAGGGCGGGAAATATTTTTCGGTAGCCGGCGATGATGGGATCGTGCGTATCGAACACGTAGAAGGTCGTCTGTCCGGTGTACGCATCGATCAGCACTTTGACGCTGTTACGAATGTAGTTGATGCTCTCATTGCCGAGAGTGACACGCCGCGCATAGGGGTAGCCGTCTGAAGTCGTAAAGGCGTCCATCAGCCAGTAGATCCGGCCATCCCCGCCGATGACCACATACGGATCGGGATCGAACGTGAGGAAGGGCGCGAGCTCCTGAACGCGTTCGCTCAGCTTGCGCCGCATCAGCAGGCGGCTCTCCGAATCGACATCGTCGCTGAACGGCAGCTTCGCAATGTCGCCCCGATCGTATGCAATGAGGGTCCGCCGCAACCAGCCACCCAGTCGAATGCCGCCATTTCCCTGATAGGAGGTGAGGTTGTTGGCGTCGCCTTGGGGATAATTGAACTCCTTCTGCCGGGTCTTGACGTAGACATCGGTATCGGTGAGCTCGCCGAAATATATTTCCGGACGTGTCACGCTCAGGCCTGCAATCGCGCTCTGAACCGGCATGTTGCTCAAAATGAGCGTCGGCAGTCCCTCCGGGGTGAAGCCGTTGACGGGATTCATCGTGACGCCATAACCGTGGGTATAGATCAATTTTTCATTGATCCAATTGCGGCTGCTCTGCGGGAGCTTCTCGACATTGAGCTCGCGCACGGCCAACATCACTTGCCTGACCGAGCCGTCGATCTCGTATCGATCGATATCGATATCCGGAAAGTCGTAGTAAGTCCGGATTTCCTGGATCTGACGAAGCGTGTCCTGAAGCGCCCTCGCATCCCAGAGCCGGATGTTGCCGAGTGTCGTTTGGTTATTGGCGGGTTCCACCGCCTCGATTCCGGTTTCCGCGGGAAACGGGTGCGTCTCGATGCGGTCCAGCGCGTAGGCTCGGCGCGTCATCTCGATATTGTGGGCGATGAAGGGACGCTCCCGCACCAATTGATTTGGGGCGACGACAAAACCGCTGACGTACCAACGCACGGCGGCGAGCAGCAGATAACAGACGATGGCCGGAATGGCGGCCACCAGCAGCCGTCGCGGGCGCGGCGCCGATGTTGCGGCAAGCCACACCACGACGGCACCGGCAGCGAGCGCCAGGCAGATCAACAGCGTTCCGCCCAAGGTAACGTGCGCATCCGTGTACGTCACACCCGAGAAGACGGTGCCATCCTGGAAGAGATAATCGTAACGGCCCAGGTACGCGCGCACCGCGAGCATCAAAAGGAATGCGCCCACACTGATCGACAGGCCGCGCCACAGCCGCGTCGGCGCCCCGGCAATTTGCCGCTGCATCCAGATGCCGGTGCCGCCGCTCAGCAGAACGAATGTGGTGGCAATCAGGCACGCGAGTACGCAGAGGGACAACAGCCACCCGGAAACGAGCTGCATGGCGGGCAACGTAAACAGATAGAAATCGAGCGGTCTGCCGAAAATGGGATCCGGCAGGGTCGCGCTGCGCGGTGCTTCCCAGAAAAGCGCGAACGTGTTCCAGTGCTGCATCATGCTGATGCCCGCCACGGCGGCGCTCACCAGGGATAATGCCAGTCCGGCCAGCTTTTGGATGGCGTCGATGGGCAGCGTCACACGCTGCCGATTGATGAGGATGGAGCTTCCGATCAGCCGGCTCACCGAATCGGGCACGAGCGCCCGGAAGACGCCATAGACCGCCAGAAAGGTAACGAGCGAAAATGCCGCGAAGATGGCCGCCTGCAGGTTGAGCCGTGTCCAGAAAACGGACCCGAGCCCCAACGAGTCGAACCACAGTGCATCGACGAAATAGGAGATCAGCGCGCTTGCGGTGAACAGCACCACGCCGGCGCCGACGAGCAAGCCGATGCGAAATTGTCGGCCTCGACGCAGCCGCGCGTCCACCAGGCTCGCGCCCTGATTTGCTTGTGTACCCATGATGATGTTGATGCCTCGAGCACCATTCTGCCTGCAATCTTTCTCCAAAGGTCCGCTTTTGTAGTTTTTGACCGCACTCTTCCTACGCAGTTTCACCTATGGTGTTGGCTGCGACCCGGCGTAGGATGATTTTGGCAACCGACGAGGAGCCGCAGATTGTTGTATAGAAAGATCCTGGTCCCTGTGGATGGTAGCGAAACGAGCCTGCAGGGCTTGCAGCACGCCATCCTCCTCGCGAAGGATCTCAAGGCCGAGTTGCGCTTGTTGCACGTGGTGCATGACTATTTGGTCGCCGACGGTCGCCACGGCCTGGCGAAATGGGGTGACTTGCTCGAAGATCTGCGCGAGCAGGGTCGGAGCATCCTCAACGAGTCAGCAAGCATCGCTCGCAACCAAGGGTTGGAGGCGGGTACCGAGTGTGTCGAAACCCCGATGGGATCCGTGGGAGCCGCTATTACCGAATATGCAGGCCGATGGCCCGCGGACTTGATCGTGATCGGTACCCATGGACGACGCGGCATTCGCCGTCTGGTGATGGGAAGCGACGCGGAGTATATCGTGCGCACTGCGGCGACTCCGGTGTTATTGGTGCGCGGGACGACGGCAGCTCCGAAGGATTAGTGTCCCGAGCAAGGCAGGAAGGATTCTATGCGGCCAAAGCCAAGCATGTATTGCCTCGCGATTATGAGCTCGATATTCGCGATCCGTTCGGAGGCGGGCGAGGCTCGGGATTTGTCGGGCGCAGAACTCTATAAGTCATTTTGCGCCAGTTGCCACGGTGCGCAGGGGCATGGCGACGGTCCGGTCGCGCCGAGCTTGAAGAAGCGGCCGGCCGACCTGACGTTGCTTGCCCAAAGATGGGGCGGAGTATTTTCAGCCGAGAAAGTGCATCAGATGATCGACGGCCGATCAATGCCGCGGGCGCACGGCTCATCGGATATGCCCGTCTGGGGCTGGGAGTTTTATGGTTACGAGGGTGAGGATGCCACTCGTCGCCGACACGTCGCCGAATTCATCGATCAACTGGTCGATTATCTACAGTCCATTCAAAGCCCCCTCAAATGACGAATGAGATGAGGTTAAGCAGCATTCGGGTGATCGTCGCCTGAATTACAGGCGTACAATGTTCCGAGATGAGTAGACCCTACAACGTACGCACGCTCCGACCGCTGCAATCCGCGTCGAATTCCAGTTGGCCTTCCGAACTCGGCATGGCGTCGACCAGCGGCACGTCGGCGGAAATGCGTTACGCATACTTCCCGCAAATTCGGCGCTTGGCCGTTGAATCCTTGGGCGTTCTGACGATTTACGATACCGCCGAATATCAATTTCGCGGCATGCTGCAGGCGCACTCGGCGGAGGCTGTAGGCGTCTCCATTTTGACTCAGCGCGGCCGGGTGCGGCTGAGCGACCTGGCGACGGTGTCGTCACCGCCGTAAATTGGATCAACTGCGCTTTGTCTTACGTTTGCGCACAGCCAGCTTTTTCTTCGCCTTGCGCCGCATTTTCATCAGCGCGTCCACCAGAGCGTCGACGGGTTCGTGCTTTTTTGCCTTACGCCGCATCCACACCAGTGCGTCGAGCAGATCGTCCACCGCTTCTTGCTTTCTTTTGGCCATGCAGCATTCTACTCGCGCACCCTGGGTTGCGGAGTGTGCTTTGCAGCATTCAGCCGGACACGGCGCCAGCGCGCCCTCAGCCGATGAGGCGCTGCAGCCGTTGCGTGCGGCTTCCCTCTCGCTGCCCCGCAAGACGCGCCAGAAGTTGCCTGGCATCTGCGGCCCGCAACGGCCGGCTGAGCAGGTAGCCCTGCGCCAGGTGGCATTGATGCTCCTGCAACTGCAGGAGCTGTTGGAAATCTTCGACCCCCTCGGCCACCACGTCCAGCTTCAGTGTTTTAGCCATGCCGATGATGGCCTCCGCAATCGTGCTGTCGCTGCTGTGGGTTGCGATGTTGGCCACGAAGGAGCGGTCGATCTTGAGCCGGTCGACCGGCAATTCCCTGAGGCGGGCAAGACTCGAATAGCCGGTGCCGAAGTCATCGATCGAGAGCATGACGCCGAGCGCTTTCAGCTCCCTCAGCGTTTTCATCGAACGTGCCTCATCGCTCATGAGCGCGCTCTCGGTGATTTCGAGCTCGAGTGCGGAGGGATCGATGCCGGTGTCCTGAATGATTGTCAGAACGAGGGATGGGAACTCCGCTCTCACGAACTGGCACGCCGATACGTTCACCGCCATGTGGATCGACGGCAGCCCTTCATCCGTCCAGGCTCGCTGCTGAGCGCACGCCGTGCGCAACACCCATTCGCCGATGGGGAAGATCATGCCGGTGGCTTCCGCGATCGGAATGAACTCCGATGGCGGCACTGCTCCGAGGTCCGACGTGTTCCATCTCAGCAGCGCCTCGACACCGGCGATCAGCCCCGTCTGCAGATCGAACTGCGGCTGATAGTGCAGCGACAGCTCCTCTCGCTCGAGCGCCCCGCGCAGCTTCGTCTCCATCGTCAGCCGCTGCAGCGCGCCGGCACTCATCAGCGGGTCGTAGAATGCGAATTGACCCGGGGCCTTGCGCTTGGAGAAGTACATGGCCAGGTCGGCGTGGCGCGAAAGATCGTCGGCGGACGTACCGTCGGCGGGAGAGACGGCGACGCCGACACTTGGCGTGATCAGGATCTCATGACCGTCGAGCTGCATCGGCTTCAGCAATGCATTGATGATGCGCTGAGCCACGATGCCCGCATCGGTGGAGACGGCCAGGTCCGTGAGGAGGACGGCAAACTCATCACCGCCCAGCCGCGCGAGCACGGAGCGGCCTGCGGACACGCCCGCGCGCGTGATCTCTTCGGGAGTGCGCAATGATGTTCTGATCCGCTCTGCCACGACGCACAGCAATTCATCGCCGACGCCATGGCCGAGCGTGTCGTTGATGCGCTTGAAGTTGTCCAGATCGATGTACAGCATCGCAAGCGAGCGGTCCGCCGATCTCGAGGTATCCAGCAGGCCGATGAGACGGCGTCGAAAGCTTTCCCTGTTGGGCAGCCCGGTCAACGTGTCGAAGTAGGCGAGCAGCTTCAGGTCGCGCTCGGCGCGCCATTTGGATCCGAGCGCCGTGGCCATCTGACGCACTTCGAACGGATGAAACGGCTTCTCGATATAGAACAGCTTGTCGGCCGGCGGCAGACGTGACGCTATCGCCGCGGGATCAACGTCCGAGTAAGCGGTGCACAGGACGATCTCGATCTCGGCATCCAAGGCGCGGATTCTCTCCGCCGCCCAGAGGCCATCGGGTCCGGGCGGCATGCGCATATCCAGGAACACGATCGCGAAAGGACGGCTCGCGCCGCATGCCTGCGTCGCGGCGGCGACTGCAGCCTCCGCCCCGTCGCAAAAAACCAGCTCGAACCGGGTTCGACGCGATGGATCCGACTTTGCTGCAGGGTCGCTCTGGCCCGCGCCGAGCACCTTGGCGCGAAGATTCTGAATCATCGTGCGGCTCGAGCTCAGCTTGGGATCCTCGAACACCTCGCGGTACGCGTCGCGAATCTTCGCCTCGTCATCGGCGATGAGCACTCGGATCGATTGGTGATTAATTGGCATATGCTCGCTCAAGCCGCCTGCCGGGCGGAGTCGTTCGACGTCGTCTGGGCAGGCACCAGCACCCGCAAGCAAGCGCCGCGCCCGGCACCTTCGCTCGTGGCCGAAATCGCCCCGCCGAGCGCATTCAGGACGTTGGCACACCAATGGAGCCCGAATCCCGAATTGGTAACGTGGGACTTGGTGGTAAATCCGCGCTCGAACAGCCGGGAAACATTCTCCGGTGCCACACCCGCGCCGTCGTCGGTGAGCGTGAGGTCGAGCAGGTCTTTGCCGCCGTCGCCATCGCCCATCTCCCGCGCGCTGACCCTGATGACACCGCTCCCCCGGCCGCCCTCGCGGATCGACTCCGCCGCATTCAGCATGATGTTCTGCAGGACCTGCTGGAGAGCAATTCGCGGGAGCCTCCGGGTACCCATCTTCTCGATCAATGGGTCGATCTCGATCCTTATCGTCGCAAGCAGGTCCTCGGGAATGACTTCGGCCGCCTGGCGCACGAGCGCCTCGACCGACGTGTCCTCCGCGATCGGGCCGCGACGGGCGAACCGCTTCTGCTCGGCGAGCAATTGCTTCACATCCTCGACCTGACGCCGGATGATCTCCAGCTCTTCCTCGCTTCGAACGATCACCTTCGCGCACTCGCGCGCGAGGAGCTCGAGCAACGCTTCGCAGTCCGCGTGCCGGGCCGCATCGGTACGGCTCGTGGCAATCTCCGTGATCGTGGGCTCGACATCGGCGGCGGGAGCCGCTCGCAGGCGCTGTCGCAGACCCTCGATGCGCACGGTCAGGGGCGTGATGGCATTGCCGATGTTGTGCAGCGCTCCGCTTGCCATTTCGCCCACTCCCGCCTCGAAGGAGCGTGCGACGATCTCGCGCCGCGCCGCCTCGACACGCTCCATCATCCGGTCGAATTCGTGAGCGAGGACACCGATCTCGTCGCTTCGATCGATATTGAGCCGCATTGCCATGTTGTCCCGCCGTCCGATCTCGATGGCATGGTCGGTGAGATGGGCGAGAGGTGCGAGCACCATGCGGCGAAGCGTGATCAGCAGCAACCCAAGGATGAGCGTGCCGATCACCGTGAGCGACAGAGTGGCGAACATCACGATGCGCCGGCCGTGCCGGCTGATGGTACGGGGCACATGCGCGCGGAGCGTGAACGTGGCCCGGCCATCGACACTTTTCAGGGTTCGGTAGATCTCGGTGACGGTTTCGCGCTCGATGAGGGTGTCATCCTGGATATGGAGGGCACCGGCGTTCGACATGCCGGTGAGCAGTTCCACCTTGACGTGAGCTTGCTCGGCGATGCGACCCATTTGAGCCCGCGTCAGATACCGTCCGAGGAGGACGCCACCGCGGGAGGATCCGCCCCCGTCGCCGTCGAGAATCGGCGCGATGCTCGCGATCAGCGGGCCGTCCTCGGTGCTCAATAAGCCATCGCCGCTGCCGCCGGTCCGCAGCGCCGCGCGCCACGGAAGAGCGGCGACATAGGAGGGGGGCGCGGATGCGTCGAGCGCGCGCGCAGCTGACGACCCGGGGGGCGCCGCCAGCGACCATACGATCCGGCCCTCGGCGTCGAACAGGATGAGCACGTCCACTTTGAGGTCGTGGAACTGCTGTTGAGATAGCGCGTGGACGCCTGCTGAGTTTCGATCGTCCATGAACCTGTAGAGCTCCGTCCAATCGCCGTAGTCTCGTGACGTCACCGCAAGTTGATCGATCTCGCCGTGCAAGGCGTCCGCGACCCGATCCATATCCACATGCGCATTCTCTCGCTCGAGTGCATCGAAGCTCGGGATCAGCAGGCGGGTAGCCACGACAACCTGCGCAATACCCAGCGCGACGATCAACAGTGCGATGAGGAGCGCGATTTTATAGCTGACTTTTAGTCGCACCCGACCCGTCCCGCATCCATGCATGAACGCAATAGTGGCATCCATCTACAGATCGGCCGCTGCGTCGCCGCCTTGAACGATTCGGGAAAAATACCCGGCGTTCTGCGGGTCCGATCACATATGCGCCATACGAACTTCCCTGGCTTCCGGCCCGAATGTCGCCAACAGCGCCAGGGCGATGGCGCCCACGCCGGCCACCCAGGCCATGGCCGTGCCGAAGTCGACGTTCAGCCGGTCGGCCAGGGCTATTTGAATCGTTGCGTTGCCGGCGGCGAGGAAGTTGCCGAACTGGTAGGTGAAACCTGGAAACGTCGCCCTGGACTCGCTCGGCGATATCTCGTTGAGGTGCGCCGGCATGGCGCCGAACATGCTTTGGACCAAAAACTGCATGCAGAATGCCGTTCCTGCCAACATCACCATGCCGGAGACGCTGGCCCAGACCGGCATGAGCGCGAGAGCCAACAGGGCCGCGAGCGCCAGTTCGCGGCGGCGACCCAACCATTGCGACAAGGTCCCCCCGCAAAGACAACCCAATATCGCACCGATGTTGTAGACGATCGCGATAGCAGATACTTGGTGTACCGAGAAGCCGTGCTGAACCCGCAAGAAGGTCGGGTACAGGTCCTGGGTGCCATGGCTGAAGGTCGCGGCCGCCGCCATCAACGCGATGGCATACAGATAACGTGTGATATGTCGCCCGCGCGCCGGCCGTGGCGTACTTGGATCCACAGCCTTGGTACGCAATGCATTCCAGCCCGGACTTTCGGATACCTTGCTGCGTATATACAGAACCAGCAACGCGGGGAAAATGGCGACGATGAACAAGCCACGCCAGCCCAAGGTGCTGAATCCGGCCCCAAATGCCAGCGCAGCCAGCAAGTAGCCGAAGGAATAACCGGATTGCAGAAGCCCGGATACGAATCCGCGCCAGTGCGTCGGAATAGATTCCATGGTCAGGCTCGCGCCGATGCCCCACTCCCCGCCCATCGCGATGCCGAACAGCGCACGCAAAACGAGGAAGGCAGTCAGGTTGGGTGCAAATCCCGAGGCACACTCGAGCACGGAGAACAGCAGAATGTTGACCATCAACAGGGGCTTTCGGCCATAACGGTCAGCCAGCCGCCCGAACAGAAGCGCGCCCACGACCCGCAAGGCCAAGGTCAGCGTGATGGCCCAACTCACCACCTTCACCGTCGAGCCAAACTCCTTCGCGATGTCGGCCATCACGAAAATGAGCAGGAAAAAATCGAAGGCGTCGATCGTCCAGCCGAGAAAGCTGGCGATCACCACGTTGTACTGCTGCTGCTTGGCGAGCACGGTGAGATCCCTGATTCAGGCCCCCTGCCAAACCAATTTGGCGTTGGTCAGTTCCCTGGCACCCAATGCGCCGAGCTCACGGCCAAAGCCCGAATTCTTGACCCCCCCGAATGGAGCCCGCGGATCGGAGCGCACGAAGTCGTTGATGAACACGGCTCCCGCCTCGATTTGCGCCGCGATCGTGCGTGCCCGGTCGAGGTTTTTGCTGCACACCGCCGCGCCGAGCCCGTATTCGGTGGAGTTGGCAAGATGAACAGCCTGCGCATCGTCCGCGAATGGAAACAGCATGGCCACGGGACCGAAGCATTCCTCGGCGACGATGGGTGCATCGTGACGCAGTCCCGTAAGTACCGTCGGCTCATAGAAATAGCCGGGGGCTGCCATGAATTTCCCGCCCGTCAGGATTCGGGCACCCTGCGCGAGCGCATCCTTGACCTGCCGATGGACGGTGTCGCGCAGGTCGCTCCGAGCCAAAGGCCCGAATTTGGTCGACGGCTGCATCGGGTCGCCGACCGCGATGGCCTTCACGGCCTCGACGAAGCGGGACGTGTATTCCTCGAACACCGATTCGGCAATGAGAAAGCGTTTCGCAGCAATGCAGCTCTGCGCATTATTGGAGAAACGCGACGTGACCCCGAGCTGGACGGCCTTCGTCAGGTCCGCGTCATCCAAAACGACGAAAGGATCGGAGCCGCCGAGCTCGAGCACCGCCTTCTTGCCGTACTGACCCGCGACAGCGGCCATTGCGCGGCCGGCCGCGACACTCGCCGTTACGGTGACTGCTCGAATGCGTTCGTCCGCAACGATGGCGGGAAGAGCCTTGCGATCGACCATCAGATTCACGTACAGCCCGTCAGGACCGCCGGCGTCTTTCACCAACTGCTCGAGCGCAAGCGCGCAGCCCTTGACGTTCTCGGCATGCTTGACGATGACGGTATTACCGACGAGCGCCGCCGGAATGAAGAAACGCAGAACCTGCCAGAACGGCAGATTCCACGGCATGACCCCGAGTATGGGCCCGAGCGGCTGATAAATGACTTGAGCCTGGGTGCCGGGAATCACCTCCGGCTCGATGTATTCGGGGCCCGTTTGCGCAAAATGCCGCGCGCCCGAAGCCGCCTTCTTCACCTCGGCTTGGGCTTCCGAGTAGGGCTTGCCCATCTCCAGTGTGATCAGGCGGGCGAACTCATCGACCCGGCTCTCGAGGACCGCGGCAAGCCTGTTCAGAAACGCCGTTCGCATCGCGAGCGGTACGCGCGACCAGCTCTTCCAGCAGGACCACGTGCGGACGAGGCAAGCCTCGATGTCGGCGGCACTGTGTTGCGGATACGTCTCGATGATCTCGCCCGTCGCCGGATTGCGTGATTCGAAGCTCATGCGGTACTCCTCCAAATCCTGTTTCAGCAGACCGTACGGAAGCGCTCGATGCACGTGGCGATGACCTCCGCGCCGGGCCGCTTCCACCAATTTTCGGCGGAGAATATCTCCACCTCCTGGGGACCGTGGAACCCGGCCTGCTCGATGTCCCCGCGTATTTGCTTCAGGTCGATGACGCCATCTCCCATCATGCCCCTGTCGAGAAGCAGATCGCGGGTCGGCACCAGCCAATCGCAGATATGGTGCGCGAGAATTCGGCCCGTGCGCCCGGCGCGCGCGATCTGCGCGCGGATCTTCGGGTCCCACCAGGTATGGTATACGTCGACGGCAACACCCACGCCGGCACCGAGGTCATCGCACAGATCGAGCGCCTGTTCGAGGGTGTTCACGCAGGCACGATCAGCGGCGTACATCGGATGCAGCGGCTCGATGGCGAGCGGCATTTGGCAGGCCCGCGCATGAGGGAGCACGGCGGCGAGCCCATCCGCGATCAGCGCGCGTGCCGCGGCAAGATCCTTCGATGTCCCCGGCAGACCGCCGACCACCATGACCAGACAATCGGCGCCGAGCGCAGCCGCCTCGTCGATGGCTCGACGGTTGTCATCGATCGCGGCGGCGAGCCCGACCTCGTCCGAGGCCGGAAACATGCCGCCCCGACAAAGACCCGTGACCTTGAGGCCGTTCATTTTGACGATCTGCGCCGCTTCATCGAGACCGAGCGCGGCGACCTGATCGCGCCAGGGCGATATCGCAGTGATGCCCTGCGCGAGGCATGCGTCGACGGCGGCGGCAAAGCCGAATTGCGGGCGTACGGTCGCGAGATTGAGCGACAGTCCACGCACGCTCATGCATCACCGCCGATGCCACCCTGGGCCATCACGATTGCGATGCGCGCGGCCGCCAGCTCCGGATCGCGCAGCACACGTGCCGCATCGGCGAGGCGAAACAGCTCCGCGAGATGCTGCAGGGAGCGTAAGCTCTGTTGGCCGCCGATCATTTGAAAGTGATTCTGCAGGCCGTTCAGGTAGGCGAGAAACACGATCCCCGTCTTGTAGTACCGGGTCGGTGCCGTGAAGATGTGGCGCGACAAGGGAACAGTCGGCGCAAGCAGCTTGCCAAACCCCGGCTTGTCGCCTGCGGCAAGCCGTTCGAGCGCGAGTGACGCAGCCGGTGCGATCGCATCGAATATGCCGAGCAGCGCGTCGGAGTATCCCCGCTCGTCGCCCTCAATCAGCTCGGCATAATTGAAGTCGTCGCCCGTGTACATGCGTACACCCGCGGGCAGACGCCGACGCATGAAAATTTCCTTCTCCTTGGACAGGAGCGATATTTTCACGCCGTCTATCTTCGCGGCGTTGGCGCTGATGACGGACAGTGCCGTCTCCATCGCCTGCAAATGGTCGTCGGCACCCCAGTATCCCGCGAGCGCGGGATCGAACATCTCGCCCAACCAATGAATCACCACGGGATGACGAACCTGGCGCAACAGGCGATCGTAGACTCTCTGGTAATCCGCCGGTCCCCTGGCAATTGCAGCCAGCGCGCGGCTTGCCATCAGAATGATGCGGCCACCCAGTGCCTCGATGGACTCCATCTGTGTCTCGTAGGCGCCGATCACGTCATCGAGAGTGCGCGCCTCGCCTGCCTTGAGGTGATCCGTTCCAGCGCCGCAACCCACAAGGACGCCGGGGCGGTGCTTCGCCTCGGCCAGCGTGCGCCGGATGAGTTCCAGCGCAGCCGGCCAATCCAGACCCATGCCGCGCTGTGCCGTGTCCATCGCCTCGGCGACGCCGAAACCCAAATCCCACAAATAGTGGCGGAACCTCAACGTGGCGTCCCAATCGATGGTGACGTCGAGCTGCGGATCGCCTTCCGCCAGAGGATCGACGACGACATGTGCAGCGGCATAGGCGGCCCGATTGAATGTCGGGGGGACTGTGCGGCTGCCGGGTGTCGGCAAAGGAGCATTTCTGACGGCGTAGCGCTCGACTCGGCCGCCGGGAACGGGAAGACGCACGCTCGTCATCAGGGTGGTCCGCTCAAGTACCGGTTTGGCTGAGCGCGGGAACATCGATCCAGCGGCGCTCGGCCCAGCTCTGCAGGGCGAGTTCGGCGAGTTGCACTCCCTTCGCGCCCTCCATCAGGTCATGGTGCCAGGGGGTGTCCGCCATCACGTGACGGATGAAGTCCTCCCATTGCAGCCGGAAGCCATTGCCGAAGACTTCAGTATCGGGCACCGCACCCCACTGTTCGATGAACTTCATGGTCTGAGGCTCGTCCGGATTCCAAACCGGGCGCGGCGTGTTGACCCGCTGCTGTGTGACGCAGCGGGTCAGTCCCGCGACTGCGGACCCGTGCGTGCCATCGACATGAAAGGTGACCAGGTCATCCCGATTGACGCGCGTGGTCCAGGACGAATTGATCTGCGCGATGATGCCGCCTTCGAGCTCGAACGTCGCATAGGCCGCGTCATCCGCATCCGAATGATAGCGTCGGCCCTGCTCGTCGATGCGCTCATCGATGTGGGTCGCGCCCCGGCAGCTGACGGCCTCGACCTTGCCGAAGAGATTGTCGAGCACGTAGCGCCAGTGCGGCAACATGTCGAGAATGACGCCACCGCCATCTGCCTTGCGGTAGTTCCAGGAAGGGCGCTGCGCGGGCTGCAGGTCGCCCTCGAACACCCAGTAGCCGAACTCGCCCCGAATGGAGAGGATGCGGCCGAAGAAACCCGCCTCCCGCAGCATGCGGAGCTTGCGCAATCCTGGAAGAAACAACTTGTCCTGTACGACGCCGTGCTTGATTCCGTGCGCCTTCGCCAGCCGCGCCACGCGCAACGCCTCCGCAAGAGTTTCCGAAACCGGCTTCTCGCAATAGATGTGCTTGCCGGCCGCTATTGCGCGCTCGAGCAGCGCAACCCGCATCTGAGTGGACCCGGCATCGAAGAACACGCTGTCCCCCGCATTGGCCAGGGCCGCGTCCAAGTCCGTGGTATGTCGCGGGATATCGTGAAGCCTGGCGATTTGCGCGAGCTTTTCGGCATTGCGGCCGACCAGGATGGGATCGGGCATCGCCCGGTCGCCGTTCGGCAGCAACACCCCGCCCGACGAGCGGATCGCGGCGATCGAGCGCACCAGGTGCTGGTTGTAGCCCATCCGCCCGGTCACGCCGTGCATGATCACGCCAAGCCGCTGAACCGCCATACTCCCCGCCCCGCTTGTAACCTGTTAGTTACTTATAATCGCGCGTCGGGCGCGATGTCAACCTCAGCCCCGCGATCAGACCCGGCGTAGATAAGACAGCGTGACGTCCACCATGTGGCGGCCCCAGTTCTCGACTTGCTCCTTGGCCAGCAGATCACGGCGAAAGACCGTGGACAGCGTCCAGCGATTCGACAGATAAAAGAATCCGAGGGCCGCGATCGACACGTATACCTTGACGGCATCCAGCCCGTCGCGGAACACGCCCTGCTCCGCTCCACGCCTGAGCAGCACCGAGATCCGCTCGATGAGCGGCGAGTTGAGCTCGAAGATCCGCGCAGAACGCTTCAGGAATTTGGCGCGGTGCAGGTTCTCGGTATTCAGCAGGCTCAGGAATTCCGGATGCGCGAGATAGTATCGCCATGTGAATAGCACGAGGTCGGTGATGCCATCGACGGGATCCCGATCGGAGAGGTGCAGACCGTGCTCCGCCGAACGGATGGAGGTGTAGCTTCCTTCGAGAACGGCGACGTACAGTGCCTGTTTGTTGCCGAAGTAGTGATACAGCATGCGTTTGTTGACACCGGCGCGATCGGCGATGTTATCGACGCGGGCGCCTTCATATCCCCTCTCGGTGAACTCCTTCACCGCGGCGGCCAGTATTGCGGCGCTGGTGGATTCGGGATCGCGCGTGGTCGCGCTGCGCTGTTTTTTCTTCTTGCCGGGGCGGTGGATCTTCGGCCCGCTCGCCGGGGGCTTTGGCATTTGCATTATCTTGGACCTTCGATTCGAGAAGCGTTCAGGTTCGCCCGCATATTAGTACCCGCACTGCCGCAGCCCCGCAAATGTGGGTCGATTTGCCCGCCAATGGACGTGTTTCTTCCGCAGTTGACAGTGTCGCTCACTTTTGATTATAAGTAACTAACAGGTTACAAAAATAGGGAGCAAAGATGACAATCCAGCGACACCGCTCAGCGCTTCTCGCCGTCCCGGCGATCGTCTTTGCCGCCTCGGCGGGCGCCCAGACCGCCGCTACCACGGACAGCACCACCACACTCGGTGAAATCGTCGTGACCGCCCAAAAGCGCGTCTCGACGGTTCAGGACACGCCGATCAGCATCACCGCGGTGAGCGGCGCCGACCTGCAGGACCGCGGCATCTCCGATGTCTCGACGCTCGCGGCGGCAACGCCGGGCGTCTCGCTGAAGAGCAACGGCCCCGGCCAGACCGAAGTGGAGATGCGCGGCATGACCTCGAGCGGAGGTAACTCCGCCACCGTGGGGTTCTACCTCGATGATGTGCCGATGACTGCGCCAGCCGGCGCACAAAACGGCAAGGTCGTGATCGATCCGACGCTCTACGACCTGAATCGGATCGAGGTGTTGCGCGGCCCGCAGGGTACGCTGTACGGCGGGGGCTCCATGGGCGGCACGGTCAAGCTCATCACCAACCAGCCGAACCTGACCGAGTCCCACGCCAGTGTCGAGAGCATCCTGTCCGGCACCGACGGCGGCGGCTTCAATCACAACGACAATTTCATGTTCAACCTTCCGATCATCAATGACCAATTGGCGCTGCGAATCGTCGGGTCGGAGGCTTATACCAGCGGCTGGATCGATCGCATCGTCGCCGACCCGTTCCCGCTGCCGACCAATGGCGGCGCGACCCGGGGCAACGTGGAGACTGCGCCGGTCGTGGCTCGATATCCGGGATCGAATGCGGAACATTTGTACGGCGCACGCGTGACCCTTCTCTGGAAGCCCACGGATGAGCTGTCCATCACTCCGTCGGTGTTCTTCCAAAGAATCACGCAGGATGGGCCAAGCGCCTTCGACAGCAATCCCGGCACCGAGGCGCACTATCAACCGTTCAACGTCTCAGAACCGTATTCGGACAAGATCGCGGTCTACAGCCTGACCGCCAACTACAAGTTCGAGTCCTTCGACGTGACCTCCATCACCGCGCAATGGACCCGAACGTCGATCCAATCCCAGGACGGCAGCGAGAATTTCAACAACCCCATATCGGGGGTGGAAATCAACGCGCCGGGTACCATTGGGTTCTATCTGCCGGGCGGCACCGGTCCCGTCCAGGGCACGGAAACCGATCCCTCCCGGCAATTCAGCCAGGAATTGAGAGCTGCCTCCTCGGGCAGCGGCCCGCTCAACTGGGTCGGCGGTCTTTTTTACAGTCAATTCAAATCAACGTGGAATCTGTACACCGCCGTCGAGAACCCTTCGGCCTATGTCGATCTCGGCACGTTCGGGCCGGCCACCGTTCCCGCGATCTGGAATCTCACGAATCCGACCACGATCTCGCAATATGCCGCCTTCGGCGAGGGCACTTATGCGATTACCGATCACTTGAAGGCCACCGCCGGTCTGCGCTGGTACGCCTATGACTATCACTTCTACGATCATTTTGCCGGCTGGGGCTCGCCGCTGGGCGGCGCGACGCCGTCGATAGAGACCGTGTCGCAATCCGAGAATGGCGTCAACCCCAAGTTCAATCTTGCCTACGAGTTCAACAAGGATTTCATGGTGTACGTGACGGCGGCGAAGGGGTTCCGTCCTGGCGGCGCCAACCAGCCGCTACCCACCACCGGTCCCTTGTGGGCGCCCGGCGGCGTGCCGCTGTCGGTGACTCCCTTCAAGTACGCCAACGGCGTATGGCCGACAAGCTACAAGCCCGATACGCTATGGAGCTACGAGCTCGGCGAAAAGGCGCGTCTCTTCGATCGGCGTGTGACCATCAATTCCAGCGTGTACTACGAGAGATGGAGCAACGTGCAGCTCTTGGAACTGCCCAACGATTATCTGCTGCAGGACAACGGAGGCAATGCCAAGATCATCGGCGGCGAGCTCGAGCTCCGGGTCGCGCTGGGCGCCGGGTTCGAGCTGGGCGCCTCCGGCGGGTACACTCAAGCGACGTTGACCCCGGGCATACACTATACGATCACGCCCTTCAACAAGCTGCCGGACGTTCCGGACCATACGGGCGATTTCAATCTCACTTACGAGCACGCGCTCACCGACACGTATAAGTTCACGGCCCGCGTGGAAAACACCTATGTCGCGTCGCGTCTCGATCTGACGTTCCCGCCAGGCTTCGGCACGGGCAAGCTGACCCCGCTTCCGTCCTACGACCTGACCAATGTTCGCGCCGGCATCCACTCCGGCGCCGGCTGGGGAGCGGCCTTGTTCGCGAACAACGTGTTCAACAAGCAGGCCTATCTGGAGAACATGACGGAGCTCACACTGACGAACGCCTCTTTCAACCGGGTGATCACCAATCAGCCGCTCACGGTTGGTGTGGATCTGACCTATACGTTCTGAGACATGTCGCTCTATTGAGGAGGAGTCATCGATGAACGTGGGAACGCGAACGAAGGCATTCGCGGCGGCAGTAATGCTTTTCTCGGCCGCAGCAGCCTTTGGTGATCTCGCCGAAGAACACCCGGGAGTCGTCGAGCTCAAGCCCGACAACGGGCATCGCCTGTACATTGCGGACAAGACACCGCCCGCGCATGCGGTCGACAGCAAGATCCGCGTCATTGATGGCGATGACTTCTCCGTCCTCGGTCAGTTGACCAACGGCTCGTTCGGGAGTTTTTCGATCTCGGCGGACCGTAAGACCCTGTTCAACGCCACCTCCTTCTTCTCGCGAGGTGATCACGGCACTCGAACCGATGTGCTCGAGTACTACGACACCACGAGCCTGCTGCCGCGCCACGAAACCATCCTGTTGAGCAAGCGGGCGATGTCGAACCAGTATTCGGTGTTTCTGGTCGAATCCGCCGCAGCGAAGTTTCTGCTCGTGCAAAACGCCACACCGGCCTCTTCGGTCTCCATCGTCGATCTGGCGACGAAGACTCTATTGTCCGAGATACAGACCGCCGGCTGCTTTGGCATCTATGCCTC
The DNA here is from genome assembly GCA_050012215.1 of Steroidobacteraceae bacterium. GTDB lineage: Bacteria > Pseudomonadota > Gammaproteobacteria > Steroidobacterales > Steroidobacteraceae > Bog-1198. Next base: position 25,426 of record JBEKHO010000003.1, read on the forward strand.
CCCGAAAGCGGCCGGCCGCTTCTCCACTTTATGCGGCGATGGCGCGGCGCTGACGGTCGATTTCGACCCGGCCGGCAAGGAGACCGCGCGCAGGCGAAGCGCCACGCTGTTCGATCCGGAAAAGGACGCCCTGTTCATCTCCGGCGTGAAGATGGGCGAGCGGACGATATTCATTTCCTTCCTGGGAAACGTGCACGTCATGGATTTCTCCGGGGAGGTTGCCGCGCAGGAGATGCCGTGGACTGTCCTCGGGGCCAAGGAGCAGGCGGCGCATTGGAGGCCCGGCGGCTATTCCAATATTGCGTACAGCCCATCCAACGGCCAGCTCTATCTCGGCATGCATCCGGATGGTCAGGAGGGCAGCCACAAGACTCCAGCGGCAGAAATTTGGAAAGTGGATGTCGTCAAGCACCAGGTGACCGGCCGCACGAAATCCGACGGCGCGAATTATCTGCAGGTCAGCAAGGAAGGCCATCCCCTGCTTTTTTCGGTCAACGTGACGGCCGACATCCAGGGCTCTATTTCCCGATACGATGGCAATACTCTGAAGCTCCTCGGCACGAGCAGGCCGGACCTGCTGGAGGGGGGCGGGCCGCTCTGGGTGGAATAGACGATGGATTACCAGGTTTCATTGTTCATGCTGGGTGAGGTGGCGCGACTGACGCTCGCCGCGATTTTTGCGCTGGCTGCGATTCACGCCATGCGCGACTGGACCATGTTTGACGGCATCGTCGAGCAGTACCGCATCGCCCCGCGCTGGCTGGCGATGATTGCCGTCCGCTCTTTGCCGCCAATGGAGTTGGCGGCTGCGGGCGCGCTCCTGGTGCCGATGATGAGCCGCGTCGGAGCCTCGATGGGAATGTGCCTGATGGCGCTGTTTACTGGCGCCATCATCCTCAATATCGCGCGCGGACGCGCGTCGATCGACTGTGGATGCGGTGGCGTCCGCGGACAGAAGCTTTCCTTGGGTCTCGTGCTGCGCAATGCCGGGGTCATGGTCGCACTCGCGGTCGCCGGGACCGCGCCGACTTCCGGACCGATCGATGGAATGACCGTGATCGGAGTCCTCTGCGCATCCGTCGCCCTCATCGCGCTGTACTTCGCAGTGAACCAATTGATGAGAAACTTCCAGCAATTCAGTGCGATCAGTTCGAGGAGTCGCTCATGACCGCGCTTGCCATGTCGAATGTGCTGCTCTGGATCACCAATATCGCGCTCGTGATCACCGTTTTGGCGCTCGCGCGCCAGATCGGCGTGCTCAACGAGCGCGTCACACCGGTCGGAGCGCTCACCATGGATCACGGGCCCAAGGTGGGTGAGGCCGCGCCGGTGTTCACACTGCCGACGCTCGGGGGTGGCGATATCGTCGTAGGTGCCGCAACCGGACGCAGCCAGCTGCTGTTCTTCCTATCGCCCACTTGCCCGGTCTGCAAGAAGCTGTTGCCCATCTTGCGCTCGCTCAGCCAGCACGAGCGCGCGACAGTCGACGTGGTGCTCGCCAGCGACGGCGAGCTCGATGAGCATAGCCTCTTCTATCAACGCGAGAAGCTCAAGCCCTTCCCCTACGTGCTGTCCGCAGATCTCGGCATGGCGTTTCGAATCAGCAAGCTCCCCTATGCGGTGGTGATCGGCCCCGCGGGACTCATCAGCGCCAAAGGCCTGGTCAACAATCGAGAGCAGATCGAAAGTCTGTTGATCGCCCAGGAAATGGGGGTCGCATCCCTGCAGGAATACCGGGCCAAAACGCAAAAGCGCTGATCCGCGCAAAGGTTTGGGAGGATTGATGTCTCTCTTTGATGAAACAGTCGAAACCGCGACTCGGAAGCTGGCGATGCTGTCTTCCCGCCGGGGAGTGCTCTCCTTGTTGGGCAGACTGGCCGTTGGCGCCGCGCTCGCACCGCTCCTGCCCATCGACCGCACCTTTGGCAAGCCCAGCACCGATCCGCACCAAATGGACCCGAGCAAGTGCGACTACTGGAAATATTGCGCCATGGATGGCCAACTCTGCTCGTGTTGTGGCGGGACTGGATCTCAATGCCCACCGGGCACCGAGGTGTCCAAGGTGAGCTGGATCGGCACCTGTCGCAACGGCAAGGACGGCAAGGACTATTTGATCAGCTACAACGACTGCTGTGGCCGCTCGTCCTGTGGCCAGTGCTATTGCAGCTCCAATCTGAACGAACGTCCCGGCTATGAAATGGGAATTCACAACGACGTGAACTGGTGCATGGCCAACGGCGGCGCCGCCTCCTATCACTGCACCGTGTCGATCATCGTCGGAGTGGCGGGCTGATCCATGCGCCGCCTCTGGGCGGTGGCAGCATGTACCGGCCTGATCACGGCTGCGCGCGCCGACCTGCCCATGCCCACCGTGTACACGCTCAATTGCTCGGGCTGTCACGGCGCTCGAGGACAGGGAGTCCGGGAGGTTGGCATTCCCGATCTGAACGACGCCGGCCTATTTGTGCGAACCGAACTGGGGCGCCAATATTTGATCCAAGTTCCCGGTCTCGCGCAGTCAAGGCTCGATGATGCAACGGCAGCACGCCTGCTCAACTGGATCCTGCAGCGGTTCTCTGCCGATCGGCTGACCGCCGATTTTGTGCCTTACACCGCGGCGGAGGTGGCACGCTTCAGATCCGACAAGGCGAGCGACGCGCAAGCCCGCCGCGACGCGATTCTCGCGGAGATGCGAGGGCGCGGTCTGCTGCCGCAGAGCTACGAGGCGACATCGCCCGCCCCGCCCTAGCCGGAGGCTGACCGTAAACGAAGGTGCCCCCGGGCGTCATGTCGGAATCCACCGACGCATTCCTACGCGATATTCTTACATCCAGGGACCGTTCTGCGGGCCTTCCAACACGAAATTTGTGCCACGTCCCGGTTATGATTTCGTCGGGGCGTATAAGAGCCAACAATTAAGCGGTCTTCTCGCGGCGCGTCTTCGCAGGGATTCCTTTGCAGCCAAATTTCGAAGAGCAAGTGCCTGACAATCAAGATATCGGGTTCCTGTCGGGCGGCGGAGAACTCGGTCAGCTCATCCGCGAATTCGACTGGACTCACACCCGCTTGGGGGCGCCTCAGACGTGGCCGCAAAGCCTGCGCCTGGCGCTTCGCATCATGCTCACCTCGCGCCAGCCGATCTGGGTCGGCTGGGGTCGTGATCTCATTTATTTTTACAACGATCCGTACAAGTCCATCATCGGCGGGAAACATCCGACGGCTCTCGGACGCAAGACCTCGGAGGTCTGGCACGAAATCTGGGCGGATATCGCGCCGATGCTCGATACGGCGATGCGGGGAGATCAGGGAACGTATGTAGAAGCCCAGCTCCTCATCATGGAACGCAACGGTTATCCCGAGGAAACCTACTACACCTTCTCCTACAGCCCCATTCCGAATGACGATGGGTCCGTCGGCGGCATCATCTGCGCGAACAGTGACGACACCCAACGAGTGATCGGCCAGCGCCAGCTCGCGCTTTTGCGCGACCTCGCCACCAGCATGGCTCACGTGCATACCATGCCGGAGATCTGCGCACGCGCCGCCTCCCAACTCGCCTCGAATACGCACGATCTTCCTTTTGCGCTGATTTACGTACCGGACGAAGGCGGTTCTGGCTTCAGGCTCCAGGCCACCTCCGGGATCGATGCAAGCCATCCCGCGGCACCCGAATACCTGGATCTGCACAGCCAATTTCCCTGGCCGGTCGGTCGGGTGCAGAACTCGCAGCGCCTGCGAATCGTTGACCTTCCGGGGGCGATCGACGCTCCGCTCCCGCGGGGCCCATGGCCGAAAGCGCCGGAAAAGGCCGCGGTCATTCCGATCGGCGAAGGCGATTGTGCCGGTTTGTTGATCGTCGGACTAAACCCCTTCAGATTATTGGACGAGAGCTACCAAAGTTTTCTGCAATTGCTGGCCGGCCAGATCGCCGCCGCCATTCGCAGCGCCCAAGCATACGAGGAGGAGCGGTTGCGCGCCGAGGCGCTGGCCGAGATCGATCGCGCGAAAACCCAATTCTTCTCGAACGTCAGCCATGAGTTTCGCACGCCGCTCACGCTCATGCTGGGACCGCTCGAGGATGCCCTCACCGATCGCGCTCCCGGACTGACTCCCTCGCAGCGCACTCATATTCAGACCGCCCACCGGAACAGCCTCCGTCTGCTGAGGCTCGTCAATACCCTGCTCGATTTCTCGCGCATCGAGGCGGGACGCGCCGAGGGGAGCTTCCAGCCGATCGACTTGTCGACGTATACGGCCGAGCTCGCATCCACGTTCCGATCGGCGATCGAAAGAGCGGGATTGGGCCTCACGATCGTATGCCCTCCGCTGCCCGAGCCGGTCTATATCGACCCGGAGATGTGGGAGAAGATCATCCTCAATCTGCTGTCGAACGCCTTCAAGTTTACTTTCGACGGCGCGATCACCGTCGAGGTGGGCGTTTCGCAGGACATGCAGCTTGCGCAGGTCAGCGTGCGCGACACAGGAGTCGGGATCCCAGACTCGGAGATCCCCAAGCTGTTCGAGCGCTTCCACCGGGTCGAGGGCCAGCGCAGCCGCTCTTTCGAGGGCTCTGGCATAGGCCTTGCGCTGGTGCAAGAGCTGGTGAAACTGCAGGGCGGCACCATCGAAGTGAAGAGCGACGTGGACCTAGGCACGACTTTCACGGTCTCGCTGCCATTCGGTTCCACACATATCGCCTCGCAACGGATCGGCGCCGTTCGCTCACCCGCGTCGACCGCAGCGCACGCCCAGGCGTACGTCGAAGAAGTGCTGCGTTGGCTGCCGGAGTTGCCGGCCGTCTCGGACGACTCCGTGCTGATGCGGATGGAGATGGACCCCTCGCTGCCGATCGGCGCAGGTGTCCCGAGCGCCCGCATACTGATCGTCGACGACAATGCGGACATGCGCGCTTATGTGCAGCGTCTGCTGGGGACACGCTGGGAAGTCGATGTGGCCGAGGATGGGCAGTCGGCGCTCGATTCGATCCGAAAACACAAACCCGATCTGATGTTGAGCGATGTGATGATGCCGCGTCTCGACGGATTCGGGTTGTTGCGCGAGCTGCGTGCCGACCCGGCACTTCGCGATCTGCCGGTGATACTGCTGTCCGCCCGCGCGGGAGAAGATGCCCGCATCGACGGCTTGGCGGGCGGTGCCGATGACTACCTGACCAAGCCCTTCTCGGCACGCGAGCTCTTCGCGCGGGTCACCGCCAATCTGGCGATGGCGCGGCTGCGTCGCGAGGCTACCCGCGAACTGCGCGAGAGCGAGAGCCGCTTCCGAAACATGGCTGAGAATTCGCCGGTCATCCTGTGGATGACCGATCAGACGGGCGAGGTGTTCTACGTCAATCGCCGATGGTCGGAATTCACGGGCCAGCCGGTCGAGGTCGCCTCGGGGCAAGGGGTCTGGGAGATGGTCCACCCGGAAGATCGGAGGACTTCGCGTGAAACGTTCATCGATGCTAGCGCGGCACGTGCATCTTTCAGAGCCGAATACCGTTTGAATCATCGGGAAGGCGGTTATCGCTGGGCCCTGAGCGCTGCGGCCCCCCGATTGTCGGACGAGGGAGAATTCCTCGGCTATATCGGATCGGTCATCGACATTTCCGAGCGCAAGGACGCGGAACGGGTATTGAGGGAGACCAACGAACTGCTGGAAGCACGTGTGGCGGCGGCCATTGCCGAGCAGGCCGAGGCCGAGGCGCAGCTTCGCCAAGCCCAAAAAATGGAAGCCGTGGGTCGGTTGACGGGTGGAATCGCGCACGACTTCAACAACGTCCTCCAGGTCATCGGCGGCAACCTTCAACTTCTGACCCGGGACGTGAGCGGAAGGCTGCGCGGCGAGCAACGGTTGGCCACGGCCATCACGGCGCTCGATCGCGGTGCGAAACTCGCGTCTCAGTTGCTCGCATTCGGCCGGCGCCAGCCGCTGGCGCCCAAAGTGGTCAATCTGGGCCGGTTGATCCGCGGCATCAGCGACATGTTGCGTCGGGCGATCGGCGAAGGGATCGAGATCGAGACGATCATCGGCGGTGGGCTGTGGAATACATTCGTCGATGGAGCGCAAGTCGAGAATGCGCTGTTGAATCTCGCCATCAATTCACGCGACGCGATGAACGGGCACGGCAAGCTCACCATCGAAGCGGGCAACGCGTCGCTCGACGATGCATACGCCACTCAACACGCGGAGGTGGCGCCCGGGCAATACGTGATGCTCGCGGTAACCGACACGGGCAGCGGAATCCCGGCCGATCTCATCGATCGGGTGTTTGAGCCATTCTTCACCACCAAACCGGAGGGACAAGGGACCGGGCTCGGCCTGAGCATGGTGTATGGCTTCGTCAAGCAGTCGGGCGGACATGTCAAGATCTACAGCGAGGTAGGTCAAGGCACGACGATCAGGGTTTACCTGCCCCGCTCGCGGCACCCCGAGGATGTCGAGACGCACGTCGAGACCGAACACGCCACCGGCGGGACCGAGGTCGTGCTCGTCGTGGAGGACGATGATGAGGTTCGCCGCACGGCGGTCGATCTGCTGACGGACCTCGGATATCGTGTGCTCAAATCGCGGGATGCGCAGAGTGCGCTGGCCATCGTCGAGAGCGGCGTGTCCATCGATCTGCTGTTTACCGATGTGGTCATGCCGGGCACCCTGCGAAGCCCGGAACTTGCCCGCAAGGCCCGCGAGCGGCTGCCGAATATTGCGGTGCTGTTCACGTCGGGCTATACGGAGAACGCGATCGTCCACGGTGGCCGTCTGGACGAGGGAATCGATTTGTTGAGCAAGCCGTACAGTCGCGACGCGCTGGCCCGAAAGATCCGGCACGTGCTGCGCAATCAGCAGCAGCGCAACCTGAGCCGAACGGCCGCTGCGCGCAATGCCCGAGCGGCGGCGCCCCGCACGTCCTGGCGCGTGCTCCTGGTCGAGGACGATGCGGAGATCCGGTTGTGCACGGCCACGATTTTGTCCGATCTCGGACACCAGGTGACCGAGGCGAGCAATAGTACGGAGGCGATCCAGCATCTCGAAACGCAGCGGTTCGATGTGATGGTGACGGACTTGTCGATCCCCGGCATGTCGGGCGCTCAACTTGCTGCTCGCGCGTTGAAATCCCAGCCTGCGCTGCCCATCGTTTTTGCCTCCGGTTACGATCCGAACGAAACCACCCGCGGAATTGCGGGGGCCGTTTTCTTGCGCAAGCCGTACGATGGTGACGCGCTCAATGCCGCATTAAAAGCGGCATTTCAGGGTCGCTGAGCCATGGAGACCATAGGCTATGACTTGCGCCAAATGCAGCGCACGCCGCTCGCCGCAGCTCACGTCGAAGCAATACGCGCGGCGGGCAGGGTTCTCACCCATTCCGCGGGCGTCTTTCTTGCACTGCCCGGCCAGCCGGCGGATCGCTTCATTTATATCGAGGACGGCGAGATCGAGGTGGTCAACCCCTACACCAATGAACGCCACCTGCCCTTCACGCTCGGTCCCACTCAGTTCATGGGTGAAATATCCTTCCTCAGCGGGGGCGTCTGGTCGATGTCTCTGCGCACCGTTCGCGATACCCGGGTCATCGACGTGCCGCGCGATGCGATGTTGACCTTGATGTCCAGGATCCCGGAGATGTCCGACATCATCATCAGCGTGTTTTCCGCCCGGCGTCGACGCCAACTCGATGAACGGGACAGCAGTCTGCAGTTGATCGGCGAAGACCAGGACCGGGAAGTACGCCGCATCGCCCTGTTTGCCAGCCGCAATCGCATCCCCTACAGGTCCTTGGCACTGGGCAGCCCCGAAGCGGAATCGATTGCCGCGAGTTGTTCCATCGCTTCCGCCCAGCCGGCGGTGATTTTCGGGCGGGGTGTCGTCGTGGCGGATCCGACGCCGGACAAGGTCGCGCGGCTGCTGGGTCTCAATCTGGACTTCCGCGATGACGAGACGTTCGACGTCCTCATCGTCGGGGGCGGGCCGGCCGGGGTCGCCGCAGGAGTCTATGCCGGCGCCGAAGGGTTGAGGGCGTTGGTCGTGGAAGACACCGCCATTGGGGGTCAGGCCGGAACCTCGAGTCGTATCGAGAATTACATGGGATTTCCTACGGGTATTTCGGGCGCTGACCTGGTGTGGCGTGGGGAGATCCAGGCGATGAAGTTCGGCACACGCTTTGCCATGCCACGGCGCGTCGCGAAATTGGAACGACTTGCGGATGAGAGCTTCTGCGCCACTTTCGACGGCGGCCAGCGCATCCGGGCCAGCGCGGTGGTGGTCGCGACTGGCGTGCAATACCGCAGGCTCCCCATCGAGCGGCTGGAAGAGTTCGAGGGTGCGGGTGTTTATTACGCTGCAACCGAAATAGAGGCCCGCTATTCGAGGGGCATGGACGCAGTCATCATCGGCGGTGGCAACTCTGCGGGGCAGGCCGCCATGTTCCTCAGTCGCTCGATGCGTTGCGTACGCGTACTGGTCCGCGGCACGTCGCTGGCCGCGTCGATGTCGAGCTATCTCTCCAGCCGGTTGGAAGCACATCCCGGAGTCGAGATCGAATTCGGCGCCGAAGTGACCGCTCTGCATGGCGGCGACCATCTCGACGCGGTGACCATCCGAAATGCCAGAACCGGTGCGACGCGCCTCGTCGACACCCGCGCGTTGTTCATCATGGTGGGCGCCTCCCCGAACACCGAGTGGCTATCCGGACTCGTCAAACTCGATGACAAGGGATTCGTCATCACCGGTTCCGACGCCGGTGCGCCCGCCTCGCCCTTCGCCACTTCGCAAGCCGGCATCTTCGCCGTGGGCGACGTGCGGGCGACGTCGGTCAAGCGCGTCGCATCCTCGGTCGGCGAGGGATCCGTCGTGATCTCCAAGGTCTGGGAGTTCGTCAATCGCAACGCGCAAGGTCGAACCTCGCATGGATAGGGGCCGTGCCGGGCTGGCCGCTCTCGTGTCAGGGCGAAGCTGAAATGCCCGGCACGCCTCGCCGGATATCGACGGAGAAGCTCTCGCTTCGATCAGCCGACTGCGCGCGTGCGGTGATGCGTCCGCGGGATCGGAGCTCCTCAAACGAATAGTGCGGCACGAGACCCCCGATTCCGTAGACATATTGCGGCAGATATCCCGTCAGCAGCAGACGAAAATCCCAGGGAAGATGGCCGACGATCTGCTTCATCATATGGTAGACCAGCGTCGTGCAGTTGGCGGTGATCGTATTGTAAAAGCGGGGCGTGACGGCGAGGCTGTTCGCCTCCTCGATGTAGGCAACGAACAGCGCGCGCATTGCCGATTTCGGCATGTTGATACGGTATAAATAATCATCCTCGCCGCGCACGTTGGTCCTGACCCGGATCACGTCTTGCTCGTCTGCGGCGACGATGCTGAGTTCGAATTCATTGAAAAATCCGCCGATCTCCGAGAAAGCCTCGCCCTTCTCGGGACGTATCTCAACCGAGAACACGACCGGGTCGGCCCCGCCGAAACCAAATGAAACCAGCATGTGCGCGATCGCCGGACCCGACCAGTACGACATGATCATGTCGACTGACTCGAGCCGGTCCAGGTCGAAGTGACGCGTTTCCCAGCGCTGCGTGTAGTTGCTGTCGCTGCGCCAATCGAAATTGCGAACGTTGTGCAGGGTGATTTGATCGCCGTCGACCGTGCCCGTCATCGTGCGGGCGACATCATCCGCCCAGATACGATCATTCGACGGCCGGAGCATCTGCCACCAGATGATCAACACGGCAAATGCCGCCGCAAAACCCGCGATGGCCAGCATCGTGCGTCCACGCCACAACGCGACCAGCATGACAATACTCAACAGACTCCACAGCATGACGAGGAGGCCATGAAGCGCAGTCCCACCCGGGGCCTGGTACCACAACGCCAGCGCGCCCCAGAGGGCGGATAGGCCCACGACCAGGGTCCAGAGCACGCGCCAAACAATTCCAAGTCGTGGCTTGCCGCCCGGCTCCATACCGGAATGATCATTGTTCATAGAAAAGCACCGTCGGCGCCGAAACGCCCAACTAAAATCTCTTCGCCAACGTAAGCCGCACGGAGATGGGCTCGAGCGGGTGGACGTGTACATCGGCGACGCCGACCGCGGGCTCGCCCGGCAGTCGATCCACGTACCAGTACTCCATCGCGTCGGCTTTCTTGTTGAGCAGGTTGTACACCCCCAAACCCGCACTCCAGCCGTCCGGCAACAGGTAGTGCACATCGGCATTCCATTCTCCATAGCCGTGCCCGTAGACCTCGCCTTTCGGGGTCGGCGCCTCGGCGCACGTCGTCACTCCGGGAAAGTCGGTTCGGACCGCGGAGCTGACGCAGGGCCCGGAGGACAGCGGAAAGGCGCCGAGATAACGATACTCGACGCCGCCGCTCCAAGGACCCAGATTCTTCACATAGACGTTGAAAGAGCCGGTCGCGAACGGCGCGTTCGGCAGATAGTCGCCGCGATGGCCGGTGCCGTCGTCATAGGGCGTTTTGAACCGCGCGTGATCCTGTGACAGGCTCGCGTAGAATTCCAGCCATCGAAGTGCCTGGAACGTGATGTTGAGTTCGTAGCCATAGCGACGGCTCGCCGGCCCCGCCATGTCTTCGCCGATGTCCGGGTTATACGTGGTCTCCGATTGCGCATCCAGATTGAACACGGCCACGGTGAGCGTGATTTTGCGGTCGTAGAACACCTGGCGCGTGCCGATCTCCTCGCCCGTTTGCGATGCGATGAGCGGTGCACCCGGGACCGCGGTGTTCCTCGCCTCGTTGACTCCGCGCAGGTCGTCACTGTGAAAGCCACGCCCGGCGCTCAGATAGTATTCGCTGGTGGGCGATGCCTCGAGGATCAGGTTGCCCTTGGGCTCGAATAGCGCCTTGCTTGCCGTCCCATGATTCGTGCCCACGTCCGTGCCTCGCTGGTAGTCCTCGCGAACTCCTAAGACGGTGCGAAACCAGTCATTCCAGTGGGTGGTGGCCTGTGCATAGACGGCATCGCTGTCGAGCCGTACTTGATCGTCTTCCATGGCACCCAGCGGATGGTCGGCGGGCGGAATCCCAACGCGATCTTCGGTCGGGATACGCTCCACGGTCAGAAAGTCGTAGCGTTCCTGGGAGCCGACCAGGAGTTCGTTGTCGCGGCCAAACCATTGAGTCGGAAACCCATAGCTGATCGAGCCACCCGCCGTCGAGCGGTTCTCATGTTGCTGCTCTTGATCCCCGCCGATCGGGTCGACGAGGAAGTGCGTGAAGTCGTTCCAGAGCGTCATGTAATAGCTTGCCAGGTAGCCGTCGACGATGAGCTGACCCGGTCCGCGGGTCTCATGATATTGTCCGGTCAGCACCGCCCGCTGTGTGATGCCGCCGTCGGAGGGGTTGAGCGACCCAAAACGGCTGATGAGGCCTTCGGCGATGGCGCGTTCCGGTTGATCCGTGGTGCTGTTCCACAGATCGTGCAGGAACGAGCCGGTGATCGAGTAACCGTTGCGTTGATCGCCGACACTGTAGCGGAGCACGGCGTTCTCCTTGCGTTGATCGTCGGGATTGACCCACGGACCGTCGTAGTGCTGCAAGTCCAGCGCGCCCAGCAGGGTCCCGGCTGCGAGTTGCGTCGAGGCGGCGCCGAAGAAGCGCTGAAAGCCGAAGGTGCCGCCCGTCAGGGAGAACTGATCCGGGATGGTATCGAGATAATTGATGTGCACGGAGCCCACCGAGGCGAAGTCGCCCTCGTCTGCGTAAGATGTGCCTTTCGTATAACTGATGTTCGTGGCGAGCTCAGGTATCAGGAAATTCAGGTCCGTGTACCCTTGACCGTGTGCGTTGGTCGGCTCATTCACGGGATAGCCGTCGACGAAGGTGGCTAAATCCGTGCCATGATCCAAATTGTAGCCACGCATCAGATATTGGCTGGCTTTGCCCTCGCCGCTATGGACGGTGACCACCAGCCCGGGAACGGTCTCCAGCAACTGACCGGGGCGGTACGCGGGTAAGAGGGCCAGTTCATCATTGACGACCACGCCTTCGCTGGCTGTGGTGGCGATGCCGATCAGCCGCAGGCGCTCGGCAGTCACGGTGATCTCTTGCAGTTCATTGGATGGGCCCACCCGGCCAGCCGGGCCCGCTGCCGGCGCAGGCTCTGCCGTCGCCGGTAAAGCGGCGCATAACGCAAGTGCCCCGGTCCACGGGGCATAGCGCTTTAAATCGGCCATCTTGCGTCCTTCGAGCCGCGCGTACGAGATTGTCGCACGTTGCGCCGACGGTGCGAGACGACTACTGCCCCGTGCCGCTTTATCAGCGCGCCGCCGAGGTCGATGAGAGCGGCTCGGGCAGTTCGAACTCCAGCGCATCCAATTCCTGCATCAACAGCCCGCAAATATCCGCGCAACCCCGGAGAAGCCGATCGATGCTTGCTTGAAGTGCCATGCTGCTGCGACCTCGATTGGTGATCTTGGGTACACTGCACAGAGCATGGCCTGAGGATTCCGTCAAAATCGTGCCTGTGATGCCCCTACCGCGCGATGGAGCACCGATGCCCTGGAGCTCGCGCCTCTATGGTCTCGGAGTCATGTTCATGGGCCTGATTTGCGTGGCATGGCGGGACTTCGATCTGGGTCAGCCCGTGCCCACCAGCTTTCCGGAGCGCACAGCGCTGGCGTGTGGCGCTGGAGCGCTCATGATCGTCACCGGCGCCGCGGTGGGGTGGCGCCGCACGGCGGCGTGGGGGGCGGCAGCACTCGCCGGCTATTATGCGCTCATTGTCGTCGTGCTCATGTACGGCCACCTGGCGCTTTCCCATTACGCCGAATTCTGGGTCTACAGTGGCGCCGCCGAGCAGCTCGCGATCGCGACAGGCGGGATGCTTATTTACGCCGCTACGCGCATGCGGTTGCATGAGCCCCTGCGCGCAAGCCTTACACACCTCGGGCAGCGGGTATTCGGCGTTTGTGCACTTCTATTCGGCGGAGCGCACTTTTTCTATATGAACTTGACCGTTCCGTTGGTCCCCAAATGGCTGCCGCCGAATCCAACGTTCTGGGCTTACGCCACCGGCGTCGCTCATATCGCAGCGGGCATGGCGATCCTGACCGGCGTGAAGGCGCGGCTGGCCGCGATCTGGCTGACTGTCATGTTCGCCTCCTTCACCCCACTCGTGCACTTGCCGATGCTCCTGAACAACCCCGCCAGCCGGACCAATTGGAGCGAGAACGCACTCAATCTCGCCCTGGTTGGCGTCGCGTGGGTGGTGGCGGATTCGCTGCGCGGAGAATTACCGCCGAAAGATACTTTGCCTTGGCGCGACACACTCGCGGTGCTCGTCGCCACCGCACTCACCATCGTACTGTCCGCGCACTTCAACTGGAGCGAAGCGCTCTACGCGCTCACCCGCCGGGAAGAGCGTCTGCAGCTCGATGAATTACCGATGGGGGTGCTCGTCCTTCTGGTGGGCCTCATCTGGCTCGCGTGGCGCCGCAACCGCCAAGCACGCCGAGAGATTGGAGCGCGGCGCGTTGCCGAGGCTCGACTCGAGGAGGCGCTCGCTGCCAACCGTGCCCTCGCCAAGGAAACTCTGCGTATCCAGGAAGTCGATCGCAAACATCTGGCGCTCGAGCTGCACGATGAGCTCGGTCAATACCTCAACGCGATCAAGCTCGATGCCGTCTCGATACGCGACGGAGCGTCTCGCGATTTGCGGGGCCCCGCTGAAGCTTCGGACGCCATCATTCGCACCGTCGATCACCTGCACGGCATCGTGAGCCAGATGATCGCGCGTCTGAGACCGGTGGCGCTCGATGAGCTCGGCCTTCTGGCCGCGGTCGAGCACGGCATCGATCAATGGCGACGGCGGCTTCCGGGAACACAATTTGGCTTTAGTACGCAGGGCAGCTTCGATGGACTCGACGAGTCGCTGAACCTCACGGCGTATCGATTGATCCAGGAGGGTCTCACGAATATCTACAAGCATGCGAATGCGCGCCACGTTGAGATTTTGCTTACGCGGTCGGTCGATGGAGCCCGCAGTGAGCTCTGTGTGAGCGTCGCCGACGATGGCTGCGGTACCGACCTTCGCGGCCGCACCACCGGACACGGCTTGAATGGAATGCGCGAGCGCACCGAGCTATCGGGGGGCACGTTTTCCATCGACAGTGCTCCCGGCCGCGGGCTGCGCTTCGAGGCGCGGTTGCCGGTTACGAGGTCAGCCTGATCCGACGTGAGGATGCGCATTGTGCCTAGCGGGCGATCGCCCGAGATCGGAGAAAATCGGGCCCTGACGATTACCATAGGGACTGATCATGGCAGCCAAGAAAAAATTGGGCGCCCGTAAAGTGGAGCGAGCGATGCACGAGATGAAGCGTGGGAAGCTCAAAAGCGGTCGTTCCGGCAAAACGGTGAAGAGCCGCAAACAAGCTATCGCAATCGGCCTCTCCGAAGCGCGGAAGGCCCGGGCCAACATCCCCAAGAAGATAAAAGGCGACTGAGCCGGAGTCGATGCCGGCCGACGAGCCAACGGGCGTCGCCTCACCCGCCTCTGGTGTAAACTTGCGCGGGTTCTCTGTTGTGCTCGCCCCGCGCCTTGCTTCCGGGAGTTAAGAATGAAAAAAAAGCCGCTGCCGTCCTTCGTATGTCTCACCGTCACGTCCCTCTTGATGGGCGCACCGAGCCTCCCGGCCGGCGTCGCGGCTGATCCGCTGGCGGCCGAGGTCGCAGTACGCAAGGCGGATGCGGACTGGGCCGCAGCGGCGAGCAGCCACAGCGCCGATGCATGGATGTCGTTCTACGCCTCCGATGCAATCGTCCTGTTGCCCGACGATCAGCTCGCGAGCGGCAAGGAACTCATCCGCCAGAGCGTGACTCACCTTCTGGAACGACCCCACCTCTCGGTCGCGTCTCGGCCGATCGACGTGCAGGTGTCCCGATCGGGCGACCTGGCTTCTCTGGTCGGATCCTATGAGCTGCGCTTCGACTTGCATGGGACATCGGCATCGAGTCGAGGCCGACGCCTCGAGATCTGGAGAAAGGGAGCCGACGGCAACTGGAAATGCATCGTCGATAGCTGGACGCTGGACCAGCCCCCGGGGGCGCCGTCGGCGGCCGCGCCGGCAATTGCCCCGGCCAACGCACCACCCAGTGAACCCGCGGCGCCCAGTGGACCCGCAGCGCTGCCGCTAACAGGATCGCAGTCCCCACCGCCCTCTCCCGACGCCGGACCGCCGGCACCGATCCGCGAAACCGCGACACAATACGGCGACATGCCCACGAATTACCAACAGGCGATTCGAAAGTATTTCCTGGAGCACTTGAAGCATCCTGAAACCGTTCAATACGGCGAGATCACCCCACCGATACAGGGTTTCGTGACAAAGCTCGCCGGAGGCATGCTGATGACCGAGAAGCGCATATACGGTTGGACTGTCAAAGCCAGCATCAACGCGCAGGATTCCCGCGGGAGCTATGTCGGATCCAAGACCTACTCGTTCCTGTTCCGGGGTGAGAAGATCGTCGACGCCCGCTTGCGCTTGCCCGGCGAGGAGCCGAGATGAGCCGGAACTTCACGCGGCGAATGATGCGGCAGGTTCCTGCTGGTTGAGAACTAGCGGCCGCGCCTCGTGGATTCGGGCCGCAACGGCGCTTGTCGGCGCGCTGCTTGATGCACCGACCGTGGGCTTTCGCCGAACGTCGCCGCGAAGTCCCGGCTGAAGTGGCTCAGGTCGCTGAAGCCGCAGTCGTACGCGATCTCCGTGATCGAGCGCAGCAGCAGCGGGTCGCTCAATAAGGCGTGCGCCTTGACCAGGCGCCGCTGCTTCGAGAACTCCGACGGGGAGTAACCGCGGTATCGTTTGAAGGCCCGATAAATGGTTCGGATCCCGACGCCGGTCAGCGCCACCGCCTCCTCGATATCGAAAGGCCGGTCGAGGTGTGCATCGATGAATTCCTCGACGCGGCGCACCTGCCAGGGCGCGCCCTCGGCGGTGAATGACTTCAGCTGCGAATCGCAGTTGTGCGCAGCATGGGTGAGCAAAGACACCATCAGTGCTTGCTCCAATTCAGCCAGCAGAAACCGGTTTGGTTGCGGCGATCCCGAAACACCGTGCACCAGGCTGTGAAAGATGCCGAGCAGCGCTCGGGCACGCGGCAGTCGCAGATCGAGCGCGGGCTCGAAGTCGAGCGTCCGGGCGGCGGACGCACCGGTCAGGGCGGCGAGCTTTCTGCTCATGACCGAGCGATCGATGCGCCACACGAGCTGTTGAAATCCGGCGCCGAACGATAACGTCGCCGCGGCATGGGAGACGCAGCCTTGATCGGGCTCTATCGGTATTGTTCGGGCGCCGATCCGGGTGCTTCCGATGCCCGTGCAGTGGAATTGGATGCGAAAATAATCCGACTCGCTGAAACGAATCTCAACCGGCGCACCGTAGGAGCAAAACCAGAGCTGACCGGAAGGCAACCGGAACATGTTGGCCACCGCCGACAAGGGCCGCTCCGTCGGCGCGGCGACACATTCGGCGCCCAGATGCGTCTGGACCGCGGCATGCAGATCTTCGACCGTCGATGCCGCAAATGCGCGATAGCCAGCCAGCGGGTTTTTCGGTAATGGCATGTCGGTTCAGCGGATTGCGAATTGGTTCTCAGGAGCGCAGCAACCTGTCACTATCCGCCAAATTGTGACGATCTGCGCCACGAAGCTACGGGAGCCCCCGTCTAAGATTTCCAACCTGGGGGCGGGGGCGATGGGTTTGGCAAGAATTGACGGACCAATGGTTGCCAAAAAGGACCCTGTCATTCACCGCCCCCGACCATCGAGGATTCAACAGATAAGAATATGGCAGGGGGAATGCCGATGGAAATAAGCGTTTCCACCTAGACCCCGAGGCGCTCGCAGAGCGTGCACGGTACCGCTCTCGGAGCATTGTCCAAGGACGGCTATTTCCGGGGCGCGGCCGAGGACTTGCCGAAGTCACTGTCGCGGCGCAAAGGATGGTGGAAATCCCGTATTGTCCGCGCCGTCGCGATGCGGAATAGTCCCTGTCGAAATCGAAGCCTTTATGGATCCCGGGAATCTCATGCCGCTGTCAATTCGCATCACTTGGCGGGATATCGAGCCGTCGGCCGCTCTCGGCGCGCGCATCCGGGAGCTTGCGCAGCGCCTGCTCAAATTTGACGCCCATATCATCCAGTGTCATGTGATCATCTCGCTGCCACACAAACACAGCCTTCAGGGGCGCATCTATGAGGTGCGCATCGAGATCACGAGCCCGGGCGCTCATCTCATCGCCCAGCATGAGCATCCCGAGCGCCATTCCCATGAGGATCCTTATGTTGCAGTGCGTGACGCATTTCAGACGATGCGGCGGCAGCTCGAGGATTACGAACGAAAGCGTCTGCAGGACGTAAAACGTCATCTGCCGGCATCGCAGGATCCGCGCAAATTGACTGGGGGGCCGATATGATCAGTCGCATCGTCGCAATACCGGGGCAATGGTACCTGGACCGGGAGTCGGGAAATGTCTTTCAGGTCGTCAGCGTCGATGCGGACGATCGCCTGATCGAGACGCAAGACGCCAACGGGTCGTTGGAGGAGACTTCCACGGATGACTGGACGGCAAAAAACCTGGCGACCTGTGAACAGCCGGAGGACTGGGTGGGCCCGTTCGATGACCTCGGACCCGAGGACATCGGCCTGCCGGAAGTCAACGTCGAAGCACATGGATCGGGAATCGCGGTGGACCGCGCCCTGCTCGACATCGAGGAGCGGCGATCGGCTCCGAATATCTCCGACGAGTGACAGTGGCCTTTTAAGTCTCACCCCGCCGTTGCCTCATCCATGGCCTTAGCGTTCGCGCGTCGGGCGCCGGGCCATGCATCCTGGCCCGCAAGATTACTGGCGTTTCTCGGGCGGCGCGCGCTTGCCGTGCGGTATCGCGTACGGGTAAACGGCGCGGGGATCGTAAGAGAGCCCGGAGCGCCGGGCATTCTGTTCATGCCGAACCACCCGGCCCTGATCGATCCCGTCATCGTTCTCGCCCACCTCCACGGAAAATTCGGCATCCGGCCGCTGGCGCTCGAAGATCAGATCGACCTGCCCCTCATTCGGAAACTCGCGGACCTCCTCGGCACTTTGCGGGTCCCGGTGCTCTCCGAACTCGATGAAGGCAGCGTGAAGGCAGTACAGCGGTCGATCGAGCTGTGCATAGACGCATTGAAACAGGGCGAGAATGTGCTGCTGTACCCGGCCGGCAGGCTGATGCGGCATCGATTGGAGACGCTGGGAGGCGTGAGTGCCGCTCACCGCATCATCTCCGAGCTGCCCCAGGTCCGCGTGGTTCTGGTGAGAACCACGGGACTCTGGGGAAGTTGCTTCGGATGGGCCTCGGGTGTGCCGCCCCGCTTGAAGAATGGCTTCGGACATCTCGGTGGGGTGCTGGCGAGCGCGATATTTTTTGCACCCAAACGACACGTGCAGATCGAACTCGTTGAACCCGGCGACCTTCCGCGCCACGCGGAGCGCGCAGAGCTCAACACCTATCTGGACCGGTTCTACAATCACGAGGCGCCGCCCGCACTTTACGTTCCCTACAGCATCTGGGAAAAAGGCGGCGCGCGCGAGATTCCGGAGGCCATGCCGACCGCGGCACAGGCCGCCTACGATGCGCCGGCGGCGACGAGGCAGATCGTGCTGGCGCGTCTGCACGATGCGACCGGCATCGACGGCTTGAAGGATGATCAGGAGCTGGCAAGGGATCTCGGACTCGACAGCCTGGCCATCACCGACATCCTGCTTTGGCTGGAACGAGAGTTCGCCGTGTCCGTGCCCGGCGTGGAAGCCGTGCACACCGTCGGGGATATGGTCATGGCCGCCTGCGGCGCCGCATCGGCGGAATCCGCCAATGTGCAAATAGCCGCGCCATCGGCTGCGTGGCTGAAAGATCATGGCGACGCGCGTTTACAAATTCCAAATGGCCGCACCATCCAGGAGGTATTTCTCGCGCAGGCGCGCCGCTCTCCAGGGCGGGTCATCGTGGCGGATTTACAGCAAGGAAGCCGCACCTACCGCGATTTGGTCACCGCGATTTTCGCTCTGCGGAACAGAATCTGCGCCCTTCCCGGACAGTACGTCGGCATCATGCTGCCGGCATCGGTCGCGGCAGATACCATTTATCTGGCCACGCTTTTCGCGGGGAAGACACCGGTGATGATCAATTGGACCGCAGGCTCGCGCGTCGTGCAACTGGGTCTCGATATGGTGGGGATACAAAAAATATTGACGGCGAAACTGTTGCTGCGCCGCCTATCTTCGCAAGGCATCGATCTGAGCGAGCTCGAGGACCGTTTGGTGCCGCTCGAGAGCCTGGCCGGCACGCTTCGTTGGACTGAGAAACTTGCCGCGGCCATTCGCGCCCGATTCTCGTGGCGGAGCCTCGCGCGCGTCAGGGCAAGCGAGACGGCCGTGGTGCTGTTCACCAGCGGATCGGAATCGCTGCCCAAGGCGGTCCCGCTGACTCACCTCAATCTCTTGACCAATATCCGCGATGCCCTATCCAGCTTCAAAATCCTGCAAAGCGACCGGATGCTGGGTCTGCTGCCGCCGTTTCATTCGTTCGGGCTGATGGGTACGCTGCTGCTGCCGATCCTGGCAGGCATCCGGGTGGTGCATCATCCAAACCCGAACGAGGTCTCGGCGCTCGCCAAGATCATCGAGAAATATCAGGTAACCCTCCTGCTCGGCACGCCGACCTTCGTGGCAAACATCGTGCGCGCGAGCGCGGGAAGCGATTTGACCTCGCTTCGCCTGTGCGTGACCGGTGCGGAAAAGTGTCCCCGGGAGATCTATGATTCCGTGAAGAGCCGCTGTCCCGAGGCCGTCATATTGGAAGGCTACGGCATCACCGAATGTTCGCCGGTCGTTGCGGTCATGCGTGAGGATGATGTCAGGCCAGGAACGATCGGCAAGCCGCTGCCTTCAGTGACCGCGATGATCATGGATTTGGATACTCGGCAGCCGGCGGCGTCGGGCCATACCGGCATGTTGCTGCTTCGAGGGCCAAGCATTTTCGGTGGCTACTTGAATTACAGCGGCCCGTCGCCCTTCGAGACCTTCGGCGCAGAGAGCTGGTACCGCACCGGCGATCTGGTCAAAGCCGATGACCAGAAGCGACTGACTTTCATGGGGCGGCTCAAGCGGTTCGTCAAAATAGGCGGCGAGATGGTCTCGCTCCCGGCGATCGAGGACGTGTTGATGCGCGTTTATGCCCGGCCGGACGACAAAGGTCCGCCCCTGGCCGTGTTGTCGACCGCGGATGATCAACATCCCGAACTGGCCCTGTTCACGATACGTCCCTTGGACCGGGCACAAGTCAACAAGACCATCCAGGAGGCTGGATTATCCGGCCTGCACAACATTCGCATCGTTCGGGACATTCCACAGATTCCGGTTCTTGGCACCGGCAAGACCGATTACCGCGCCCTGTCGCAGTTGCTGACGGCTGACGCAAAGTCGTGACGCGCGACGCCGTTCGCCTCCGCGTCCGCCTCCGCGTCCGCGTCCGCGTCCGCGTGACGTCATGGTGATGCGGGCTCGGGCGGCGGCGCAAACCGCGTGCGCAGCTCCTCAACCAGAACACGTTCGTTCTCGGAATAATCGATCGGTACGGCAACGAGGTGCACGCCACCGCCGCTGAATGCGTTCTGCAGCGCCGGAACGAAATCGCCGATGGACTGGACCCGGGTCCCACGGGCACCATACGCCTCGGCATACTTCGCAAAGTCGGGATTGCCGAAGGTCATTCCGAAATCGGGAAATCGATCCACGGATTGCTTCCAGCGGATCATGCCATAGGCGCCGTCCTCGATCACCAGCACCACCAGGCTCAACTTCAAGCGCACCGCGGTCTCCATCTCCTGGCTGTTCATCATGAAGCCGCCGTCCCCGCAAACGGCCATCACACGGCGCTTCGGATAAAGCATCGCCGCCATCATGGCCGAGGGCAACCCCGCCCCCATGGTGGCGAGCGCGTTGTCGAGCAGCAGTGTGTTGGCGACGCGGGTCCGGTAATTGCGGGCGAACCAGATCTTGTACATGCCGTTGTCGAGCGCGACGATGCCGTCGGAAGGCATGACCTGCCGGATGTCGTGCACCAGACGCTGCGGAGTGAAGCGTTGTTCGGTGTCGCGATCCGCGATATGAGCCAGAATATCTGCGCGCAGCGGCAAGAGCGCACTCGCGTGCGGGATTTTTCCCTCGACGCGGTCTGCCAGAAGGCGGAGCGTGGGACCGATGTCTCCGACCACTTCGGTCTGCGGGAAGTAGACCTGTTCCACGCTCGCTGGCTGATAGCCGATGTGCACCACCTGGGGTCCGTCCGGACCCATGATGAACGGAGGTTTCTCGACGGTGTCGTGGCCGATCGTGATGATGAGATCGGCACGGTCGATCGCCTCGTGCACATAGTCGCGTTCCGAGAGCGCGGCGGTCCCCATGTACAGCTCGGTACCGCCGGGCACGGTACCCTTGCCCATCTGCGTCGTGAAGTAAGGTATCCGGGTGCGCAATACGAACTGCGCAATATCGGCGGTCGAGCGCGGCCGGGAGGCGGCGGCGCCGAGCATGGCGAGCGGCCGCTCGGCCCTGATGATCAGCTGCGCAGCGCGATCCAGCGCCTGCGTTCCCGCCAGCGGCAACTCGACGGGGTGAGGCGCAATCAGCGCAACGTCTTCGCAGCTCTCGGCGGCGATATCCTCGGGAAGCTCCAGGTGCACGGGGCCGGGACGCTCTTCCTCCGCGACACGAAAAGCCTCCCGCACCAGGGTTGGTATCATGCTGGCCGAGACGATCTGACGCGACAGCTTGGTCAGCGGCTTCATCGTCGCGACGACGTCCACGACCTGAAAGCGCGCTTGTCTCGAAGAAAGAATTCCCTTCTGCCCGGTGATCATGATCATGGGCATGGCGCCGAGAAGCGCGTACGCCGCGCCCGTCGTGAAATTCAACGCACCGGGTCCCAACGTGGAGATGCACACGCCCGGCCTGCCGGTGAGCCGGCCGTAGGTCGCGGCCATGAAAGCGGCGGCCTGCTCATGGCGGGTCAACACCAGTTCGATGGAGGACTTGCGGATCGCCTCGACTACATCGAGGTTCTCCTCTCCCGGAATACCATAGATTCTATCGACGCCCTCGTTCTCCAGCGCCGCAACCAGCAGGGTCGATCCTTTGTTCATCCTCGTCTCCAATTGCAACGGCCCGGATGCGTAGTAGTCTATCGCACACTTTATGAAGATCTCGGGGACTCCTTATCGCACCATCTGGCCGATCGGCAGCGCTTGCGTGCGCGTCATTGACCAGTCGCGCCTGCCCTTCGAGTTCGCGACCGTGGATCTTTTCAGTCTCGAGGATGCCGCTCGTGCGATCGAAACCATGGTGGTGCGGGGTGCGCCGTTGATAGGGGCGACCGCCGCCTACGGCTTGGCGCTCGCGATCCGGTCGGACCCCTCCGATCAGTGTATCGAGCGGGCGTCTGAAGCGCTCACGGCAACGCGCCCCACGGCCCACAACCTCGCCTGGGCGTTGACGAGGATGCGCCGGTCGCTCGCGTCGCTGGCCCCATCGGAGCGCGCGGATGCCGCGTTCCGACAGGCAGCCCTGCTCTGCGATCAGGACGTTGAACAATGCCGCTCAATCGGATCGCACGGCCTCGAGCTCGTCCGCGAGGCCGCTCGCGCGCGTTCCGGCCGCCTGAATATACTGACGCATTGCAACGCCGGCTGGCTCGCGTGCGTGGACTATGGAACCGCGCTCGCCCCGATTTACCTGGCTCACGACGCCGGGATCCCGATTCACGTGTGGGTCGACGAGACACGACCGCGCAACCAGGGCGCTTCGCTGACCGCGTTTGAGTTGGGTGCGCACGGTGTGCCGCATACGGTCATCGCCGACAATCTGGGAGGTCATCTCATGCAAAGGCGCCAGGTGGATTTGGTTCTGGTCGGCAGCGATCGAACCACTTCGACCGGCGACGTGTGCAACAAGGTGGGTACGTACCTGAAGGCTCTGGCCGCACGCGACAACGAGGTGCCTTTTTATGTGGCGCTGCCGATGAGCACCATCGACTGGTCCCTCGCCGACGGCAGCGACATCCCGATCGAGGAGCGATCGCCGGCGGAAGTCACACACGTCACGGGCAAAACGGCCTCCGGCCGTCTCGACACGGTGAGGATCGTGCCCGATGCGAGCCGAGCGCTGAATCTGGCGTTCGACGTGACGCCGGCAAGATTGGTGACGGGGCTGATTACCGAGCGGGGTATTTGTCCGGCGAGCCCGGCCGGGCTTCAAAGCTTGTACCCCGACCAAGGGGCAACGCCATGAGCGGTTCCGCTGTCGAGCGTGAAGACTGGACGCTTCGCGATTCCATCGTCCTCGGCTGCCGCGAGCTGACGCGCCGCGGCCTGACCTACGGAAAGTCGGGCAACATCAGTGTGCGCCGGGATGCGCGCAGCTTCTTCGTGAGCCCCACCGGCTTGCCGTACGAATCGCTGGCAGCCGATGACGTCCCTTTGATGAATCTCGACGGCCGCTGGTTCGGGCGGCGGCGCCCCTCGAGCGAATGGCGCTTCCACCGCGATATTTTGCAGGCACGGAGCGACATCGGCTCCATCGTTCACACCCATTCGCCGAAAGCGACCGCTCTTGCCTGTACGGGCCGCGGAATTCCCGCATTCCATTACATGGTCGCGGTCGCTGGCGGCGTCGACATCCGCTGTGCCCCGTACCGCACGTTTGGCTCCCAGGAATTGTCGGACGCCGCGCTCGAGGCGCTCGACGGCCGCCGCGCTTGTTTGCTGGGCAACCACGGCGTCATCGCCCTCGGACGGAACCTCGACGATGCGTTGTCGCTTGCGGGCGAAGTAGAAGACCTCGCCGCCAAGTACTGCGCGGCGCTCGCGCTCGGGCAGATTCGCCTTCTCGACGATGTCGAGATGGATCGGGTCATCGAGAAATTTCGTACCTACGGACAACAGAACGCCTTCGATGCCGGATTGGATTTTGGCGGAGCGGATCTACCCGCCCCGGCGATTCCTCGAGGCGGTGCCTGAAATGTCCGCCATGACGGGTCCCGGCTCGACTTATCAAATTCTGGACATTGAGAGCGCGCCCCCGCTCATCGCCGGGCTCGATCACGTTCGCCCATTGCTGGGCGGATCCCCCGCCGACTGGCACGTCCGCGAAGTGGGCGATGGCAACTTGAACCTCGTGTTCCTGGTGGACGGACCTGAAGGATCCGTTTGCCTCAAACAGGCCCTCCCCTATGTCCGGGTGGCAGGGCCGGGATGGCCCATGTCGCCGGAACGCGCCCACTACGAAAATGCCTATTTTCGTAGCGTTGCACCCTACGTCGGCGGACTCATCCCCGCCATCCACCACTACGATGCGGAGCGCCATTTCACGATCATGGAGCGGCTGTCGCCGCACATCATCCTGAGGCAAGGCTTGATCGCCGGGCGCCGCTACCCGCACGTCGCCCGCGATATCGGCGATTATGTGGCGCGGGCATGCTTTTATACCTCGGATCTGGCGTGGCCGTTCGAGCGCAAGCTCGACGGGGTCGCGCTGTTCGCGGGCAACAAATCGCTCATCAGAATCACCGTAGATTTGATATTTGCCGAACCGTATTTCGACGCCAAGCGTAATCGTCACACCTCTCCGCAGCTCGATCAGGCGGCATCGGATCTGCGGCGAGATGCGCAGATCAAGGTGCGCGCCGCACACTTCGGCCGGAAATTTCTGACCGAGGCCCAGGCGCTGCTTCACGGGGACCTGCATTCGGGTTCCGTGATGGTGACCGAGACCGATACGCGCGTCATCGATCCGGAATTCGCGTTCTACGGCCCGATCGGCTTCGATCTCGGGGCGTTTTTTGGAAACCTCCTGCTCAGTTGGTACTCTCAATTCGGCCGCGCGACGGCGGATGACGATCGGTCAGCGCATCGAGCGTGGATTCTCGAGCAGGTGACCGTGTTCTGGAACACCTTTCGCAGTCGTTTTCTATCACTCTGGGCCGGGAATGCGGCGGGCGATGTGTTTCCGAACGCCATGTTCACCTCGACCGCCGATGCCACCGCGCTTGCGTCTGCGCGCGATGCCTTCGTCGCTACGCTGTTCGACGATATGCTGGCTTTCGGGGCGTGCAAGATGATCCGACGCATCCTCGGATTCGCGCATGTGGTCGATCTCGACGGCATCGAGAACCCCGAAGTACGCGCGGCCTGCGAGCGCGCGGCGCTCGCCATGGCCGCGACGCTGCTGAGACATCCGGAACATTTCAAAAGGATCGAGGACGTCGTCGAGGCGGTACCGCGTTTGCAGCCGCGGCTTTGATGATGACCACCAGGTCTTTGCTTATGCTCGATCGGCATCATGGCCGACGGCGGCACCCGGGTACACTCCCCCTGCGATGTCCAATCCTTTGCTTTACGCCCTCTGCGGCTTGATTGTCGGCGCGCTCGTGGGCCTCACGGGCGTGGGCGGCGGCTCGCTGATGACTCCCATCCTGGTGCTCGTCTTCGGACAGCCCCCGGCCGTGGCCGTGGGTACCGATCTGATGTTTTCCGCCGGCACGAAACTCGTCGCCACCGCCTCTTTTGGCTTCAGTCGGCGGGTCGATTGGCGCATCGTGGGGCGGCTGGTCATCGGCAGCATTCCTGCCACCGCCGCCGTCATCATCTGGTTCTGGTTTGACCACCGGCCGCCCGGCGTCGTGGATCAACTGATCTCCCGCTGCCTGGCGGTGATCCTGGCGCTCGCAGCGGCCGCGCTGCTGTTGCAGGACCCGTTGCGGCGCCTGGGCCTCAAGTTCACAGCCGCGTGGCTTCAGGGCACCGAGCGGCACAAGGTCGCCTTCACCGTGGCTGCTGGGGCATTGCTGGGAATCGGCGTCAGTATGACCTCGGTCGGCGCCGGGGCGCTCGGTGTGGCAGTGCTGGTGGCCCTGTACCCACTGCGGCTGCCGTCCGACCGTCTGGTAGCGACCGATATCGCCCATGCATTGCCGATCACCGCGATGGCGGCGGCGGGGCACGCGTTCCTCGGACACGTGAATCTTCGGGTGCTGGCGTGCTTGCTGGTGGGGTCGATTCCCGGCGTCATCGTCGCCACACGGGCAACCGTCCGTCTTCCGGCGCAGCTCACGCGGACGCTGATCGCCATCATGCTGGCCCTTGTGAGCGAACGCCTGTTCGTCTCCTGAGGCGCTTCAGTCCTCGTGCAGACCGCACTCGCGCTTCAAGCCGAAGAAACGCAACTCCTCCATGCTGTCCACCTCGGCAAGCGAGCGCGTCGTATGCCAGTCGCCGATCGATAGATAGCCTTTCTCCCACAATGGGTGGTAGGGAAGTTGGTGCTTTTGGAGGTATCGCCCCACGTCACGGTCGGTCCAATCGAACAGCGGGTGCACCTTGTACCGCCCCCGCTTGAATTCGATGGGCTCGATCTGAGCCCGGGTGGGCGTCTGGACTCTGCGCAGGCCCGCGAACCAGGTCTCCGCACCGAGTTCCCGCAATGCCCGATCCAAGGGCTCCTGCTTGTTGATCCGATTGTAATGCTCGATGCCCTCGAGGCCCTGATCCCAAAGCTTGCCGAAACGGGATTCTTGCCACGCAGGCGAGGCGTCCGACCGAAACACCTTCAGGTTGAGGCCGAGCTTCTCCGTGAGGTCGTCGACGAACCGATAGGTCTCGGGAAAGAGATAACCCGTATCGATCAACACCACCGGGATCTTCGGAATCACCTGGTTGATGAGATGGAGCATGACCGCCGCCTGGGCACCGAAGCTCGAGGTCAGCACATGGGCTCCGGGCAACAGCTCCACTGCCTGGGCAACCCGTTTCTCGGGTGAGAGCGACTCGAACGCCCGGTTGATTTTCCGCAGAGCGCCTTGATCGGCGGGTGCGCCGCCGCCGGTCAACCAGTCAGTAAGGCTCGATCTTAGGACCATGCTCCACACGTCGATCTCCAGGGCAAACGGTGTCTGCCGAAGGCATGATATCGCGGTGGTCGCGGCACCCTTAGTCTCAAACGTTATGAACTCATAACCAACCTTTTGGGCGGCTCGAGATCAGCGAAATGTCACAGCTCCCTCTCGATCGGCAATATCGCCAAAAGCTTGTCTGCGACTCTTTGCCATTCGCTGCGGGCGGGCTCTCGGGTGTACTCCACGTCTTGGCCGTTTTCCTTGGTTCGCCATACCAGGCGCGATGAGCGGCCGGGTGCGGCGGACGGCCTCAATTCGAGGGTATAGCAATTCTCGGGCTTTACCATTTCGTCGAAGCGTCGCGCGGTCTCAAGCGCGAGTTCCCTGCTGTCGATGATCAAGCCGATTTCCGTGTTGATGCGTTTGGAGCGCTGGTCAAAGTTCATCGAGCCGATGAACAGTCTGCCGCGGTCGAACACGTACGTCTTGGCATGCAGCGCGTAATTGCCGTAGCGTGACACCGTTGCGGTCTCACCGCTTCCCCGCACATTCCCGAGCAGCGAACGAATTTCGTACAATTGCGCGCCCGCCTCGAGCAGCGGCACCCGGACATGATCGTAGCCCGACTGCGCCGCAATCTGGGGATTGGATTCAAGCGAATTGGTGAGTATCCGCACCGCTGCCTGGCGCCGGCGCAGGTCCTCGAGGAGCTGCAGCTCGTCGGGAGCCGGCACGAAGAACGGGCTGATGAGCAAGATCTCGGATTTCACGTCGCGCGCCGAATCGATCACCGCGCGGCTGATCAACGAGCCCGGCAACGCCCCGTCGACCACCTTTTTCTTGTCTGGACTGTCGTGGACCACCCGGGCTTGCGCCCATGCGAGCGGGAGCCTGCCGGAGATGATCCCCGCGAACGGATCTTGCGTGTCGAGCAGGGAGGCATAGTCGATGGGGCCGGGCTTTGCGGATGGCGCGGGCAAAGCACGGTCGACGGTGCGCCCCAATGCCTGGGCGGGGATTGCCAGATCGCTGTTCCAAAACTCATCGAACGTGCCGGAGAGCTGGCCTACTATCGGACCGACCGTAAAGACGTCGTCATCCGCGAACTGCGATTCAGGGTCCACCTGGAAATATTGATTGCCGACGTTGCGGCCGCCGATGAGCGCAAGGGCATTGTCGACCACCAACAGCTTGTTGTGCATTCGATAGTCGAGCCGCGACGCGTGGAAGAGAAAGTCCAGGTCGCGAATCCCCTTGGAATGCCCCCGATAACCATACGGATTGAAGATTCTCACCTCGGCCGACGGGTAAGCCAGGAGCCGCAGGATTTGGTCATCGCCCGCGACCGTGTCCGCGTCATCGACCAGCAGGCGTATACGCACGCCGCGCTTCGCCGCGCGCGCCAGAGTGTCCGTCAGCAGCCGGCCGGTCTCGTCGCCCCGAAAAATATAATATTGAAGGTCCAGGGTCTTTTGCGCAGTTTCGATCATCTGCATTCTGATGCGGAAGCCGTCGGCGCCCACGCCGACGATGCGAAATGCAGACTCATCCCCATGCTCATGGGACTCGGCCGCAAACCGTCGGCCGAGGGGCGTATCACCGGGCTGAACGGAGACTGTCGAGGCGGATTTGCGGGCATCCGCTCCCGGGGGATGCCCTACGCAACCCCACAAGGTCACTAACAGCATCAACGCGAAGTTTCGACGGATGGGCGGCACGTTGTTATCCGGCTGTGATGGGCGCATCTATTATGCCCTATTGACGGAGAGTCCTATCATGTGTAATATTTTTCTTACATATGAAAGATACGGCCTTTCAAAGGAGACTTCCATGAGCTTCGACCCCAGGGCAATTTTTCGCAGGGATGATCGCTACGAGGGTGCCCGCAGAATCAACATCTACCTTCTACGGCTGGTCTACGTCTTAATGTTCTTCGTGCTCGGCCGCATCACTTGGACTTCCATCCTCACCCATCAGGGAGCTTGGGAGCCGACCGATGCCGTGGCGTGGTGCGTCTGGACCGCCTTTGCGACCCTGGCCGGCCTCGGAATCATCCGCCCATTGAAAATGCTACCCATCCTTCTGCTCGAGATCTTCTACAAGGTGCTGTGGCTGATCGTTGTGGCATATCCGCTCTGGTCGAAGGGCGTGCTCGCCGGTTCTTCGGCGGAGGGAACCACCGATGCATTCTTGTGGGTGATATTGCCCATCGTTGCGGTGCCGTGGGGGTATGTGTTCGCAACGTACATCTACAAACCGACGCGCAACAGCGCCACCGGCAGCGCCTGAGCGAACGGACGCTTTTGCACGCGGTCTCCGGGCTCGCATCCACATAACGGGAGAAATTCCTCCTTGTCGACAAGGCACGACCGTCAGGCAGCGATCTGCGGCCTCGACGCGTCAGCGGGAATTTTCACTTGGATCGTCACGCTGCCGTTGCACACGTCGCTCGTCAACGTGCCGTTGAGCTTGCGCAACCGCAACGCGATCGATGCGAGCCGGGGCGCGATATTCCCTTGGGTTGGCAGCGCCTGCGCTTGGATGCCATGCGCGATAAAGCGCATGGTCAACCCTTCCGAGTCGCCCTCATAGCGGGCAATCAGTTCACTCGCGGCCGCATCTTCCCGAATCCACTGCAAGAATCCTTGCGCTATCCGAAAGATGGCCATTGACGCGGCACCGTCGATCTCGGGAGAGACGCCTATCACGGTGTCACTGTATTTGACCCCGTAGCGGCTGCATTCCCTGCCGAAGTGCGCACTCAAGGCCACAAATAATCCGATGCTGTCGATCAGCGCCGGTTGCAACTCATCCACCAGGCGACGCATCGATTCGATAGCCTTGGTCAGGCTCCCTTCCACTCGATGCAGGCGCACTGACACGTCGCCGGCGGCAGCCGCAGGATGCCGAGTCAGCCAGGCGACATCCATGATCGCCGCCGTGAGGCTGCCTCCCAGATCGTCGTGGAGTGCGCGCGCCAGCGCAAAGCTGCGTCCTTCGGCGTCATTTTGCAAATACTCCGCCAGCGCCTGCAGGACGCGAAAGTTAGTGCACCATCCACCCAATTGAGACAGAGGCATTGGTATCCACCCTTATCACTTCGACGAAAAGTGTAGCTCCGAGCAATCGCCGATGCTGTAAGCGAGCGCGGGATTTCTTGGTGGTTCTTTCCGCAGACCGATGTCGTCGGGCCACTGAGGGAAACCAGGCAGCCCCGCATGTTAGCGCGATTGTCGGGCGCTCTCATCACGCATTCCCACACGAGTTGATGTCAGTGAATACTGATACGATTTCGAGCGCGACGGCTGTTACAGTTTCGTGCCTCATCCGTTGTAATCCTGGGTTGCCCTGCCAGCTGGATAGAAAATGCCCCGAGCTTTGTGGAAAGGTGCCATTTCGTTTGGATTGATATACGTCCCCGTCGAGATTCATACGGCGTCCAAGGACAATACCTTGCCGCTTCATATGCTCGACAGCCGCGATTTTTCCCCGATCGGCTATCAACATATAAACAAGACGACCGGAAAGGAGGTCGATTGGTCCCACATCGTCAAAGGCTATGAGTATAAGAAGGGAGATTTTGTCGCCCTCGCGGATGGCGATTTCAAACACGCCAATGTCAAGGCGTCGGAAACCATCGAGATCGACACTTTCTGTGATGCTTCGCAAATTCCGGCGATGTATTACGAGAAACCGTATTACTTGGCTCCGGCAAAAGGCGGCGATAAGGTCTACACATTATTGCAGCGGGTGCTCGAGTCCACCGGCAAGGTCGCGGTTGCGACATTCGTGATGCACCAACGCCAGCATCTGTGTGCCATTGCTCCTCAAGGATCATCGCTGATGTTGTTGACCCTGCGCTTCTCCGACGAGGTCCTCCCCGCCCCTGAGCATCAAACTACCGCCAAAATCACCTCAGCCGAGCTTGCAATGGCGAAGCAACTGGTTCAGCACATGCAAGGGAATTTCAACGCGGCCAAATTCAAGGACACCTATCGGGAGGACCTGAAGCGGCGCGTCCAGGAAAAAATAAGGAACAAGGAAACCCACTCCCTCGCCGTCGTCGAGCCGGACGGCGACAAGCGGCCCAAGGCACAGGTAATCGACCTCATGGCGGCGCTCAAAGCGAGCCTCAAGAAATCCGGACGCGGGGATGTGCAAAAGACAGCGCGAAAGTCGGGCAGAGTGCGCAAACGCGGCTAGCACGAAGTTCGAGCCGATTGCGGCGCAACGAAATCACCTGAGGAGTCTTGTGGCTGACATAAAAAAGTCTCGCGTGCGCGAGGGTAATTCGGAAGCACATGGCGCGATCTGGGACGGCAAGGGCACGAATTTTACGCTGTTCTCCGCGAACGCCACAAAGGTCGAAGTCTGTCTGTTCGATGCGGCGGGAGGCACCGAAATCGAACGCATCGTGCTCCCTGAATACACTGACCTGATCTGGCACGGCTACATTCCAGACGTGCACGCAGGCTCGGTGTATGGGCTTCGGGTCCACGGGCCCTATGAACCGAGCGCAGGCCACCGCTTCAATCCCAACAAGCTGCTCCTCGATCCCTATGCCCGGGCACACATCGGTCAAGTGAAGTGGTCGCCTGAATGCTTCGGCTACACGGTCGGCGCGCCGGAGGCCGATCTGTCATTCGATGAACGCGACAGCGCACCGTTCATGCCGAAATGTGTGGTCGTCGATCCCAATTTCGATTGGCATGGCAAGCCGCGCGCCAAAGGGCTGCCATGGGACAACACGATCATCTATGAGGCGCATGTAAAAGGGTTCACCCAGCTCCATCCGAGCGTTCCGAATCATCTACGAGGCACCTATGGTGGCCTGGGCGTCAAGCAGGTCATCGATTACATCAAGTCGTTGGGCGTTACCGCAATCGAGCTGCTGCCCGTGCATACCTTCGTCGATGACAGTCATTTATTGGAGCGCGGCCTCAAGAATTATTGGGGATACAACAGCATTGGATTTTTCGCTCCGGACCCACGCTATGCCTCGGCACCCGATCAGTGCTTGCGTGAATTCAAGGAAATGGTGGCCCGCTTCCACGATGCGGACCTCGAAGTCATCTTGGACGTGGTTTACAACCACACCGCCGAAGGCAACGAGCTCGGACCCACCTTGTCGTTCAAAGGGATCGACAACGCCAGCTACTATCGGCTGCTGCCGGAACCACGCTATTACATCAACGACACGGGGACCGGCAACACCTTGAACCTGTCCAACCCGGCTGTCATCGAGATGGTCACCGACAGCCTGCGATACTGGGTCAATGAGCTGCATGTGGACGGCTTTCGCTTCGATCTCGGCACGATCCTGGCGCGTGAGCCCAACGGATTCGACAATCAAAGCGGCTTTCTGAAGGCCTGCAACCAGGACCCGGTTTTACGTACGGTGAAGCTCATCGCCGAGCCGTGGGACTGCGGTCCCGGGGGTTATCAAGTGGGGGGCTTCCCGCCTGGCTGGGGTGAGTGGAACGACCGCTATCGCGACACCGTGCGTGATTTTTGGAAGGGCAGCGCCTCGGTCGCCGACGTGGCGATGCGTTTGACCGCCTCAGGCGAGGTTTTCAATCGGCTCGGTCGCCGACCCTGGTGCAGCATCAATTTCGTCACGGCACATGACGGCTTCACCCTGAACGATGTGGTGTCGTACAACGACAAGCACAACGACGCCAATGGTGAAAACAACCGCGATGGCAGCAACGACAATCATTCCTGGAACTGCGGCGTGGAAGGCCCCACTGATGATCCTGCGATCAATCTGCTGCGCGAGCGTCAAATCCGAAACATGCTCTCGACGCTGCTGCTCTCTCAGGGCACGCCCATGTTACTCGCGGGCGATGAATTCGGCCGCACCCAACAGGGAAACAACAACGCTTACTGCCAGGACGACGAGATCAGCTGGCTCAACTGGGAGTTCTCTGACAGGGGTAAATCCCTGCTGAGGTTTACCCGGACGCTTTGCGAGCTGCGACACAAATATCCCATTTTGCGGCGCAACCTCTTCCTCACGGGCGCCTACGACGAAGAGCTCGAAGTCAAAGACCTGACTTGGATCAATGCTGCGGGTGAGGAGATGCAGCAGTCTCATTGGAATGACCCGGTCGCGCACTGCTTTGGCATGCTGATCGACGGTCGCGCCCGGCCCTCGGGAGTCCGCCAGCGAGGCACGGAAGCGACACTGCTCCTCGTCATGAATGCCCATCATGACTTCGTGGAGTTCACGCTGCCGTTAACGAGCGGCGGCAGCCGCTGGAAATTGGTGCTCGACACCAACGTCACGGAGCAAACCGAAGGATTCGAAGGCGCGGCCGGCGACCAATACGGGGTGACGGCGCGGTCCTTGGTGATGTTCGCGTTGCTGCCAACATGAAGGCGCGAAATTTGAGCCTTCAGCGTCCGGCGCCGCGACGCTCCGTCTCGAGCACCGCTGTCAACCGACGAATCTCCTCACGAATTTCCGAACGCTCGGTCTTTTGCAAGCTCGCCGCTTTGGATGCCGCACGGCGACCTTCGGCCATGGGAAAAAGGTATTCGAAAAGTCGGATCACCAGCGGACTCGTCGCCAAGATGACTGCCACGCAGATTAGTCCCAGAAACGCCATCAAATAGGTCATTACGGCCTCCGCATTCGCCTAGTGTCGGTCCGACCGATCATAAGGCTTTGAAAGCGCCCAAGACGCCATCTTTTGATTTCCTTTCCAAATTTGGACTTCTTCACTCTTGCCTCGCGACATAATAGGCTGCGCTCACGACCACGAGCCCCACGATCCAGGAGAAGTCGATCCCGCCCATCGCGCGGGCGATCGGACCGGTGTAGATATCGCTGGCGATGAACGGAACCTGCACGAGAATTCCAAGCAGGTAGCAGACGAGGGCTGCGGGATTGTATCTGCCATACACGCCCCCATCCGCGGCGAAAAACGACGCCACGTCATAATCGCCGTGGCGGATCAAGTAGTAATCCACCAGGTTCACGGCGGTCCACGGCACCATCACGTAGAGCAGAATCTCGTTGAAGCGTCCGTAAAGCGGCAGGAAATTCGTCGCACCGACCAGACCGATGAGAAGCGCACCGACGAAGATCGCGGTGGCAATGAGCGCCCGCGCTCGCGAGTCTGCGCGCCAATTCGTCGCGAAAGTCTGAACCAGAGTGATCACCGCAAGCGCGCCGCCGTACAGGCAAATCGCGCCCGCGACGGCGACGCCCGGCGCGAACAGCAGCACGATCGCCGTACTCGCGCGGCCGGTGAGCCGTGAGATCGCTTGGACCACGTCGCCGTCCACCACGGCCGGCCCTATCAGCGCGCCCAGGATCATCGGCATGACCGCGCCGACCACGCTGCCCCAATAGCATGACCAGAACGCCCGGCGCGGCCCGGTATCGGGCGGCAGGTAGCGCGAGTAGTCGGAAACGTAAGGCGCGTAGGAGAGCTGCCAAAACGCGCCGATCGAGACCATGCCGAAGAAGCCGACGGGTGAATATTTTCCCTGTGTGAAAAATGTCTCCGGCAGCGGATGCACGATGAGCACCCACAAGTAGCACAACAACACGGCGCCGCCGGCGACGTAGGTCATCAAACGCGTACAGACATGGATCAGATCGTGCCCGTAGATCGCTGCCGCGAGGCTGACGAGGCCGATCGCCACGATGCATGACGGCTCACCGACCGTGGGAAGTATGGCGTGGATCGATTGTCCGCCGGTCACCAAGGCGGTTGCGGCGTAACCCAGGTACATCAAGACGACCAACGCGACCACGAAGGCGGCACCTCGTGCCCCGAACTGGCCCCGGCTTTGCACCATCTGCGGCACGCCAAGCCGCGGGCCCTGGGCCGCATGCAGCGCCATGAAAATCGTGCCCACCAGGTTGCCGATGACAATGGCGATGCTGCCCGCCAGGAAGGATTGGCCAAACAGCGTCGTCGCGAGTGCGCCGGTGACGACGGTCAGCACGTTGATGTTTGCGCCGATCCAGAGCGTGAACAGATGCCGCGCCTTGCCGTGCCGCTGGTCGAGCGGGATCTGATAAATCGTGTGTTGTTCGATTTGCGCCGGCCGCCGTCGGCTGCGTCTCACGGAAGAGTCCATCCTGACGGGAAATCATTGGCCTCGATCATCGGCGAGCAGTATAGTCACAAAAAAAGATGACCACCGATTTTCCTGATTTCGGCCTGACTCCCGAACAACGCCGCGAAGCCGCGTTCGGACATCGCTATGACTATCCCGGGATGAACGGCGGTCGCGGTGAGATCTGGTGCTACACCGATGCCTTTTGCTATACGACCGGCAGCACGGTACGGCTGCACGTGAGCTCGAGTGCAGCCCGGTATCAACTCGCCGTTCACCGTGACGGTGCGACCTGCGCATTGGTGATGGAACGCGCAGTCGCCGGCGCGCGCTGGCAGGATGCCCCGGAACAATGCTCGGTTGTCGGCTGTGGCTGGGAGTCCTCTCTCGAGTTCAGCATCGGGAAGGACTGGCCCTGCGGCGCCTATCGCATCACCCTGACTGCGGAGGGCCGCGACAGCGCGCCAATTCACGCGCATCACCTCTTCATCGTCCGACCACTACCGGGCCGAAAGCCACGTCGCATTCTCCAGGTGGCCGCGACGGGAACCTGGACCGCGTACAATACATGGGGTGGCTCCAATCATTACCAGGGACTCACGGGGCCGAAGCGCAACCAATACGCGACCACGGTCAGTATCGAGCGTCCCTGGTGCCGCGGTTTTGTCGTTTTACCCGAGGACGCGCCGCGGGTTGCGCTGGAGATCTCCGTCCCGCCCGCGACCGCGCCGCGCTATCCCCACTTGGAGTGGGCGTTCGCCAACGGCTATTCCAACAAATACGCCTCCGCGGGCTGGGCGAGCTACGACAGGCATTTCTTCCAATGGGCGGAGCGTGCCGGCTTCGCAGTCGATCTGGCGAGTCAACACGAGTTGCAATTCAGCCCGGAAATTCTCGAGGGCTATGACTGCATCGTCTGCGTGGGCCACGACGAGTACTGGACTTGGGAGATGCGCGACGCCATCGACGCTTATGTCGAGCGGGGCGGATGCGTGGCGCGCTTCGCGGGTAATTTCATGTGGCAGACCCGCCTGGATCACGGCGGTAAATCGCAGATCTGCTACAAATATCGCGCACGCGCGGAGGATCCCGTCTACCGCTCAGCCGACCCCTCGCGCACGTCCGGATCGTGGGAGGCGCGCGAGACGGGGCGGCCGGGCGCCATGACCTTCGGTCTGAACGCGACCCGAGGACTCTACGCGGGCTGGGGCGGCTGCGCGCCGCGTGGCGTGAGGGGCTTTCCGGTCTACCGCCCCGAACATTGGGCATTCGACGGAACCGGTCTGTACTACGGCGATCTGCTCGGCGCGGACGGCCATGCGTTCGGGTACGAAGTCGATGGGCTCGACTATGTGGTTCGCGACGGTCTGCCGGAACCCACTGAGACGAGCGGTGCACCGGCGGGGCTCAGCATCCTCGCACTCGGCCTCTCTTCACTGAAAGAGGAGCGGACCAGTCTCGCCTTCGACGATCGATTCCTGTCCGATGACGATGCGAAATTCGTTGCCGAGATCATGGTGGGCGACGATAGCGATGCCGCCGTCGAGCGCGTCAAGCGCGGCGCCGGCATGATCGTGCACTTCGCGCGCGGCCGCGGGGAGGTATTCCATGCCGGCAGCTGCGAATGGGTGGCGGCCCTTTCCCGGCGCGACGCGATGGTCGAACGGGTGACGGCGAACGTGCTCCGCCGCTATCTGCGGTATGCATGAGACTTGCGCGCCCCTCGAGGTTCTTCGCGTATTTCTCAAGCTCGGCTTGACCTCATTCGGCGGACCAATCGCTCATCTCGGCTATTTCCGGGAGGAGTTCGTCGTGCGCCGCCGCTGGCTCGACGATGCGGCCTATACCGATCTGGTGGCGCTATGCCAATTCCTCCCCGGCCCCGCCTCGAGTCAAGTCGGATTCTCGATTGGACTGATGCGTGCAGGCTATGCGGGTGGGCTCGCAGCGTGGGTCGGCTTCACCTTGCCATCGGCGGTCGCACTCGTATCTTTCGCCTATGGGGTCGCCGCCTTGAGCGGGCCGCTCGGGATCGGACTCCTTCACGGCCTGAAACTCGTCGCTGTCGCCATCGTCGCGCAGGCCGTTGTGGGAATGGCGCGCACGTTGTGCCCCGACCTGGCCCGCGCGTCGATCGCTGCCGCCGCCGCGCTCGTCATTTTCTTCAGCACGGCCTCGATCGCTCAGATCGCCGTCATCGTGGCGGGCGGCCTCATCGGGCTTGGGCTCTGCCAGGACGATGCTTCGGTGTCGGCATCGCCACTGGTCAGGCAAATCCCCGTGTCCCGCAGGGCGGCCATCGTATCGTTCGCGGCATTCGGGCTGTTGCTGATTGCTTTGCCTGCCGCGCAACGTTTGGGAGCCGGCCCCGGCGTGGCGTTGTTCGACGCGTTTTATCGCTCCGGCGCCCTGGTATTCGGCGGCGGTCATGTGGTGCTGCCCTTGCTGCACGATGCGTTCGTCACGCCAGGCTGGGTCAGCGACGGCACTTTCCTGGCGGGATACGCCGCCGCGCAAGCCATTCCCGGCCCGCTGTTCAGCTTTGCCGCCTTCCTCGGCGCCGTCGTAGAGCCCTCCCCTCACGGCCTGGCGGGCGCCGCGCTCGGCCTGATCGCGATCTTTCTGCCGGGCATGCTGATCTTGGTCGGCACGCTGCCCTTTTGGAACGCCCTTCGAGCCCGCACTGGGGCGCGCGCCGCCATGCGCGGAATCAATGCGGCGGTGGTCGGGCTGCTCGCGGCGGCGCTCTATAACCCGGTGTGGACCAGTTCGGTCAAAAACGCGCAGGACCTCAGCGTGGCACTTGTCGCTTTCGCGCTGCTCAGCATTTGGCGCACGTCCGCACTATGGGTGGTCATGCTGGGCGCGGCCGCGGGCATCGCGATCAGCCTCGTCGGGTAACAGCCTCAACCGGCGCAACAGCGGCGTGATGGTCAGGCCTTGCGCAAATACCGAGAACGCGACGACGGCGAAAGTGAGCGTAATGATCAGGTCGCGGCGCGGAAGATCCTGCGGCGAGGCCAGCGCGAGGGCCAGTGCCAAGGCACCACGCAACCCACCCCAGAAGAGCACATGTTGATGGTGCGCGTCCACTTTCAGGCGGCTGCGCGAGAACAGCGCGCATAGCGGATAAATCGCCATCGCTCGGCCCAGAGTCACCAGCAAAAGGACGGTCGCCAGCGGCGCCCACAAACCGCTGAAATGCTGCTGAGCCTCCTGGGCGCCGATCAACAGGAATATCAGCGAATTGGCAATGAACGCAACATACTCCCAGAAGGGGCCCAACGCCTGGCGGCCGGTGTCCGTCATCAAGCTCGAGGAGCGGAAGTTTTCCACCACCAGTCCGGCGGTCAGCGAAGCGAGCACGCCCGACATGTGGAAATGCTCGGCGAGGAAAAAAGACCCGTACGCCGCCAACGTCGTAAAGGTAATTTCGACCAAATAATCAGGAGTGCGTCCGGCGAGGAGCATGAACCCAGCAGCTACCACGGCACCGATGAGTGCGCCACCTACGATCGTGACGGCCAGCGTTCCGACGATGGCTCCGGTGCCCTGTTGATTTCCCGCCAAGATCCCGAGCAGCGCCACGAACGCGACGGCCGCCGTGCCGTCGTTCAATAGACTCTCCGCTTCGATCAGCAATTTCAGACGCCCCTGCACGTTGGCCTCTTTGAAAGTGGCGATCACCGACACCGGGTCGGTTGCCGCGATCAGCACGCCGAACACGAGCGCGCTGCCCCAGTCCCAGTCGAGGGCATAACGCATGCCGGCGGCAGTAACCGCGGCCGCCACGGCCACGCCCACCGTGGCAAGCAAAAGCACCACTGGCAGATCCTTCTTGAACTCCCTCCACCCGATGAAGAGCGCCGCCTCGAACACCAGCGGCGGCAGGAACACGCTGAAAATCAATTCCTTCGAAAGGTGCCATTTGATGGAGATGTGCAAGAAATAGAGGACCATGCCGGCAAGCACCAAACCCACCGTATAGGGCATGCGCAAGCGGCGCGTCAGCATGGCCACCAGTGCCGACACGAACAGAAGAAAGCCGAGCTGCGAGAGATCGGAAGTCATGCAGAGATCCTGCGCGACGGCGCCATCCGCTCAGCGTACCAATCTCCTTGTAGTGCCGACCAACTGATTTTGGGTCAGCGCTGACCGGGCTCAGGCGGCGGTGCAGGTTGCCTGCCCGGCCCATTTTCGGTGCCGCAGCGGACGCGGAAGGCACAGCGCCACGACACCCAGGAAAGCGATGATGGGAAGAAACGACACGAGGCTTCCCAGCCATGGATTCACGAGCGCGGTTTTCATCGCACGGCTAGCCACAAGAAGCTCGCCAGGGCTGCAATCATGGCGGGGGGCATGATTAGGCATCCTAGGGCGAGAAATCGCCATGCATTGACTTGCTGACCTTCGCGGCGCAGCGCCACCAGCCAGAGGATGGTGGCCAAGGACCCCGTCACCGAAAGATTAGGCCCGATGTCGACACCGATCAGCAGCGCGCCGGCGACATCGGGATTCAGGTGAGCGCTGGTGACGATCGCACCGGCGAGCAGTCCCAGCGGCAAGTTGTTCATGGCATTGCATAGGAAAGCGACGATGCCGCCGGCCGCGAATGCCGTCGCATGCACGGACGCAGCCGATTGTTGCGCAAGCAGGTCCATCACGGGCTTGAGCAAGCCCGTGTGCTGGACCGCCTCGACGAGTACGAACAGGCCTGCGACCAGCGGCAACACGCTCCAGGAAATTTCCTTCAAAACGGGCCAGGGGCTGGCGCGTTTCAGCACGAGGATCGCCGCCGCCGTCAGGATGCCGGCGATGAAGGTCGGCAGTCCGAGTTGCCAGCCGAGGCCCGAGGCGATCAACAGAAGGATGCCGGTCACGGCGATGCCGCCGCACGCGAGACGCCCCCCGACACTCAAAGTCGGCACCTCCACGTCACAGGCAATGCCCCCCTGCAGCTCTCGTCGCTGGGTCCAACGCAGCACCATGAACGTGACGCCGATCGATACGAGCGAGGCGATACCGAATTGCTGCAGCCAGCTGCGCAGCGGCGGCATGTGCGCTCCGTAGACGACCAGGTTCGCGGGATTTGAGATCGGCAGCACGAAGCTCGCGGCATTCGCAATGAACGCACAGATGAACAGATAAGGCAGGGGGGGCGCGCCCGCACGCCGGGCCGCCGCGTAGACAGCCGGCGTCAGCACCACGGCCGTGGCGTCGTTCGATAGGAACACGGTGACGACGATCCCGACCCCGTACACCAGCGTGAACAATTTCGCCGCGGAACCCTGCGCATGCCTGACCGCGTAGGCCGCAAGCCAATCGAAGAGTCCTTCCTGCCGGGCCACTTCCGCAAGCACCATCATTCCCATGAGAAACAAATACACGTCGGTTCCCTTCAGAACCGCGGCCGCCGCATCGGGCAGCGATATCAAGGAAAGCAGCACGAGCGCGACCGCGCCCAGAGTCGCCCACAACGCCTCGGGCAGATTCCCGGGACGCACGATCACTCCAAGGACCGCAAGCGCCGAAATCGACCACGTGGCGAGATTGGCCATGGGCGCCATCAGGTCTCCCCGTCGATAGCGCCCTTACTCTGCCGGTCCTGCGTCTCCGGCATGAAGAAATACAGAATCGCGAGCGCCGCCAATGCCACGCCGGACAAGAACAAGAACCCGGCCCGGTAGCCGAACGCGTGCACGATGCCGCCCGCTATGGATTGGCTCAACGCCGCACCGATTCCGACGGCCGTGGTCACGACCCCCAGAGTGAAATTGAAGCGGCCGGTCCCTCGCGTCAGGTCCGCAATCACCAAGACCGATACGACGCCGAAAATCGCCGCACCGATTCCATCGAGCACTTGAATGGCGATCAACGGGATCGCCGAATGGGTCAAGGTATACAGCACCCCCCTCACTGGAAGAACCGCGAAGCCGACGAGAAGCATCGGCTTTCGCCCCCACTGGTGCGCCCTGCGTCCCGACCACGAGGCCATGAGCGTGACCACCAGCTGGGTCGTCACGACGCAGGCGGACATGAACATCATGGATGATCGTCCATGGCCTTTGGCCAGCATCTCCCCGAGCAGCGGAAGCATCGCCGCATTGGCAAAATGAAATGACACGGCGCATATCAAGAAGATGATCAAAGGCCGGCTTTTTGCCAGCTCCAACATTCCCGCCGGCGCCGAGTGCTCGCCGCGTCCGTCGGCGCCCCGGGCGACTGCGTAGTCGATTCGAGCGGCGTTTATCTTGGACAGCGCCCAGAGCGTGGGGATGGTGAAGGCGACCACGAAGAAAAATATTCCCCGGTTGGAGATGAAGTACCCGATCAACCCCATGGCGACGGCAGCGACAACGTTGCCCGCGGAATTGAAGGTTTGGTTGCGTCCCTGGCGTCGATCGAATGATGCTCGGCCGACCAATCCCAGAGAGATCGCGCACAGGGTCGGCCCGAAGACGCTGGAACTCACGCCAATCAACGTCTGCGCGGACATCACCGGCCAAAAGGACGGAAACATGGCGATGATGAGCGCGCCGAGCGCCAAGCAGAGGACCCCGCCTGCCACCAGCGACCGCTTGGACCTCACGCGATCGGCGATGGCGCCGGCGGGCGTCTGAGCGATGATTCCGGCGATTCCTCCGCCGGTGAGTACGATGCCGATCGTTGCCTCGTTCCATCCGCGCGTCGCCAGATAGATGGCCAGGAAGGGACCGACGCCGCTTTGCACGTCAGCCAGAAAAAAATTGAGCCAGTCTAGTCCGCGCAGCGATGTGCTCATGCTCTTCATTGAGCGCGGCGTCGCATCTACCGCCGAATCGTCGCTGGGCGTCGCGCGTGCCGCCGGGCTCGGCGTGGTGATGGCGAGCTCCTTGCTCATTCGAGGGTGACGCTATTGACCTCACGTGCCTCGATCAACGGCGTTCCCAATACGGTCATTCGAGTCTCGCCGTGGACCGTCACCTTCGAGCCGATTTTGAGTTTCAATCTTTTCATTCCATCGGGACGGGTGTGCACGAACTCTCCAGCCTCGAGGATGACACCGTTGGGCTCACCGTGCTTGGCATAGTGGATTGCAGTAACTACACCTCGAATTGAAATATCTTCGCCTTCTTTGGGTGTGCAGGCCCTCCCGCCGATTTTCGTGATCGACTGCAGCTGATACACCGGATGCACGCCATGCTTGGTCTTGGGCGAATGATCCCGACGCGCTTTAACCTCGATGGTCTTGCCGACAGACTTGCCGAGCGCGAGCGCGCCCAGCGAGGCTGGCGTGATCAAGATTTGGATCGGCGATTCGTCCACCTCGATCAGCAAGCCTTCCAGACTGCCTTTGGGACTGAACAAGATCTGCCGAAGTTGGCCGCTGAGCGTCTGGAACGTCGAATCGTGGGGCATGGAGGTACTCCGAAGGTTGGGGAAGCTGCCTCCGGAGTCCTTGCAATGCCTATGCCAGATCCGAAACCCCGGCACAATGCCGATTTCGCGGCTCGCCGGGCGCAAACTGTCTTATTTGACGACCGACCGTGTCCCGTTACCGGACAGAAGACAGCCGCAGATCAAATCGCTCCAGAGTCCGCTCTAAAGTCTTCGAGCTTGCGCCGCTGCCCTCCTGAGGCGTCGAAGTTGCCGGGATCGAGCCAGCCTCGATATGCCCGGCGAAGCGCCGGCCACTCGCCGTCGATGATGGAGAACCAAGCCGTGTCGCGGTTTGCGCCTTTGAAGACGACGTGCTGACGGAAGACACCCTCGAATTTGAAGCCGAAGCGGGCAGCGGCTCGCTTGGACGGCTCGTTCATGTCGTGACATTTCCATTCGAAGCGGCGATACCCGAGCTCATCGAAGATGTAATCCGCGAACAGATAGAGCGCCTCCGTCGAAGCCGGCCTGCGCGAGATGAGAGGACCCCAGTATATGCCGCCGATCTCGATGACGCCGTTGCCGACGTCGATCCGCATGAGAGATTGGCGGCCGGCCGCCTTGCCGCTCGCCTTGTCCACCACGGCAAAGACCAGAGGATCCTCGCTCGCCTCGACCTTATCGAGCCAAGGCTGAAATTCTTGGGCGTCCCGAGGCGGGTATTCGAACAGCCAACGGAAGCGCTCGGCAGCATCGTTCACGCTCGACGCTTCGAACAATTGTTGGCCGTGCTTGGATGCTTCGACGGGCTCGAGACGGCAATAGCGGCCATCCAAGATTCTGCGGACCGGCTTCGCACGCGGTGTCCAATCCTTCAGGTCGCGCACGAAGCCACCGACACCGCCTAATGCGGCGACGACCCCGGCAGGGGAACATGGAGCAAAAGATCGCCGGGTAACATCTGGTCCACTCTGGACTCGCCGTTCAACGCGCCGCCCTCGAGCGTCGTGTCCAAGTCGATCGGCAGGCGCACGACTTCGGCGC
This sequence comes from Steroidobacteraceae bacterium, assembly GCA_050012215.1. Classification (GTDB taxonomy): domain Bacteria; phylum Pseudomonadota; class Gammaproteobacteria; order Steroidobacterales; family Steroidobacteraceae; genus Bog-1198. The sequence continues at coordinate 68,844 of JBEKHO010000003.1, forward strand.
CCAGATTCGCGGGATCCGGCTTCGGCGCCGACGCAATGGCCTCTCGCCACGCCTTTTCGATGGCCTCGCGCGGATTGACCAGTGTCTCGCTGCGCAGCGACCCCGTCGGCGCATCGCCCCGCAATGCCTCGGGCGCGGAGACAATCCGCATTTGCGAACTGCCGGGAGCAAACTCCACGATCGCGGGAGCAGTGGGCAATCGGAAAGCGCCCTTCGGAAGGGATTCGCGCAACGTTCTCGATGCGGCTCCGCTCAACGTGCAGGCATAGCCCAAGGAGTAAAATGAGAGGCGGCCTTGAACGTCGATTCCGCCTCGTTTGTGGCATACGTCCCCGGCACGCAGGTAATCCTGCGCCGTCCCTTCGCCGAGCCCGATCTTTGCCGCGTAATCGATCGCAGCGCTCTGGTCGCCGAGCTCGGCGCTCCGAGCGAAGTATTCTGTCGCCGAACTGGAGTCTTTCTTGACGCAGATTCCTTCGTCGAGCATGCGCCCCGCGATGAATAGCGCGGTCGCGTTATTCTTGGACGTTACCTCCGAATTCAATTCCTGCACCGCCTTGGGACAATCGGCGCGCCTGACGGCCTTGGCGATGGGATCCGAAAGCAGCGCCGGCGAATTCGTGGAACCCACGGGCAGCGGCAGGGCCGCGGCGATGCTCGCCATGGCAATGACCGACAACAAACTTCCAATCCCTTGCATCCAAGGCACTCCGTGGCACGTGTTTAGGCGCAGTATGCCGAGGTCACTCCTGAATGGCTAGCCGGCCGCCATCTGCAGCGCCGGTGCCGGCACTCCTCGGGTGCTGTTCAGCTTGATGTTCAAGCGCAATTCGTTGGCGGAATCGGCATTGCGGATCGCTTCATCGTAGCCAATAGCGGCCTTGTTGTAGAGGTCGAACAGCGACGCGTCAAAGGTCATCATGCCGAGCTCCCGCGATTTCTGCATGATGTTTTTGATCTCGTGAAATTCGCCCTTGAGCAGCTTGTCCGCAATGGTGGGTGTGTTGATGAGTATTTCCACCGCGGCGCGCCGCCCCTTGCCGTCCTCGGTACGGATCAGACGCTGCGAGACGATCGCCCTGAGATTGCTCGACAAGTCCATGAGCAATTGCTTGCGGCGATCTTCGGAGAATAAATTGATGATTCGATCGATGGTCTGATTGGCACTGTTCGAGTGCAGCGTACCGAGGCACAGGTGTCCCGTCTCGGCAAAGGCGATAGCATGCTCCATGGTCTCGGTGTCGCGGATTTCGCCGATCAGAATCACATCCGGCGCCTGTCGCAATGTGTTCTTGAGCGCGTTGTGCCAGGAATGCGTGTCGATGCCGACTTCGCGATGCGTGATGAGCGATTGCTGCGACTGGTGTACGAACTCGACCGGGTCTTCCACGGTGACGATATGACCCGGAGAGCAGCGGTTTCGATGATCGATCATGGCAGCCAGCGACGTGGATTTGCCCGAGCCCGTTCCGCCGACCACGAGAACGAGCCCGCGTTTCGCCATCACGATCTCCTGCAGCGTCTCGGGCAACCCGAGGTCGGCGAGGTTCGGGATCTCGTTGGGCGATGGTCCTCACGACCATGCCGGGATTCTGCTGCTGCATGAAGACGTTCACGCGGAAGCGCGCCACGCCCGGCACCGCAATCGCGAAATTACATTCCAGATCCTTGGCAAACTCTTCGCGCTGGCGCGGATTCATGAGCGTGAACGCGAGATCCCGGGCAACCTCGCCGGAGAGCTTCTGACTGGTCAGTGGGCGCATGTGGCCCTGTAATTTCATGCTGGGCGGGAAATCTTTGGAGACGAATAAGTCAGATCCCCCCGACTGGCTCATCGCGGTCAGCAATTTGACGATGTAGCTTTTCGCTTGTTCTTCAGGCAGACCCGCCATTCGTCCCTCGAGAGAGAATGGGTCGGGCCTGGTTGTCGTTGGATCCCTCGACCTTCATGTTCCAAATGGACTCTTGGCTCCATGGACCGGGGGCAGGCTCGCGCTCCCGATCTTGGTTGTACGCGCCCGACCGCGCCTCGGTGTTGGTGATGACCGGAATATCGGGTCCGTAGGGCGGATAAACCTGCGCAAATACCGGGGTGACGTTGATGAGCGCGAGCACGCCGGTCACCCCGAAGCCCGCAGCGAACAGGGACATTTTACGTATCAGCATGTGGACTCCCCTTGCCGATGGATCGAGCGACAATCCGGACTTCGCTAATAGCCTGCCCGCACGATCTCAATATGGCCCGCGTCAGAAAAACACTCATTCTTGCGTAGGATCGGCAAAAAACTGAGGCACCGTTGAGGGCACGCGCCACGGAAGCCGCCGTGCGGCACAATGCTGCAATGCCCATCGAACGCGGTTTTATATTGCAGACGAGCTACCGGGTGATTTCCGGCGATCAGGGCAGGCGCCTGCCTGTTGTGCATCTCTATGGGCGTCTCGAAAATGGAGACAGCTTTTTGGTGCGGGACGATCGTCAGCGTCCGCACTTCTATCTACGTGCAGCCGATGCGGAAAGTGCGCTGCGGCTGCGCGCGGGCACCCCATTGCCGACAGACCGCACGACGTTCGGCGGCGAGCCGGTGGTGCGCATCGAGGTAGACGTACCCTCCGATGTCCCTCCCCTGCGCGAGCGCCTGCATGGTGCAAGCATCGAGACTTTCGAAGCCGACGTGCGCTTCGCCACACGCTATCTGATCGAGCGCGGCATCAAGGGCGGCTGCGAAATCGACGGCGAGTCGGTCCGGCCAACCGCTCCACCGGGAGCGGGGGGCATTGCTCGGGTGTTCCACAATCCGCTGCTGCGCCCTTCCGAGGTCTCGGTCGATCCGCGCGTCCTGTCCTTCGACATCGAAACGGATCCCCAAGGCGAAAGACTGTTGGCGATTTCGCTCTTCGCCCCCGGCCTCGACGAGGTACTGATCGTCGACGGCGCCGGCCGCGCCATGCCCGAGCACGCGGTTCGCTGCCCGAACGAGCTCGACGCGCTCGATCTTTTCAGCGAGCGCCTGCGCGCTTTCGATCCCGACGTGATCACGGGGTGGAACATCATCGACTTCGATCTCAGCGTGCTCGAGCGCATCGCCGCGCGGCTTGGATCGGCTTTGCACCTGGGACGCGAACGCGGCGCGCTGCGGATCCGCAAGGCGGAGGGCTATTTCGGCAGTGGACAGGCGACCATCACGGGACGCCTGGTGCTCGACGGCATCGATCTTTTGCGGGGCGCCTTCGTGCGCATGGACGACTACTCGCTCGATGCGGTGGCTCGCGAAGTCCTCGGCGAGGGGAAAGCGGTGGCGGGCGATGCTCGGGATCGCCTCGGCGAGATCCTCCACAACTACGAGCATGATCTCGGGGCATTCGCACGGTATGCCCGCACTGATGCGCGTCTCGCCTATCGCATCGTCGAGAAGCTCCGGCTGGTCGATCTCGCCTTTGCCCGCAGCCGGCTGACCGGCATGACGCCCGATCGCGTCGCCGCGAGCATCGCCTCATTCGACTTCCTGTACCTCGCGGAGCTCGAGCGGGCGCGCATCGTGGCACCGAGCGTGAGAGGAAGCGACGCACGGGTTCACGTGGCGCAGCACGGCGGCCACGTGCTGGAGCCGGTCGCAGGGCTGCACGCCAATGTGTGGATATTCGACTTCAAGAGCCTTTATCCGAGCCTGATTCGAACGTTCAACATCGATCCCGTCAGCTACGCGCCGGGTGCGGCGCCTGGCGGGGACCTCATCGACACGCCCGGAGGACAATTTCGGCGTGAACCGGCGATTCTTCCACGGCTTCTCGACGAGCTCTTCCCGCGCCGCGAGGCCGCCAAAAAGCGGCACGACGATGTCGCCGCGCACGCGATCAAGATCCTGATGAACTCTTTTTACGGGGTACTCGGCACGTCCGCGTGCCGCTTCTTCAATCCCTCACTCGCCAATGCGATCACGGGCATGGGCAAGCATCTGCTCCTCTGGTCGAAGGGCTGGTTTGAGTCGGCCGGGTTCAAGGTTCTTTACGGCGACACCGATAGTTTGTTCGTAAGCTCGGCGAGCACCGATCCACTCGATGCCCGGCGCCGGGCGCGCGACCTCGTGGCATTCCTGAATTGCGACCTCACCCGCTATATCGAGTCTCGATGGCGCCGTGAAAGCCGTCTCGAGCTCGAATTCGAAAAGCTTTACTCGAGGCTGTTTCTGCCCCGCGCGCGCCACAGCACCCGCGGCGCGAGCAAGCGCTACGCGGGCTGGGTGAGCGGCGAAGACACCGAAGGAGTCGAGTTCGTGGGCATGGAAGTGGTGCGGCGGGACTGGACGGCGCTCGCCAAGCGGGTGCAGCGCGAGCTTTACCAGCGGCTGTTCACCGATCAACCCGTGGACGCCTATCTCGCGCAGATCGTGGCCCGGGTGCGCAGGGGCGACTTCGATGGCGAGCTGGTCTATCACAAGAACTTGCGCAAGGACACCGAGGATTACACCGCAACAACTCCTCCGCACGTCGCCGCCGCCCGCAAATCGAGCTTGCCTCTCGGCCGCTCCATTCGATATCTCGTGACCACCGCAGGCGCCGAGCCCCTCGACAACCTGACCCATCCGATCGATCGGGAACACTACGTCGAGAAACAGGTGCGGCCGGTCGCGGAGCCCGTGCTCGAGACGTTGGGTCTCGACTTCGCAAAGGTGATCGGAGACACCCGGCAGATCGATTTCGGCTGGTGATCCGCCGCTCACGCCGCCGGGCCGCGAGGCTCACGCGTCAGCCGGATTTTGCCCGCTTCGTCGGCGTCGAGTCGAGTTCCGGATAGTGCCGGAAGATCCCCTCATCGTTGAACGGAATGCGGCGCGGCGAAGCAAGATAGGCTGCGATCCGCGGCCGCTCCGTGACACGTTCATGCAAGGCGAACAGGCGCGGATAACGCCGTGCCGACTTTGCCATCGCCCGCGGAAAGGCGTAACTCAAGCCGGCGACGATTTGAAAAAGCGACAGATCGACGTACGTCAATTTCGTGCCGAGCACGTAACCGCCGCGCGACGAACGACTCACGAACAGCGACTCGAAGTAGCCTAGATACTTCGGCGCACGGTGCATCAAGAAATCCGCCGCCCTGCGCCTCGCCTCCTTTCGCTGTTCCTCGAAATACAGGCCGCTCGCGATCGGATGATGGGTATCGTGGATCTCGGTCACGAAGTCCGCGATCGTCAATTGAAGCTGGTGCACCCAGAGGCGCGCGGCTTCGGTTCTCGGTACGAGGCCATGGCGAGGACCCAGATAGAGCAGGATGTTCGCGGTTTGACCGATCACGAGCCTTCCCGATTTGAGGAAAGGCGGCGCGAACGGCGGCCGGTCGACCCGGCTGCTGTCGAGAGATCGCAGCAGCGCCGGCACCCCCGCGCGCCGTCCCGATTCACGCGCGACGTCGCGGTAGGAGGCGCCCGCCTCCTCCAGAGCCAAGCGGACGTACTCGCCCCGCCCCTGGATCGTCGGCCAATAATAGAGCTCGTAGTGCATGAATCTAAAACTCTAAGGATCACGCAGCGATTCGCATATTACACTAGTGTTTCCTGCAAGATTCGCCAGCGGAGCCTTCCATGAAGCAATTTGAAGTTGGCGCCGACGATCGGGCGGCATTCGCACGCGATGGGGCGGTATGTATCCGCGGCTTGTTCTCTGCGGAGGAAATTGCGGCGGCCGAGCGCGGGATCGAGCAAAACATGCTCACGCCGAGCACGAACGCGAAGGTCGCAAGCCGGCCCGACGACCCCGGTTTTTTCTTTCAGGATTTCTGCAACTGGCAGCGCATCGCGGAGTACCGCGATCTCATCTTCGAGTCGGGTGCCGCGTCGGCGGCCGCTCAATTGATGAGCGCCTCGACCGTTCGGCTGCATCACGATCATCTGCTCGTCAAGGAACCGGGGACGCGACAGCGCACGCCCTGGCACCAGGACCAGCCTTACTACAACATCGACGGGCAGATGAGCGCCAGCATGTGGTTTCCCATCGATCCGGTGCCGCTCGAATCCTCGCTCGAGTTCATTGCCGGATCGCATCGCGGGCCCTGGCGCATGCCACGCACGTTCCTCGACAATCAGGCTCGCTGGTTTCCGGAGGGTAGTCTCGCGGAACTGCCCGACATCGATGCGGACCGTGAAGCCTTTTCCATCATTTCCTGGGCGCTCGAGACCGGGGATGTGATTTTCTTCCACATGCTGGCGCTGCACGGTGCGCCGGGTGTGAGCGGCGTGCACCGGCGGCGCGTGCTGTCCGTGCGCTTCATCGGCGATGATATCCGCCACGCGCCGCGGCCCTGGAGGACCTCGCCGCATTTCCCCGGCCTCACCGAAGAATTGCCGCCCGGCGCCGAGATGGCGCATCCGTTGTTTCCCGTCGTCTGGGCTCAAGCCTAGCGGGCCGCCCGAACGGCGTCCTCATCCGCGTGGGCGCATCGCCTCCCGCGGCAGGCGAATCGGCAGCTTTTCCCGGATGGCCGCATCTACAGCGTCCGGGATGTGCGTCGGATAGTGGCTCGCGAGGATCGACTCGAGCTTGCGCGCGGCGCGCTCCACCACCGTCGGTCGTCCCTGATCGACCCACTCGTTGGGACTGGTGCGATCGCCCACGGTCGGATAGATGTACTCTCGCTGCATCAGATGCAGCGTCTGGTCGGAGCCCAGGTAATGGCCCGGCCCCTCCAGACACACCTTGCGCATCGTCTCGAGCGACAGCGACTCGTCGGTGACCTCGACCCCCTTGATGGTTCGCTGGACGGCGCCGATGACATCATTGTCGATGATCAGACCCTCCATGGAAAACCCGAGGAGGCTCGCGAGCATGCCGGCGGACTCGTAAATCAAGTTGGCGCCGGCATTTCCCACCAACGCATGGTTGTAGGCTTTCTCGTAGCCGGCCTGCATATCCGGCAATTTGGCATCGCTCATCCCTGAGGCGGTACCGCCGGTCAGATCGTAGAACTGGGAAAGCTGCGCACTCGCGGCAGACAGGAGCGCCTGCTCCGGACTGCCTCCCGACATCGCGCCGGTCCGAAGATCCGACACGAAGCACCAGGTGCCGAAGATCGCGGGCGCACCGGGCTTCACCGCATTGACGTACACCAGGCCCGCCAGACATTCCGCCACCTCCTGCACGAGAGCGCAGGCGAGCGCGGCGGGCGCGGTCGCGCCGGCTTGGCCCGCCGAGAGCAGCAGTACCGGCATTCCGCCACGCACCGCGGTTTCCAGGCACAAGCATGCGTCGTAGGCGAACTTGAGCGGCGGCACCACGAAGCAATTGGACTGGCTGACGAACGGGCGGGCACGCCACTTGTCCTCGCCGCCCGCCATCAAGTGAAACATCTCGAGGCTGGCCTCGACGTGCTGCGGCTGGACCCAACTCGTGCCGACGTGCTTGGTGGTGCCTGCGACGCTGGCGTACGCGGTGTTGATGTCCATTTCCAGCGGAGTCGCGACCTCGCGGCAGACGACCGATCGCTGATAGAAATGCAGATGTTCCAACGTGTCGACGACCCGGGCAATGTCGTACAGATCCTTGGTGGTCGAATCCCGATAGACACCGGTCTTGGCGTCGACGATGTGCACGGCGGCGCCCGCAGTGCCGAAATAGACCCGCGAGCCCCAGGGCTCCATGTCGTGCTTCGGATCCTGAGCATGCAGCACGAAATGCCGCGCCGCCCGTGCGACCGTATCCTCGACCAGGGCCCGTGGGAAGATCAGCCGCCCCGCAGAATTGAGCTTGGCGCCCGCCGCGGTCATGTATTCGATGCCGCCCGGCGTCGCGTCCGCGAGACCTATGTTCTCCAGCACGTCGAGAGCCGCATGATGGATGCGAAGCACGTCCGATTCGGACAGCGGCTTGTAGCGGCCGCCGGTCATCCCCGGGCGGACGGGACGCAAGCTGTCAGGAAGTGGCGCCGTTCGCGCCGCGCGCCGTGCTGCGCGGGCGCCGCCGCGTGCGACCTTGGTTTCAACCTCGCTCATCGGGAAGCCTCGCTGCCGTTCGTCCGTTCAATAAGGCGATTCTAGCGGTTTCGCGGCATCCCCGGGAGCGGCCGGAGCCCCGGTCAGCTACAAATGCGAATGACTCTCGTTCGCAGAACGATTATCATTCGTATCTGATGCGTTCCCGATGCTCACGCCTTTTAGGATTTGCCCTGGGTGCCGCGCTCCAGGCAGGCGCGGCCATTCCTGCGCCCGCGCAGTCGCTGGCGGCAGGCAGCTCCGCTGCGGAAAGCGCACCCCCCGACTCCGAGTTGAGTCCGATCGTGGTCAGCGGTCACCGCCTCGCCGAGACTCTCTGGAAGGCGAACAAGGAGCTGGATGAAGCACGCGACAATCATCTATTGCCCAAACTGGGGGCTACCGCATACAACATCGATCAGGCGGCTCTCCAAACCCTGCCGCAAGGGAAAAACACGCCGATAGACAAGGTGCTCCTTCAGCTCCCCGGCGTGTCGTACGATTCGGCGATCAGCAACCCCGACTTCCACATCCGTAACGAGTATTCGAACGCCCAGTTCCGCATCAACGGCATTCAGCTTCCGGACGGCGTCTCCGCGCTGGGTCCCGTATTGGAGACCGGCTTCATCGGCAACCTCGGCCTGCTCGATGGGACGCTGCCTGCCCAATACGGGCTGCGAACCGCGGGGGTGGTCGATATCACCACGAAGAGGGAGTTCGATCCAGGCGGCAACTTGGACATTTACGGCGGCAGTTGGGCAACGGTGAGCCCGAGCATCGAGTACGGCGGCAGCGCCGGACAGACGCAATACTTCCTGACAGGCCGGTACCTGCAGAGCGATCAGGGGCTCGAAAATGCCACGCCGATGCAGAACCCCATCCACGACCGCACGACGCAGGAAAAATTCTTCGGATACGGATCGACCCTGTTTGGAGATTCAAGCCGACTGACTTACATGGCCGGCGGCTTCGTCGGCCATTTTCAGATCCCGGATGTCGAGGGCCAGCAGCCGCTGGGGGATTTCGGCCCCACCACTCTGTCATCGACCAGCCTCGACGAGACCGAAACCGACAGGTTTTTCTTTGGCGTCGTAGCGCTGCAGACGCACGATGACAACGTCGATACGCAGGTCTCCTTCTCCACGCGCTACGCCACCGTCGACTTCGTTCCCGACCTGTACGGCGACCTCGTCTTCAACGATGTTGCATCGAACGTCGTCCGCAAGAGCCTGGTCAACGGGCTCGAATTCGACGCCGCCGACCGTTTGAGCGATGCGCACACCTTTCGCGCCGGGTTGACGGCGAACGTCGAGCAGACGCGGGTCAGGGACTTGTCCACCGTGCTGCCGCTGGGCGCCGATGGGAACCCGTTGCCCACGCCCGTCACATTAAATGACTACACGCCCAAGACCGGCTGGACCGCGGGAGGCTACATCCAAGACGAGTGGCGGATGAGCCCGTCTGTGACTCTCAACACCGGGTTGCGCTTCGATCAGATGAACCAATTCGTGTCGGCCAATCAGTTCAGTCCGCGCATCGCCGTGCTGTTCAGGCCTGTCGCGGACACGACGCTGCATGCAGGGGTGTCGCGCTACTTCACTCCGCCGATGCAGGCTCAGGCAACGCCCAATAACCTGGCATTGTTCCAACACACGACCCAGCAGGCATTGATACCGCTCGATGACCCGGCTCGACCGGAGCGCGCCACATACTTCGACCTCGGCGTGGACCAGAAACTTCTCTCCTGCCTCACCTTCGGCCTCGATGTCTATTACAAGCGTTCGACCGATACGTTGGACGATGGGCAATTCGGCCAGGCGGTTGTGCTCGATGAGTTCAACTACGCCCGGGGCTTCAGCCGGGGAGCGGAATTCAAGATCAATTTCGTTCAAGGAGGGTTGCGTGCGTACGCGAACGTATCCGGCGAGACCAGCAAGGTGAAAAATGTCATCTCGCATCAGTATCTGATCGGCGATCCGGTGGAGTTCGCCTATCTGGCCGGCAATTACACCTACGCCTCGGATGCTCAGACGGTCACCGCTTCGGCCGGCGCCTCCTACCGCTGGCACAGCCTGTTCGCGAGCATCGATGGCATCTATGGCAGCGGGCTGCGCGAGGGCTTTGCCAACGAGCAGCACACTCCCGGCTACACGCAATGGAACGGCGCGATAGCCCGATATTTCGACCCGTGGCACGATTCGCGGAAACCTTTGACGCTGCGCTTGAGCATCGTCAATCTGTTCGATCGCAGCTATGTGCTGCGGGCGGCGACCGGCGTCGGAGAATTTGCTCCCCAGTACGGGCCGCGGCGTGGATTGTTCGCGGAAATCAATCAGGCGTTTTGAGTCTGGCGCTCTTTCGCATTGCCGAGATCGGCGGCAGAAGGCGGGTAATGGCCGATGGCTCCCCCGTCGGCGGCGTCGATCAGAACACGCCTCCCCATTTCAGTAAAGGGGTCTTTTGAGAGACACTGCTTCCGAATAACGGAATCAGAACGCCCATCAACCGGCACGTGACCACTGTGCTGTTGACCTACGCAAGGGATTGTTGCAACGTAAGGAGACACAACAAGTTCCCCTGACGGGGATTAAAGGGAACTCGGGTTCAAAGCCCGGGCTGCCCCCGCAACTGTGAGCGGTGCGCCCTGCATCGAAGACCACTGGATCGAAGATCCGGGAAGGTGACGCAGGGACTTCCAAAGCCGCAAGCCAGGAAACCTGCTTGTCGTGGTCGCCCATCGAACAGCCGGGGTGTGCTGAGCGAGAGGACCATCCCTAGTGGCGACGGAGATGACTGCGCGTTGAGCGCGGTCATTTGGATCATCGTCATCGGGGAGCTTGCCTTGAATACCCAAACCTTGCGTTATCCATACGCGTTGGCGCTGTGCGCGCTCATTGCTTTCAATATCATCATCGCGCCGTCCGCATGGTCCGCCGACTCGAGCAGCGACGACTCATTGGACGAGGTGGTCGTCGTGGCCAACCGCGCGCCGCAGCCCTTGTCCAAGGTGGGCAACTCGGTCACGGTGCTGGACCAGCAAGCTATCCAAGACAGCCAGAAAGTCGACCTGAGCACGCTGCTCGCAACGACCCCCGGCATCACCTTCAGCCGCGGCGGCGGCCCAGGCAATGCGACGAGCATATTTATCCGGGGCGCCGACTCCGATCACACCGTGGTCCTCATCGATGGCGTCGTATTGAACGACCCGTCCTTGATTGGCGGCAACTTTGATTTCGGCAATCTGCTGGTCGGTGATACCTCGCGCATCGAAATTTTACGCGGTGGTCAGTCCACCCTTTACGGCAGTCAGGCCATCGGCGGAGTGATCAATATCATCACCACCGAACCCGAGCCGGGACTCGGCGCCGATGTGCAGGCCGAGGGCGGGAGCCTCGGCACAGCCCTCGCGAAAGGCGGGGTTGGCGGCAAATTCGATAATTGGAGTTTCCGGGTCGGCGCCACCTATTATGCGACCGACAGCGTGCCTGAACTCGATCAGCGATATGGCGGCACCACCCCGAATCCCTTTCACGATTCGGTGGTATCCGGACGCGCCACCTACGATTTCACCCCCGACGTGCAGTTCGATGAGCGCGCTTATTGGACCGAGAGCAGGGTGTTTTACGATGGCTACTCACCCACTACCTTCTTGCTCGCCAATTTCCCGCAATATGAAAACGTGCGCCAGCTATTCGACTACACCGGCCTCAATTTCAATATCTTCGAGTTGAAGAATCGTCTGGCCTATGAATACACGACGACGCAGCACTCGGACTACAACAGCGCAGTCGATCCGATTACCCAAACCGATAGCTACAGGGGCGACAATAGCCGGGTGGAGTATCAGGGCACCTGGGCCATTGCCGAAGGCTATCAGGCCGTCTTCGGCGTGCAGCAAGAAAAGAGCTGGTCAGATTCTGCCATCACGCCGTCTGCGCCCACCCACGATCAAACCGGTCAAGTCGGGGAATACGTGCAACTGCAAGGCGAGGTGATTTCTGGCCTGACCCTCACTGCGGGAGAACGGCATGACCACTACGACAGCTTCGGCCAGCACGAGACGGGGCAGGCCGCGGTTGCCTGGGCTCTCCCCTCATCCACCGTGCTTCGCGCGAGCTGGAGCCAGGGTTACAAGGCGCCTTCGCTCTATGAGCTCTACAGCCCATACGGCAACACCACGCTCAAACCCGAACAATCCACCGGCGGCGATGCCGGCGTGGAGCAGCACCTATGGAGCGATCGGGTGACCCTCTCTGCAACCTATTTCCTGACTCATTTTGCGGATCTGATCGAGTTCGAGAACTGTCCCGGCAGCCCGCTCTGCGGCACCCTTGGCCAGGGTGTCGGCTATTACGCCAATGTGGATCGCGCCAAGGCGAGCGGTGTCGAGCTGCAGGCCTCCGCGTCACTGACCTCCGCTGTTGCAATATCGGCCAATTATTCGCATATCAAGACCGATGACGAAACTCCGGGATCCCCGACCTATGGCCAACAGCTTTACCGGCGTCCGGAAGATGCTGCCAATCTCTCGTTGAGCTATACCTGGCCCCAAAGCCTGAAGACAACCGTTGCAGCGCGTTACGGTGGGCCGAGCTTCGACCAAAACTTCAACGTCTACCCCACGGCGATCGTGCGCCTGGGCGGGTACACTCTGCTCGATTTGCGCGCTTCGTATCCGCTGACCGAGAAGCTCGAGATTTATGCCCGGATCGATAACGCCACCAATAAGTGGTACGAGACCATTTATCAGTATGGGACGTGGGGTCGTACCGCGTTCCTGGGCCTGCACGCAAAACTGTAGAAGCGTGCGCCGCATCATTGCAGCCTGCACGTCGGCTTGCGGCCTCGCGCTCGCCATCGCTGCCCCGGGGACTTTGCGCGGCGCAGCCACAGCTCAAGTCCCGACCGCCGAACCGATCGTGGTGCACGACGACTTGCATCACGAGATCACACTCGCGCGTTCGCCACAGCGAATCATCAGCCTGCTTCCGGGCCTGACGGAAACCGTGTGTGCGCTCGGCGAGTGCGCGCGCTTGGTGGCGACTGACCGCTATTCGAACTGGCCGGAATCGGTGAAGGCGCTGCCGAAGACCGGCGGGCTCGATGATCCGCTGATCGAGGCGATCGTCAGGCTCCATCCCGACCTCGTTCTGCTCTCGAGCTCTCAGCGAATCACGGCACGGCTGCGCGAGCTCGGGATGGAATCCTTTGCGCTCGATACCCAAACCTACGCCCACGTCAGCCACGTGATCACGGTCATCGGCACGATTCTCGATGTGCGCGAGCGCGCTGCCGCGCTCAACCGCCGGATCGACGGCGAGGTTGCAACGATCGGCGAGCAGGCCATCGCCCGCCGGCGGAGCCCGGCGCCCTCGGTATATTTCGAGGTGGATCCGGGCCCCTACGCCGCCGGACCGCAATCGTTCATCGGCGAGCTGATCACGCGACTCGGCGCGCGCAATATCGTCGAGGCGAACCTGGGACTGTTTCCAAAGCTCAATCCCGAATATGTGGTGCGCCAAAATCCCGACGTAATCTTCGTATCGTCCACCGATGCGGCGCATCTTGCGGACCGTCCGGGCTGGGGCGCGATCCGCGCGGTGCGCGAAAGCCGGTTTTGCTCGTTCGCGCAGGAAGTTCGCGACACCATCGTGCATGGCGGCCCACGCATTGCGGACGGAATGCGCGCAATGGCTGACTGCCTCGCGCGGGTGTGGCCGTGAGCGCGACGCCTCCGTTTGCGGTGGATCTCGGCAGCGGGTCCCGGGCTGTGCTCGCCCAGCATCGCCTGCTCGTCTGGGTGCTTTGCTGTCTCGCCATCGCGTTGCTGCTGGCATTCGGCAGTCTCATCGTCGGCACGTCGAGCGTCGAGACCTCCCTCGGCTGGCTCCTCAAACCCGATGCAGAATCCTCCGTGGTGCTGTGGCAAATCAGGCTTCCACGAACGCTCGGGGCCTGGTTGGCCGGGGCCCTCTTGGGACTCGCCGGGGGCATTGCTCAGGGTGTATTCCGAAATCCATTGGCCGAGCCCTACCTTTTGGGAACCGCCTCCGGCGCCGCGCTCGGCGTGACGTTGAGTCTGATCGCTGCCGATGCTTCATTCGAAGGTCTCGCCTGGGCAGCGAGACTCGGCGTCACCGGCGCCGCGTGCGTGGGCGCGGCCGGCGCCACGTTGCTCACCGTCAGCCTGACGCGCGGCGTACTGGAGACGCGAAGCCTGCTGTTGTCGGGCATCGTGGTCGCCTTTCTGCTCGGGTCGATCACTCAGCTGTTGGTGCTCAGCCGGCCCGAGATATGGCGCACCATGCAATCCTTTCTCTTGGGCAGCACGGGGTTCCTGAGCTGGTCGTCCACGGAGCTGCTCGGTGCCGCGCTCTGTGTGAGCGTCGTGCCGGCGGTGCTGCTGGCGCGCGGCCTCGATGCGCTGACCCTGGGTGAGGACACGGCGCAATCGCTCGGCCTGTCCTTGCCGCTGCTGCGCTTGACGCTGCTCGGCATCGTCTCACTCGCGAGCGCCACGGCGGTCGGGCAGGTGGGCGTCGTGGGCTTCGTCGGGCTGATCGCACCTCACATCGTGCGCGAGACCTTGTCCGTGAACCATCGGCAACTGTTGATCGGCGCGCCGCTCTGCGGCGGCGCCCTTTTGCAAGCGGCGGATCTGCTCAGTCGCTGGGTGATCCGGCCGTCGGAACTACCGGTCGGCGCGGTCACCGCCTGCGTGGGCGGATCCTATCTGATCTTTCTGCTGTGGCGGCGCAGCCGACGTGGTTGAGCCGCAAGCCCGAGTCGACGGGGGGACGGCGGCGTTGGAATGCCGTGATTTGTCCGTCGGCTACGGCGCGCACGTCGTGATCAGGAGTTTGTCCATCGGCTTTCTGCCCGGCTGTTGGACCAGTATCGTGGGTCCCAACGGATGCGGAAAATCGACGCTGCTCCGAGCGCTCGCGGGTCTCGAGCCGGCTCGCTCCGGAACGATCTATCTGCAAGGCCGGGCGCTGCCCTCATGGCCGCGGCGCGATCGGGCGCGCCGCATCGCATGGCTCGCGCAAAGCTCGGCCGTCACGGATCTCACCGGAGCGGAGGTGGTCGCGCTCGGGCGTTTCGCACACTCAGGATGGCTGGCGCATCGGCAGAGCGAAGACGAAGCAGCGATGTACCACGCCATGATGGCGACGGGCTCGCTGGCGTGGGCGCACCGTCGGCTGTCCACCCTGTCGGGAGGCGAGCGTCAGCGATTGCACCTTGCCCGCACGTTGGCCGTCGAGGCCTCGGTGATGTTGCTCGATGAGCCGACCACGCATCTGGATCCCCCGCATCAAGAAGACATCGTGCGCCTGTTGCGCGAGCAGGCCCGCGGCTGCAGCGTCAGCGTGGTGAGCGCCATTCACGACCTGTCGTTGGCGCTCGCCGCCGACCGCATCGTTGTGATGGGCTATCGCGGCCTCGTCGGCCACGGCAGCATCGCCGAGGCACTCGCCGGAGACTGGCTGTCGGCGGCCTTCGAGACACCGGTCAACGTCATCGACGACCGGGGCGTGCGTCTTTGGCGCCCGTCGCTAAAGGCGCCATCTGCGCCTCAATGAGCCGACCCACGTTCATCGTCTCCGCGATCGCCTCCGGCGAGGGGAAAACCACGGCGACCGCGGCGCTCGCGCGGCATCTGATGCGCTTGGGGCTTGTCGTGCGCGTCTTCAAGGTCGGCGCGGATTTTCTCGATGCACTGATTCTGGAGCGCGCGTCGGGGCATCCCGTGCATGTGCTCGATCTATGGATGGTGGGTGAGAGCGAATGCCGGCGATTGCTGCATGAGGCCTCGGAAGCGGCGGACGTGGTGTTGATCGAAGGCGTCATGGGACTTTACGACGGTACGCCTTCCACCGCGGATCTCGCCCGCCGCTTCGAGTTGCCCGTGTTGGCCGTGATCGATGCGCGCGCAATGGCGCAGACCGTCGGCGCCGTCGCCGCGGGGCTTCGCGATTTCGGACCTGTCGAGCTCGCCGGCGTGATCGCGAACGGCATCGCAAGCGAAGGCCACGAGGCCATGATCAGGTCCGCCCTGCGCGACGTGCCGCTGATCGCGACGTTGCGCCGGCAGAGCTCGGCACTCGCCGAGCGCCACCTGGGCCTCACGCCGCCGGCGGAAAGTCCCGAGCTCGATCAACGGCTCGACGAGCTCGGTGAGGCCATCCGCGTCGACCCGCAGGCCTGGCGACGTCTCGCCGCGGAGCAGAACGTGCGCACGAAAGAATCCGCACCACGCCAGAGCCCGCCGGGCGGGGAGCCTTTCGTGCGTTCACTGACCGGCAGGCAGATCGCGATTGCTCATGATGCTGCCTTTGCGTTCCTCTATCCGGCGAACCTCGAATGTCTCGGCAGACTGGGCGCTGAGATCATCTTTTTTTCGCCGCTCGCCGGCGACCCGGTGCCGGCGGGCGCACAGGCAATATTTCTTCCGGGCGGCTATCCCGAGATGCACGCCGAGTCCCTGGCGCGGGCGCGCAGGTTCCATGATTCGATCCGCGCCGCGCACGCGGCCGGCACTCCGATCCTCGCCGAATGCGGCGGCATGATGGTGCTCGCCGAGTCGATCCGCGACATGGCGGGGCGCGATTGGCCGATGGCGGGGATCCTGCCAGGCGCCACGCGCATGCAGACGCGCCTCGCCGGACTCGGCCTGCAGTCGTGGCGAACTCGCCGCGGGGAGATCCGCGGCCACACGTTCCATTACTCCATGTTCGAGACCTCGGTCTGCGCGGCCGCACGGGCGATGAGCTATCCGCGCGGCGGCGAGGGTGAGTGCATCTATCGCCTCGGATCGTTGACCGCCTCGTATTTTCACGCGTATTTCCCCTCATGCCCGGCGGCGATCGGCGCGCTATTTGCCGGCGAAGCGCCATGAAGGGACGGGCCGTGATGGTGTGCGGTACGAGCAGTGGAGCCGGCAAGAGCTTCCTCGCCACGGCGCTCGCCCGCTGGTACGCACGACAGGGGTTGAAAGTCGCGCCGTTCAAGGCGCAGAACATGAGCAACAATGCGCGGGTCGCGGCGGGCGGGGAGATGGGCAGCGCGCAGTATCTGCAAGCGCTCGCCGCGCGGGCGGTGCCGGATGTGCGCATGAACCCGATCTTGCTCAAACCCGAGCGCGACACCGCATCGCAGGTGATTTTGCTCGGGCAACGGCGCGACGATCTTGCACGCATGGAGTGGCGCTCTCGCTCGAGGCTGCTGTGGCCGACGGTGAAGGGCTGCCTCGAGGAGCTTCTGGAAAGCCACGACGTGGTCGTGATCGAAGGCGCCGGCTCGCCTGCGGAGATCAATCTTCAGTCAACGGACATCGTCAACCTGCGGGTCGCCGAAACGTGCGGGGCGGCGACGCTCATCATCTGCGACATCGATCGCGGCGGCGCCTTCGCGCACCTTTACGGTACGGTCGAGCTGTTGCCGCCCGGGCAACGCGCATTGGTCCGGGGTTTCGTGCTCAACAAATTTCGCGGCGACGAGCGGCTCCTGGCTCCGGGGCCGCAGAGGCTCGAGGAGCTCACGGGCATTCCGACGGTCGCCGTGCTCCCGATGTGGCGCGATCACGGCCTGCCCGAAGAGGACGGGGTATACGATGCGCGTCCGTCTGGGTCGGGGCTTTCAATCTCCGTGCTTGCCTATCCCTATATCAGCAATCTCGACGAGTTCACGCCCTTGAGAAACATCCCCGGTGTATCGCTCTCCTGGGCGCGGGAGCCGCAAACCGTGGCGTCGGCCGACCTGCTGGTGCTTCCGGGTTCCAAACACGTGGCCGCAGACCTCGACTGGCTCCGCGGCCGCGGTCTCGATGCCGCCATCGCCGCGCACGTGGCGGCCGGCAAGCCCGTGCTCGCCATCTGTGGCGGCCTGCAAATGCTCGGCGAGCGCCTCGACGATCCGCATGGCGTGGAGGGAGGGGCGGTAGGGCTCGGGCTCATGCCCTATCGCACCGAGTTCCTGCCCTCCAAAACTTACCGCCACGGCCGCTATTCGTTGTCCGAGCTGCAGGGATTTTGGGGGCCGTTGAGCGGACTCGATTTCGACGGATACGAGATTCATCACGGCGTGACGGCGGCCGCTGCTCAGCACCCGGCGCTCCCGGCGATGCGGCCGGCACTCCCCGCCGATGGCGGTTGGCAACGAGGTCAGCTGCTCGCCCTATATCCCCACGGACTGCTCGAATCTCCCCAGGTCATCAAGGCCCTTTTCGGCAGCGAGGCACGGACGCTCGATGACGTGATGGAGGGGCTCGCGGACTTCGTCGATGAACGTCTCGCGCGGCACACTCTGCTGTCCTATGTCGACCCCAAATGGCGCATCAAGATAAGTCCATGACGCAAATTGATCAGCTGCCTGCGGCGACAGTGACCATACTGCGGGGATAACACCAATTCCGCGACCGCACCCAATCCGGAGAGCGACGTATGGACGAGCAGCAAGCGCCAACCACCCACGCCCGGCGGCCCAGCGGCAGAGACGCAAAACGCGCCTCGCGGGCCGCCCGCGCATCGTCGTCGATCCCTTACATCACCCGCAAGATTCCGTATTACGAAATCCTCGGCGAGGAAGGGCTGTCGTTGATGGAACAGAACGCGGACACCATTCTCGAGGAGATCGGCATCGACTTTCGGGACGACCCGGAGGCGCTCGAGATTTGGAAGGCGGCGGGAGCGGACGTGAAAGGCGAGCGCGTGCATTTCGCGCGCGGCATGTGCCGGGCGCTGGTGCAGAAAACAGCCCCGCGGCAATTCACCCAACACGCCCGCAACCCGGCCCGATCGGTGGTCATCGGCGGGCAGAACACGGTGTTCGCACCGGCCTACGGCTCTCCGTTCGTACGCAACCTGGACGAGGGACGGCGCTACGCGAAGATCGACGATTTCCGCAACTTCGTGAAGCTCGCCTACATGTCCACATCACTGCACCATTCGGGCGGCACGATATGCGAGCCCGTCGATCTGCCGGTGAACAAGCGGCACTTCGACATGGTGTACAGCCACCTGAAGTACAGCGACAAAGCCTTCATGGGGTCGGTCACCGCGCCTGAGCGTGCCGCTGACTCGGTCGCCATGGCGAACATCGTGTTCGGCTCCGAACTCACCGATCCGGCGACCGGTCGGCCGAAGACCACCATCATCAACCTGATCAACGTCAACTCGCCGATGACCTACGATTCGACCATGCTCGGCGCCGCGAAGGTCTACGCGCGCGCCAATCAAGCGCTCATCATCACACCGTTCATTCTAGCCGGCGCCATGTCGCCGGTAACGGTGGCGGGCACCGTGGCGCAAACGCTGGCGGAGGCGTTGGCGGGGCTGGCCTTCGTTCAGCTGGTCAATCCCGGCGCCCCGGTGGTCCTAGGTAGCTTTGCATCCTCCATTTCCATGCAATCGGGCGCTCCCACCTTCGGCACGCCGGAACCCGCGTTGGTGCTCTACACCATGGCCGCCCTCGCCCGCCGCCTCGGTATTCCGTTTCGTTCGGGTGGGAGCCTCTGCGCATCGAAGATCCCCGACGCGCAGGCGGCCTTCGAGTCGGCGAATACGTTGCTGCCGACCTGCCTCGCCGGCGTCAACTTCGTGCTCCATACCGCGGGCTGGCTCGAAGGGGGTCTGTCCATGGGCTACGAGAAGTTCGTGATGGACGCGGACCAGGCCGGGATGATGCATACGCTTCTCGCGGGGATCGACTTGTCGGCGAACGGCCAGGCGCTCGACGCCATGCGCGAAGTCGGACCCGGCAAGCACTTCCTGGGCTGCGCCCACACGCAGGCCAATTTCGAGAACGCCTTCTATCGCTCGCCGCTCGCGGACAACAACAGCTACGAGCAATGGGAGGCCGAGGGCGCGACCAACATGTCGAAGCGCGCCAACGGACTCTGGAAGAAAATGCTGGCCGAGTACGTGGCACCGCCGATGGACGCATCCGTCGATGAGGCGCTGCTCGACTACATGGCGCGTCGCAAAGCCTCGTTCCCCGACTCGAACGTGTGATGAACAAAATCGATATCCGCACCCGCGACGGCATTTGCCCGAGCTACCTCTATCGGCCGGTGGCCGCCGGAGCATGGCCCGCGGTGCTCGTTTACATGGACGGCCTCGCCATTCGGCCCGCGATGCTCGAGCTCGGCGAGCGTCTGTCCGGCTACGGCTATTTCGTGCTGCTACCCGACCTCTTCTACCGCTCGGGTTCCTATGAGCCGATGGATCCTCGCAAGGTGTTCTCCGATCCTGAGGCACGCAAGGTGCTCATGGAGAAGTTCATGGCTCCGGCCACGCCCGCGAACATCATGTCGGACACCCGCGCGTTCCTGGATTTCATTGCGGCACAGCCCGACGTGAAGCCCGGCAAGATCGGCACGACGGGCTATTGCATGGGCGGCCTCATGTCGCTCACCGCCGCGGGCACTTATCCCGACGGCATCGCAGCCACCGCGTCCTACCACGGCAGCAGGCTGGCGACGGATGCGCCCGACAGCCCGCATCTGCTCGCACCGAAGATCAAGTCCCGCGTGTACATCGCGGGAGCCATCGAAGACGCCTCCTTCCCGGACGCTATGAAAGCGAGGCTGGACGAGGCATTGCACACGGCCGGCGTGAACTACCGGATCGAGACCTATCCAGCCAAGCACGGCTGGGTGTTTCGCGATACGCCGGTCTACGATGCCGATGCGGCGGAACGGCACTGGCGCAGCTTGATTGCGCTGCTCGATGCGACTCTCAAGCACCCCTAGTCCCCGCGCCAGCTCCCACCAAGTATGAATGCAGGGCCCGTTAGTACGGGAAATCGTCGTTCTGCTTCACAATCGCCACGCCGTTCGTGGCAACGCCGTTGATCGTGGCGACGCCATAGCGTGAGAGATTGCCTTGTTCGTCGACATGGAATGTCGACAGGTGCGAGACGCCCTGCGTCGAATTCCCGTCGACGACCGCTGCCAACCCCGATCTGTAGGCGATGTCGGTGGGATCGCCATCCAAGCTGGCCGCCACCGCGACCTGCTGCGTAATGACATCGCCATAGACCAGGTAGCGGGACACGGTTTCACTCGGCGAGTTGGAGGAATACAGGTAGGGTCCGTCCAGCGCCAGCCAGCAGGGTGCCGACTGGGTTCCGGAACCCGTGACCGTCACCACCTCATCGTGGCGGACCAGGCTCACTTCGTTCGCATGGGCGATGGTAACGTAGGCGTCGTTGCCGCGCGTCGTCAGACCGAACGGCGCGTTGACGTTGGCGGGAATATTCGCCACCAGCCTCGCGGAGCCGTGAACGGCACCCGATTCGTTGAGATTCACGGATTCGATCACGTTGCTTTTTTCAGTGATGATCAGCTGACCGGGAAGTTTTCCGACCTGAGCGGCAGAACCGTCGGCATGCAACAAACCTGTGACGCCATCCGGACTGGCGGCGACGCCTGTCGTTTCGTTGCGGTCAATCGAATGAGATTCGACGTGGGTCGTTGACAGGATGTACAGATGATCGCCCCCAAACGCGACGCTCACGGGGCTCGCGACCGCGGGTATTACGGACTCCAGCCGAAGATTCGCTTGATCGAGATCCTTGACGAACACCGACACGGTGCCGGACCCGAAATTGACCACGGCCAATCGACGATGATCCTGCGCAATGCCGCCGGCATTTCCGCCGACTCCGCCCTGACCCTCTGTGGCAATGCTCTTCAGGAGCTTTCCGGCGGGGCTGTAGACCAAAAGGTGGTTCGCGGCCGTGTTCGACGCGGTCACCACGATCGTGTGCTCATCACTCCACGCCAGGCTGTCTTGAGCGCCGGCAATGCCTGAAGCGGTGAGGAACAGAGCGCCCATGGCATGATATCGATTCATTGAAGATCCCCGCTTGAAACCTAACTGAAGCATGACAACGAAGCCGCAGATTCTGCTCGGCTCGGGAAGTAGTTCGTTCGGTGGGCGCGAAAGGTTACACAGCGGCTCGTTCTTTTCGGGCCGCGAGCTACCAACGCAACAGTCGCGGGCCGAGCAAAGCGCCAAGCCCGGCGGGGATGAGCATGCCGAGAAGGTACCAGGTAGCGAAGAACGGAGGAGCCAACTCCGGGCAGTGCAAGGTATAGACGAGCGCCCCAGAAGCGCCGGCGGCAAAGCCTGCCGCTGCACCAGCCAGATGCAATCGTGTCGGCGCGGCTCCTCGCAATGCCCAGGTCAGAGCAATGAGCGGTGGAGCCGCCAGAAAGGTGATCAACCAAGGGCACGCGAACGCCGTGTGCCCCAGAACCAGTGAAACTCGATCGTGCGCCGGCGCATTCAACAATACGACGACGGCCAGAAGCCCCATTGCAACCACGGGTAGCACGAGGCCCACGGGCACGAGGGCCAGCCGGGCGGCCGGTCTTCCAAGCCGTCCAACCGCCACGACAGCGACCAGCGCCAGGCTCGCGCAAAAGCCGCCCCTAACCCAAAACATCGCCCTCTGCGCCACTTCAGGCAACGCGGAGTTGAACCGCAATACTCCGGCAACGAGCAGCACTGACACCATCGTTCCCGCCGCCCACGACATCAGCAATCGCCGTCCCGCGCGCCGCGCATCGACGGCCTCCACTTGATTCGCCAGCAGCGAAACCAGGTTTTGTGTCTTCACGGTCCGCTCCGAAGCTTGGCAGCCAGCGCCTTGAGTCCCCGATGAATCCCCACTTTTACGGCGGATTCGGACATGCCCGTGCGTCTGGCGGCATCGCTCACCGAAGCCCCCTCGATCTTCACGCACAGTATCGGCAGCCGCTGGCGGTGCGGCAGGAGGTTCAGGAGCTTCTCGATGTCGTGCCGGGCTTCCGCTGCCTCGTGGTCGACAGTCGTGAACATGGTGTCCTCATCCAGAGGATCCTGGAGCGCCTCATTGCGCTCGCGGCGGCGATGCAAGTCAGCCAGTTTATAGCGGGCGATCGCCTGAACCCAGGGCGTCAGGGGCTGCGTGGGGTCGAAGGTATGCCGTTGATTGTGAATCGCCAGTAGCAACTCTTGCAGCAAATCCTCTACGTCGTCCGGCAGGCTTGCAAGCCGGCGGCGCAAGTAGGCGCGTAGATGATTGCTGAGTTCCTCCAAAAATTGACGATAGGTTGCTCCGTCGCCGGAAAGACCATGGACAAGCAACTCCTTGAGCCGATCCTCCCGCAAATTGATCCCGCCTTGGTGGTTAGTTCGCCGCCGCGCCCGCTTTGGTTACAAGACCGTAGGGCATCCTTCGTTATTTCAAAGGTACGACCTGTATTCGGGCGGGATCGTCGGGGCGCAAATGCCGGCGCAAGCGGTGTTCCCATCAACATCGATTGATCTCTCACCCGGTCTTCGGGCAGGTGAACTCTTTGGCAGCAGTCTTGGCGGGCGGCGGAATCAACTTCCAACCGGGCGGAATGTCGAATTGCGCCGGCATTTTGCTGCCGTTGAGCAGCGGCACAGCGTTCACCGCCGAAGGCGATCCGCACCGTGGTCTTCAGGGGACCCGGAGTCTAACGCGGCGGCTCGGACAATGGGATACGGCCCCAATTGACGCACCGCTCACTGCATCGCAGCATCGTGGCCGCCTCTTACTCCGCTTTCAACGGATCGACGCGCCGCCCGCGCCGTCCGCGCGTCTGCGTCTGGCTGGTGGATTCCTTCGGGGGCGGCAGGTCGACCACCTTGCGCAGGTTGGGATAGGGTGCGGTCTTGTGCGGAATCGCCATCGCCTCGACGAAGTGGTGCTGGAAGCGCGGTTCGATCGCGGTCTCGACCTTCTCGATGCGCCTCACGAGATTCTCGATGACGGTGCGCGATTTGGCATCCAAGAGCGCGATGCGCGCCCCGGTGCCGGCGGCATTGCCCGCCGAGCGCACCTGCGCGAGATCGCAATCCGGCACCATCCCGAGCACCGTCGCATACTTCACGTCGATGTGGCTGCCGAATGCGCCGGCGAGCCGGATGCGATCGATCTTATCGACCCCGAGCCGCTCCATCAGGAGCGCGATACCCGCGTAAAGCGCGGCTTTCGCGAGCTGAATCGCGCGCACGTCGTTCTGCGTGATCTTCATCTCGACGATTTCGGAGCCCGCTGTCTGGCGGTGCAGAACGTACGCGAAGGTGCGTCCGTTCTCGACGATGCGTGAGGAACGCGCGGCCAGGCGGCCGTCCAGAACGCCGTCCTGATTGATCACGCCGGCGAGGTACATCTCGGCGATGACTTCGATGATGCCCGAGCCGCACACCCCGGTGATGCCGATGCCCGCAATGGACTTCTCGAATCCGGGGTCATCCGACCACAGATCCGAGCCGATCACCTTGAAGCGGGGCTCGAGGGTCTTAACGTCGATGCGCACCCGCTCGATCGCTCCCGGGGCTGCGCGCTGCCCGCAGCTGATCTGCGCGCCCTCGAAGGCGGGGCCCGTCGGGCTCGAACAGGCCACCAGCCGCTGATGATTACCGAGCACGATCTCCGCATTGGTACCGACATCGACCAGGAGGGTCATCTCCGGGCCGAGATCGGGACGCTCGGAGAGCACCACGGCGGCCGCGTCGGCTCCCACGTGGCCGGCAATGCACGGCAGTACGTAGGCACGGGCGTTGCGATGCAATTTCAAGTCCAGCACATTCGCACGCAACGTCAAAGATTGATCGGTGGCGAGCGCAAACGGTGCGCCGCCGAGCTCCACGGGATCGATGCCGAGGAGCAGGTGATGCATGATCGGGTTGCCGACCAGCGTGGCTTCCAGGATGTCCTCGTTCGAGACGCCGGCGCTCTTGGCCACATCGACCGCGAGACTGTTGAGCGCTTCGCGCACCGCCGCCGTCATGAGCGCGGCACCGCCCGGATTCATCATGGAATACGACACGCGGCTCATCAGATCTTCGCCGAAGCGGATCTGCGGGTTCATGACGCCGGCGGAAGCGACGACCTCGCCTGAGGTGAGATCGCACAGGTGTGCCGCGATGGTCGTGGAGCCGATGTCCACCGCCAATCCCAAGGCGGTCTCGTGCAGGCCGGGCCAGACGCCGATGATTTGCTTCTCGCCGTGGACCGCGACCGTCACTTGCCAGCTGCCGGCGCGCAGCGCGGGTTGCAGCATCTGAAGCACGGACAAATCGCAGGTCAGATCCTTGAGGCTCCATTCCTGTTCCAGGGCATCGAACAGCCGGCGCAGATCTCCCGACGGGTCGTGCATGTCCGGTTCCTTGACTTGCACATAGTGCAGCCGCACCACGGGATTGAGCTCGATCGAGCGCGCGTCGGCTTCCTTGCGCACGACCTGCCGATGCACCTGGCTGCTCGCAGGCACGTCGATCACGACATCCGCGAGCACTCGCGCCGAACACGACAGACGCCGGCCCGCCGCGAGCGGCTGGCGCCTCGAATAGCGGGTCTCGGGCTCCGAGAACGGCGAGAGGCTTGCGCTCGAGGAGGACACGCCGTGCTTGGCGAACTCTCCTTCTGCGACCAACACCTGGCAGCGGCCGCAGAGTCCGCGGCCCCCGCATACCGAATCCACGTCGACCCCGAGGCTTCGGGCCGCTTGCAGCAAGGGAGTGCCCACGGGGAAGTTGCCCCGCTTGCCGGAGGGCATGAACACCACGAGAGGATCGCGAGCCGTCATGCTGCAGTGCCTGCTGCGCGGGGCCTCTAGGCCGGCCGTCGGCGGTGACCGCCTTCGCGGCGGCCGCGCGGTACCTCGCCGGGCGGGGTACCGGGCGCGGCGGCGGGCGGCGCCTCGCGGAAGCGCCGGATCCAACGCGCGCAATCCGGGTCGTGGCCGAGCATCACATCCCCGCCCATGATCGCCTTGACGACCTCGACGTGCAGCGGGTTGGTGATTGCCGAGGTCATTCCCGCCGACATGGCCATCGTCAGGAACGCTGAGTTGATGCCGTCGCGGTTCGGCAACCCGAAGCTCACGTTCGACGCACCGCAAGAGGTGTTCACCTTGAGTTCCGTTCGCAGCCGGTGAACCAGCCGCATCACCTGCACTCCCGCCCGGTTGATGGCGCCGATCGGCATCACCAACGGATCCACCACCACGTCGCTCGCGGGAATGCCGTAGTCCATGGCCCGCTCCACGATTTTCTTCGCCACCGCAAAGCGCACGTCGGGATCCTCGGAGATGCCCGTCTCGTCGTTCGAGATCGCGATCACCGCAGCGCCGTGCTTCTTCACCAGGGGCAATACCGATTCGAGGCGCTCGTCCTCGCCGGTCACGGAATTCACCAGCGCCTTGCCCTTGTAGACGGCGAGCCCCGCCTCGAGCGCGGCGACGATGGAGGAGTCGATGGACAAGGGCACGTCGGTGATCGATTGAACCAGTTGGATGGCACGCGCGAGGATTGCCGGCTCATCGGCGAGCGGTATTCCCGCATTCACGTCCAGCATGTGCGCGCCCGCCTCGACCTGGGCACGCGCATCGGCCTCGACCCGGCTGAAGTCGCCGGCGGCCATTTCCGCGGCCAGGATCTTGCGGCCCGTGGGATTGATGCGTTCGCCGATGATGACGAACGGGCGATCAAAGCCGATGACGACTTCCTTGGTCGCGGAACTGATGACGGTATCGGTCATTTTAAGCGGTCCTTTGAGACACTAAGGGGGCTTCGTCGCGCCCGGGATACCAGGGCGAACGACCCTGGAGAACTTGGGACCTGTCGACGATCTCGGCGACGGTTTCTTCCTGACGGTACGCCATGACGTGCACGCCGTGGATGCCGCGAATCTCTCGAATCTCCTGAATCAGCTCAATGCAGATCTCGCGGCCTTCACGCGCCTGGTCCTTGGCGCCCGCGAGCCGCGCGATGAGCGCGTCGGGCACGTGCATGCCGGGAACGTTCTTGCGCATCCATTCCGCCGTCTTCGCCGAGCGCAGCGGGCCGACGCCCACGAGAATGAACATTTTGCCGTCGAGGCCGAGAGTTTCGACCTGATCCATGAAGCCCTTGAGGAGCGCCATGTCGTAACAATATTGGGTCTGGATGAACTGCGCGCCCGCCGCCACCTTCTTCGCGAGCCGCAGCGCGCGCCAGTCGTGCGGCAAACCGGACGGATTCTCGGCGGCGCCGAAGAATACCCGCGGTGCGTAGGTGATCTTGCGGCCGCTCTGAAAGTGATGATCGTCCCGAAGCGTGCGCGCTATATCGAGCAGCGAAACACAATCCAGATCGAACACCGGCTTCGCCTGCGGATGATCGCCCGCCTGCACGCCGTCGCCGGTGAGGCACAGCATGTTGCACACGCCCATCGCCGCACCGCCGAGAATATCGCCCTGGATGGCGATACGGTTCTTGTCGCGGCAGGAGATCTGCATGATGGGCGCGTACCCTACGCGCGTGAGCAGCGCGCACACGGCGAGGCTCGACATATGGCAGTTGGCTCCGCTCCCATCCGTGGCGTTGATGGCATCGACGTAGCCGTCGAAGACGCGAGCGCGCTTGTAAACATCCTCGGGATCCGCCGAGTCCGGCGGCGCAAGCTCGGTGGTCACCGCGAAGCCTCCCGCACGCAGTACGCGCTCGAACCGCCCGGGTGAGGTATGCCCCGGGAGAATCGGCAGCGGGTAGCCGGGCACCGGCTCGTCGTCGAACCTCATTTCGCACCCGCTGCGGCCTTCACGGCCGGCTCGGGATTGAGCTCGCGCACCACGCGCAGCCAGGAGGAGCGGCCCTTGAGTCGCTGATCGACGGCGAACTGAATCTTGCCCATCGCCGCGACGCCGTCAGGTATGCGCTGACTGCCGCGATAGGCCTCGACCCAGACGCAGCGCATCTCGGGCTTGACCTCGCAATGACCGTTATCGCGCACGCCGCCACAGGGCCCGTTACGCAGTGTCTTGGGACAATTCATCGGGCATGACATGCCGGTCGAGCTCAGCACGCACTGACCGCACATCTGGCAGTCGAACAATACGCCCTTGACGGTGCGCTCGATGGCCGCGACCGGACGCTCGATGCGCTCATATCCCAGCGCTTTGAACAGTGGGTGAATGCGCGTGACCACACCCTCGAAAACTCGATAGAACGAGTTCAAACCCCGCGCATGGCGCACGGACCACAAACGCACCGAGTACATCAGGAACCCTCGGGGCCGGGAGCGGGCGCTGCCAGACCCTTCGCCCGGATCAGCCGTTCGAGATCCTCGTCGCTGAACTGGGCTTCGAGCTTGGCGGCCTCGGCGCTGGCCTCGGCCTGCAGATCCTCTCCGCAGGGGCGCGGCGCGCTGCGCTGCCAATCCGCGAGATACGCATCGGAACTGCCTTTGCCCGCGCGCATGGCCGCGCGGTCGACGGCTTCCTGAAAGCGCTGGGATAGCTGCACCTTCGCGGTCTCGCGGCCTCGTTTGACGATGACCTGCGCAGGGATGTCGCGCCACGAGATGATGATCAGCGCTGCCACGTCACGGCCTCCGCGTCGCGCCGAATTTCGGCGCCCCGGGCTTCGTCGCGCCCGACGGCAGATTTGAGCGAGGTCTGAAGGTTGCCGTATCCGGTCTCATGATATTCGAACGCAAGGCCCATTCGGTCAGCGACAGCCTTTGCCTGATCCATCGATTCGGGTCGGGGCGATTGGGCCAGATAGACCAGCTTCTTGTAGTGGCCGAAGTAGCTCGGAAACAGTTCCGGATGACGGTCGAGCCCCAAGCCCTCGATCACCAGGCGGTCGAAATGGCGCAGCAGAAAATCCGTCAAATAGAACGTCCCGAGCTCGGCCTCGGCGAGCTCCGCGAACTTGGGTCCCGTGGCGAAGAACTCGTAGCAATGGGCGCCGGGAATGCGCTCGACGCCCTCTTCTTTGAGCACCGCATCGAGAAGACCTCCCGTTCCGCAATCCGCATAGGCGACGAAGATCGTGCGGTAATGGCATCGCGAGGATTGAATCAATGCGCGCACGGCCGCGGGAATACGCTCGGGCCGATTGTGAAGCTCCGCGGGCAGGCAGCGCACGTCCACATGCTCCCAGCCGTTCGCCCGGCGCAGCGCCGTGATCTCGTGAGCCAACGCGCCGCAGGCGATGATCAGCATGCCCTGACCCCTCGTTGCCACGGCGCTCACCGCTCTTTCAGTGGACCGCTGCGGAGCGCTTCGCGGCCAGCAGCCCCTTGGCGGTCTCCACGGCCACCGCGGCGTCACGGCAGTACGCATCGGCGCCCACAGCTTTGCCGAACTCTTCGTTGAGCGGCGCGCCACCGACCAGCACGATGAAGTCGTTGCGGATGCCGCGCTCCTTCAAGGTATCGATCACCACTTTCATGTACGGCATCGTGGTGGTGAGGAGCGCCGACATGCCGAGAATGTCCGGCTTGTGCTTCTCGAGTGCGGCCAGGTATTTCTCGACCGGATTATTGATGCCGAGATCGATGACTTCGAAGCCCGCGCCCTCGAGCATCATCGAGACCAGATTCTTGCCGATGTCGTGAATGTCGCCCTTGACGGTCCCGATGACGATCTTGCCGATGGGCTCGACGCCGGTCTCGGCCAGCAGCGGCCGCAGGATCTCCATGCCGCCCTTCATGGAGTTGGCGGCCAGCAGCACTTCGGGCACGAACAAGATGCCGTCGCGGAAGTCGATGCCGACGATGCGCATGCCTTCCACCAGAGCGTCGTTCAGAACTCTCTCCGCGGACCAACCCCGCTTCAGGAATATATGGGTAGCCTTCTCGACCTCGGGCTTCAAGCCGTTGTAGAGGTCGTCATGCACCTGTTCGGTGAGCTCTTCGTCATTGAGCGAGTTCAGGTCGAACTCGGCTTCGCTCGGCTCTGACATCTAGTTACTCCAGGGTTATTTTACGAGCAGCAACGGCAGCTTAGGCGCTTTGACAGCGCGCCATGTTAAGTCCCCGCTGCCTCAGGGACTTGTGATATCGCGACGGCGGCGTGTCCGGAAGCGACATGATCGGATTAAGCGGGACGACGTGCAAGCGGCTCAAGTTACCGGCGGCGCGCCGCCCTCTTCGGTCCTCTTGGCCACATAGGCATCGAGCGCCTCGACCACCGCCGACTCGCGTGGCGGAGCGACATAACGTGTGAGCGTGCCCTGCCAGATACCGCTCGCTCGCTCCGTGGCCGTCTTGCCGCCATCGTCCATCCAGCTGCCGAAATTGCGCCAATCGGAGACGAGCGGCGCGTAAAAGGCGCTGCGGTAGCGCTCCATAGTATGGGCACAGCCGAAGAAATGGCCCCCGGGGCCGACTTCCGCGACCGCCTCCAGGGCGATATCGGCAGGCCCGCCCCCCACCGGCTGGAACACCTCCGCGAACATCTGCAGCATTTCTATGTCCAGAATGAATTTCTCGTACGAGGTGGTGAGGCCGCTCTCGAGCCAGCCGGCCGCGTGCAGCACGAAGTTGCAGCCGCCGAACAGCGCCCCCCAGAGGCTCATCTGCGATTCGTACGCGGACTGGGCGTCCGGGGTGTTCGCGGCGGTGGCGTTCGAGGACCGCCACGGCAATCCCAGGAACCGCGCCAGTTGGCCCGCGCCGAATGCCGCCTTCACGTACTCGGGTGTGCCGAAGGCGGGCGACCCCGATTTCATGTCGACGTTCGAGGTGAAGCTGCCGTAGACGATGGGCGCCCCGGGTCGGACGATCTGTGCAAGCGTCAATCCCGCCAGACATTCCGCATGTGCGAGGGTCAGCGCCCCCGCGATGGTCACCGGTGCCATCGCTCCGGCGAGGGTGAACGGCGTGATGATGAGCAGCTGGCCCGCGATGGCGAAATCGATGATGCCGTCCGCCATGGGCACGTCGAGCTGCAGCGGCGAATTGGTGTTGATGATGGTGTATGCGTACGGGCGCGAGCGGAACTCCTCGGGCGATATCCCGTGCGCCAGCCGAATGAGCTCGAAGTTGTCCGCGACCTGGCCGTGGCCGCGTGAAAAGATGAACGGGATCTTGTCGGTCAGCATGAGCTGCGCGCGCGTGACGTGCAGATGACGAAACTGCACGGCAAGATCCTGCGGCTCGGTCGCCCCGCCGAGCACGTGGATCACCTCGAAGCTCTGGCAGAGCTTCATCAGATTGCAAAAATCCTCGAACGTCCCCGCTCGCCGGCCGCGCGCCGTATCCATGATGTTGGGCGGACCCGAGGTCGGGGCGAACGCGACGCATCCGTTCGACAGCGGCACGTGACGCTCGGGATCGACCGAGTGCAGCGTCACCTCTTTGGGCGTGGTGGCGAGCGCGGCCGTGACCAGGCCGCGGTCGAGCCGAACCATTTGCGTCGTTTCGTCGACCGAAGCGCCGGCTTTCGCATAGCGGACCCGAGCATCTGCCGATAGGACCTTCATCCCCTGGGTCTCGAGCATCGAGAGCGCCGCCTCGTGAATGGCGGCCACTTGATCGTCCGAGAACACCTTCATCGGCGTGAAGGGATTGCGCAGGTGGCGATAGGGCCGCGTGCGGTCGAAGACCGCGTGGCTGACTTCCGCATTGCCGGGCCGGCGGCGGCTGCGTCGGGCGCTGGTCTCGTCGGGCGATTTCATACTGGAGGAGCTCTTCTGGTCGGGAGGCGGCGATCCCAAAGGTCCGCGTGTATCGAGCGTGGGCGATTATAGGGAACAACACCCTGCGCTGCGCCGTGATGCGCCGCTATTGCGCGCACCACGCGATAGATTTTTTCGATATGCCTCCCCGGTCGGCATGCGTTAATGCGATACGATCGGCCTTCCGACGGCGGTGGACCGCACCAGAGCCTCTGCCAGGTAATCCGTGCCGGGGCCCACCTGCGCCCGCTTCTCGATCACCTCGGTCGCGACGTGCGGATCTGCGGCGCCCGCACGGCGCGCGGCATCCAGGGCCAGCGTGCGCGAGACCCGATGCGCATGCTCGAGTGCGGGCTCGGCGCCGGAATAGTCGCGGCTGCCCGCGGGATCGTGAACCCGGAACACGTTGAACGTCGGCTGATTCACCAGGATTTCCACGGTCTGCGACACGACGCCGGCGACCGCACCCACGGCATTGCAGACCGCAGCATGTGTGGGGATGGAGAGCGGCGAGCCGAGCCGTCGGGCTACCTCCGGATAGTACGCACCCACCGGTGCGCCGATCGCGATGAGCGGCCGCGCGAGTCCGATACCGGCGTGCAGCAGGGTCGAGAAGCCCCGTCCGGCGCAAACGGCCTCCAACAGCCGGTCGCCGAGCACGCCCCAGCCCGCCGGCGTCGCCTCGAGCCCCGGATCAATGGCGAGCGCAGCGGCCAAAAGCACTCGGGCCGTCTCGCGCACCACATGCTCATGCGTGCGCGCGCACAGGTCAGCCGCCGATACCGCCGCCGTCGCCGCCCGGGCGTTGCGTTCTTCGATCGCCAGGATGCGCGCACCGCACTCCGCGGCCTCGCGGCTCCACCCTTGCTGCCGGCCGAGCACGTGCATGGCATCGCTCGGAGTGAAACCGGCGATGGTCGCAAGGCCCGCGTCGGCCAAGCGCCGCAACGCTTCGAGACCCGAGGCATTGCGCACGATGGTTGACACCTGGCTAGGCTCCCGGCCCAGCGCCTCCCATACCCGTTTCTCGGTGGCCGAAAGATGCGCCGGTGCATCCCGGTCGGGGTTGCGAAAGGCGAATTGGGTCGCGAATTCCGGCAGGTGCGCAAGCTCCGACAAGGCGCGCAGTTGCTCGAGCGTCTGCGGGAACGTATGCGCCAACAATGACAGCGGCATAGCCTTGCGCGGGCCGACGTGGAGCCGCATCTGACGATCGAAGAATACCTCGCTGTCTCCGCCCAGACCGCTGGTGCGCACATCGACCGCCTGCACCATCGTGCGCCAGCCGCCGACCAGGGCGCCCTCGGCACGCACCGCGGGGCGCCCGTTCGATACGACGGCAATGTCGGTGGTGGTGCCGCCCATGTCGGACACCACGAAGTCGGCGATGCCGGTCAGAAATCCGGCACCGACGACACTCGCGGCGGGCCCGGATAAAATGGTCTCGACCGGATATTCGAGCGCCACTTGCGCCCTCATCAGCGACCCGTCGCCTTTGACGATCATCAGCGGCGCATCGATCGACTCCTCGACGAGCACTTCGGACAACGCCTCGATCAGATGGCGGATCTGCGGCGTGAGGCGGGCATTGAGCACGGCCGTCAGCGCGCGTCGCGGTGCGTCGAGCTTGGAGCTCAGTTCGTGGGCACAAGTCACCGGTTTTTTGGAAAGGTTGCGGATGATCTGGCGCGCGCGCAGCTCATGCGCCGGATTGCGCACGGAAAAATTCGCCGCCACCGCGAATGCCTCGACCTGCATTTCGTGTGCTGCGACGGCGGCTTCGATGGCCGCCTCGTCGAGCGCGCTCCATTCCTCGCCGGTCGCGTTGTGGCCGCCGCGGACCCTCACCACCGCCCCCGTCCCGCGCTTGCCGATGCCGGAACGCTCGGTCATGGCGTCATCGAACCCGATCAGCAGGGTGCACACCGGGCTGAAGCGATTCTCGACCACGGCGTTGGTCGCGAGCGTCGTGGACACCGAGACCAGGCTTACATCTCTGCCACCCGATTCTGGCGGCAATTCCTCGAGCACGGCGCGGATCGCCTTGCCGATGCCGATCGCCAGATTCCACGGAGTGGTGAGCGCCTTGGCGCTCGCGATTACGCGGCGGCCGCCCGCGAGCAACACCGCATCGGTGAACGTACCCCCGGTGTCGAGGCCCAACCAAAGCCCCTCGGTCGGGCCCACCGAAATTTCTGCACTCATCGTCCGGATGCTCCACCTTCCCGGCACCGCCGCCGGGGGGCGTAACATACCATTGTTGCCCGCGCCCTCAATCCGGCAGCCGCGCGCCTCGCGTCTCGTGACCAAACGGCAGAACGGCAAGTCCGATGAGGAACGCGAGCGCAGTGGCGGCCACCGGAACCCCCACGCTTCCGTAGCTATGCACGCCGGCTCCGATCAGGAAGTTGACCCCGGCGCCGACGAAGCGGCCGAACGAGGTGACGAAGGCGAACGCCGTCGCACGCACCGCCGTCGAATATTGCTCGGGCAGCCACAAACTGTAGATTGCGAAATTGCCGCCGAAGAATCCCAGCAGGAACAAACTTGCGATGAAAATCGCGAGCGCGCCGTCCCTCGCATAGAACGCCCAGCCGAAGGAGAACCAGATGCAGATCGCCATGCCGATGAAAAACAGCGCGAGCGTGGCTCGCCGGCCGACCCGCTCTGCGAGGATCGGCACGACGAGACAGCCGAGGCAGGTGCCGATCGACAAGAGGGCGGTGCCGAAGGATGCCAACCGCGCCGCCTCGGCGGCGCTGTGCCCCGATTGCTTCGCGAGTGTGATGATCGCCGATGGCTCGTAGACGGCACCCGCCCACAGACCGATGATCGAGACCGTGACCAGGGCGGCGTTGACGAGCGTTCGGCGGCGGTAGGTCGCGCGGAAAATTTCCCTGAAAGGCGCATGCGGTGCGGATTTTTCCGAGACCTTGACCCAACGATCCGGCTCGCGCAGCTTCGACAGCATGTAGAGCGACAGCAGCACCGGCGCTCCGCCGCACAGAAACATGACCCGCCATCCATAGCTCGCGCCGATGGTGAAGTTGAGCGCCGCGGCGAGAAAAAATCCCGCGTAGTAGCCGGTCTGCAAGTAGCCGGCGCCCATCTTGCGGCGCGACTCGGGCCAGACCTCGGCCACGTACGTGCCGGCCAGCGCCCACTCGCCGCCGATACCCACTCCTGCCAGAAACCGGAACGCCCCGAGCTGCCACACATTTTGCGAGAAGGCGGCCGCACCCGTAAACAGCGCATAGCATGCGACCGAGGCGGCCAAAGTTCGGGTCCGTCCCCAGCGGTCGGCCAGCGGCCCCCATACCAGCGAGGAGCCCCATCCGGCCAAAAAGACGGCAAACAACACCGAGCCCGCAAACACCACGTGGCTTTGCGAGCCATCCATCCCGGATTTCGGCAGCAGCTCCGTCAGCGCCGGCGCCAGGACCAGCGCAAAGATGAACGAGTCCATGCCGTCGAGCGTCCAGCCAAGCCACGCGGCCCAAAATCCGCGTACCTGCGCCGGCGTCAGCGGCACCACGTCGGGTCGCATGCGTCCCCCTCCCCCTTCGGTATCGGCTTACTTTAGCGCAGAATCGTGCGGCCCGAACTGCAACCCGAGGAAACATCGGCCGCATGGCGAACCGTATCAAATTGGCGATGGCGTGCGCTTTTCTGGCGGCGGCGCAAGCCGCACCCGCGGCCGATGCGGATCCGGGCTCCATTCTCGGCTTTACGCCGCGCGATGCGCTGCGCGAACGCGAGATCGAATCGCAATTCCAATCGCTGCCTTCGCCGGAAAAGGCGCGGGAGTGGCATCGCATATTCACCTCCCAGCCGCATCCGGCAGCATCACGGCAGAACACCCGTCTCGCAAACGTGATCGCGCGCGAATGGCGCAGGCAGGGTTGGGAGGACGTGACTCTGCGGCATTACGACGTGCTGCATTCGAGTCCGCGCAGCGTGTCCCTCGAGATGACGGCGCCCATCGCCTATCGGGCGACATTGCGCGAGCAAGCCTACGAACGCGATCCCGACACCAAAAACCCTCGAATCGACAGCGCCTATTTTGGCTACTCGGCCTCGGGCGACATCCGCGCCGAATTGGTCTACGCGCACAGCGGCAATCCCGAGGACTACGAGATCCTGCGTCAGCATGGAGTCAGCGTCAAAGGCAAGGTGGTCATCGTCCGCTACTCCAACCCCTACAGCTATCGAGGCTTCAAGGCGCTCACGGCGGAGCGCGAGGGCGCGGCGGCCATATTGATCTATTCGGATCCTGCGGAGGACGGCTATGCCCGGGGCAAGGTGTTTCCGGACGGACCGTTCGGGCCCGACAGCCACATCCAGCACGGCGCGATCACCTACGACTACATCGTTCCCGGCGATCCCACGACGCCCGGATGGGCGTCGGTGCCCGGCGCGAGGCATATTGCGCCGGCGGACGCGAAGTCCCTGCCCAAGATCGTCGGGCTGCCGCTGTCCTGGCGCGATGCAAAGCCGCTGCTCGAGCACATGAGCGGCGAGGAGGTTCCGCCGGAATGGCGCGGCGCTCTACCGATCACCTATCGCTTCGGCGGCGGCGTGATCGTGCATTTGCATGTCGACATGGACACTCGCATGCGACGCTACACCGTGGTGGAAGCGCGCATTCGCGGCGGCGATCTGCCTGACGAGTGGGTCTTGGTCGGCAACCATCGCGACGCCTGGGTGTACGGCGGCGTCGATCCGGTCAGCGGCACCGCCTCGATGTTGGAGCTCACCCGCTCCTTGGGCGAGCTCAAGCGGCGCGGCATACGGCCCCGGCGGACGCTGATTGCCTGCAGCTGGGATGGCGAGGAATACGCCCTCACCGGATCGACCGAGTGGGGGGAGCAATTTGCCGACGAGCTCAAGAAAAAACTGGTCGCGTACATCAACGTCGACGAGGCGGTCGCCGGCGCTGCGGCAACAGCCGGACCGGAGGGCTTGAGCTTCGCGCCTTCGGCCGTCGCATCGCTCGCTCCGATGCTGATCGAGTCGGCCAAGAGCGTGCTTGCACCGTCGGGCAAGCCGCTCGATGAGGCTTGGCGCGCCACCACGATGAGAGACCGCCACGCGGCGTCTGCGGTGAGCGATGCGGACTTGGTGGAGACGCGAATTGGCAGCGGGTCGGATCACACCGTCTTCCTGAATCATCTGGGACGGCCGGTGATCAACCTGGGTTTCGAAGGCGACTACGGCGTATATCACTCGGCCTACGACGACCATTTCTGGATGACTCACCTGGGAGATCCGCAGTTCGCATACCACGTCGCATTGACCCGAATTTGGGGAGTTGTCGCCCTGAGGCTGGCGAATGCCGGCATTCTGCCGTTCGATTTCGCGGCGAACGGTGCGGCCCTGCGGGGTTTTTTGGCGGACCTCGAGCGCAGGACCGTTGCGAGTCCTTCCCGGCTTTTGCTCGCGCCGCTGGCGACGAGGATCGCGGCCTTCGAGCGGGCGGGACAAGCGTTGCACGAGCTGACCTTGGGCCACCCGGACGGGGCGGACGCGAACGACGGGCGCGTCAAGACCCTGAACGAGCAACTGCTGCAGGTGGAATCCAACTGGCTCGATCCGCAGGGAATCCCCGGCCGTCCCTGGTTCCAGCATCTTCTCTATGCCGCACGCTATACCTACGCCCACCTGGAGTTTCCCGGACTCACCGAGGCGATCGAAGCAGGCAATAGGCAGGAAGCCGGACGTCAAGCGGCCGCGATCGAGGGCGCGCTGGAGAAAAACACCCGGCTGCTTCAATCCGCTGCGGATCCCTGGCGGCCGACGCCCCGATACCCGTAAGCGAGTCGATAGTAATAGCGACGGATGACGTCATCGCCGCGCATCAGCAGTCCCTCCTCGATGGGACCCATGCGCGCGACGGCAGACGTGACGCGATCCGACAGGAGGTCTTCGCGGTTCCAGGCAACCAGCACGAGGTTCCTGCCTGCCTCGACGGCCGGCGGAAACCAACGCTCGTACATCAGTCCGACCTGCCCGAACAAATGGCCGCTGGATGTGCGGCCGACGCCCCGGGCCTGGTCGGGCGCGTAGAAAGCCAGCTCGCTCGCGATGGCGTACCGGTCCATGCCGACGACGAGCGGAGGCTGCCCGCCCTCCTGGCCCACGCGCCCCGCAATCGCATCGATCTGGGCGCCGAGTGCGCGCCAGCCGACGGGCACGAGTTCCGCGTGCTTGCCGTATCCCACGTGAGGTATGCCCCAGGTCAAGTCGTACAGCCCCGCACCATAAACCAGAAGCAGCACGATCAGAGTCGGGACCCAGGAGCCGCGAAGTAAAGCAGAAAAACCGGCAGCCGCGACCCGGGCGCCCTCGACGATCCCGCAGGCGAGCAGCGGCACTGCCGCGAGCAGCGGCGCACCGGTCCAGTCCAATTTCACTTCATGCCGGAGACTGAACACCACGAAGACCGCCAGCGGCGTGAGCGTTGCCACCTGAAGGAAACGCCAGCCGCGATCTCGACGCCCATCCCCGCTCGCCGCGGACTCGCCGCCGGGCGCCCCGCGCGTGAGCGCCCGCGCGGCCGCGGCAATTCCGGTTGGCGTCAACAAGACGATGACGGAAGCGATGAGCTTATGCAGCGCGAACTGCGGCCGGTCCGCCAGGCGGCGCGAGGTTTGAAAGAGAAACGACACCCACTGGTTTTGGGCATTCCATACGATCACCGGCGAAAATACCGCCAACGCCAGCAGGCAGGCTCCATATGGCTCGGGGCGGCGAAGCCAGCGCCGCGCCGGCGGATCGATGATCGCAAAAATGAACGCGGACAGCCCGACGAGCACGATGGTGTACTTCGAGAGAAGGCCCAATCCCAGGCAGATACCCGCTCCCCACCACGCCCCGCGCCGGCCGGCCACCAGCGCGCGCTCCAGGAAATACAAGGAGGCCGCCCACGCCGCCGTGAGCGGCGCATCCGGTGTCATCAACAGGCCGGCCAGAAAGAAAAACGGCAGCGTCTGAACGAGCACCGCCGCCACCACAGCGCTCGAGCGGCCAAACAGATTGTCGGTCAGCCGGTAGGCAAAGAACGTGGCGATTACCCCGCTGCAGAGCGCGCCGCTACGTACGCCGATTTCCCCACCGCCCAAAATCCGTGTTCCCGCAGCGATCAACCACGCGACCATCGGTGGATGATCGAGGTAGCCGATGTCCAGATGCCGCGCGTAATTCCAGTAATAGGTCTCTTCCGGCAGGAGTTCCACCCGTCCGCTGTAGACCAGGCGCAAGGCAGCGGCCGCTATGACGATGCCGATCGCTCCCGTCTGCCAGCCCGCCCCGCTGCCGAGACGCCACGTTCGATGGGACGCACAGTACGCATAAGCGGGATGCAGGAGCAGCGCCGTGGCGATGGCCGCGATGACGATCGCGGCATGGGCGGCGCCTTCTGAGCCGTGCATCGAGATCAGCACGCCGCTGCGCACGAAGAAGGCGATCAGCGTCGCCACCGCGAGATGCAGAGCAAGGCCGCCGCTCCACCCGCGAGACTTCATTTCCGCATGCGCCCGCAGCAAGGGGAGATAGCCGAGGGCCACCGCCGCCGCGAACGAAAGGATCTGGGCGCGTTCGGGCGATACACCGCCGAGCCCGTTGGCGAGCAGATAGACGGCAACGTCGATGCCGGGAGCGAGAAACAAGCCGGGATGGGAGCGCATGAGGGCGCCAACGGTATCGCAACCGCGCAGAGCGCGTCGAGCGCGATACGCACCGGCGCCGCCGATTGTGTGGACTCGAGGGGGCTTCAGGTCCCCGAATCGGTCGACGAGACCACTTTGGGCGCGTGCTCCCATCCGCCACCGAGCGCCTTGTAGAGCTTCACGAGGTCCGTGCTTTCCGTCGACTGCGCCTGTACCAACTGCTCGCGCGCCTGGGCTGCCTGCAGCTGGACGGTCAGCACCGTGATATAGGTGATGACCCCGTGACGATAGGCGTCCAATTGAACCTCGACCGCCCGTTGGTCGGCGCCGACGGTGTCCGCGAGCGCAGCCACGCGCGCCGCATCTTGGGTCAATGTGCTGAGCCCGTCCTCCACTTCCTGCAGCGCGCCGAGGACCGTCTGGCGATAGCTCAGCGCCGCCTCCGCCGATTGCGCGCGCGACAAACGCACGTTCGCGACCAACGCACCACCGTGAAAGATGGGCAACGAGACGGTCGGACCGAAGGTGTAGAAATGGCTCGCCCAATCGAACAGGTAGCGGGTGCCGATGTTGCGCAGTCCGTAGGTTCCGGCGAGCGAGACGTCCGGAAACAGCGAGGCGACGGATACCCCGATCTGCGCGGTGGCTGCATGCAGCGCGGTCTCCGCGTTGCGGATGTCCGGCCGGCGGCGCGCGAGCGTCGATGGCACACCGACCGGAATCATCTCGGGAATCAACGGCAGCGCTCCTTCGGCTCCGAATTCCGCATCCATCGCCTCCGGATCCTGCCCGGTGAGCACCGCGAGCGCGTGCTTCGAGCTCGAGATCATTTGCTCGTAGGCCGGGAGTTCGGCCTGCAGGCTGGTGAGCTGGGCCCTCGCGGCATCGACGTCGGGTTCGCCGGCGAGACCGTGCTCGTGCCGGTTTTGGGTCAAATCGGCGATCTCGCGCTGGGCACCGATGAGTTCCAGCGTGACCTGTCTCGATACCTGTGCCGACCGCAGCTGAAAATAGGTTTGCGCAACCTCTGCCTCGAGCGAGATCAGCATATCGTTCCTCGACTCGACCGCGCCGGCACTCTGAGCATTCGCAGCCTCGACCTGACGGCGCACCTTGCCGAAGAGATCGATTTCCCACGAGGCGTCGAAGCCGAGCTGATACAGGTTGACGGGCTGCTCGAGCGAGGTGATCAGCTGCTGTGCCTCGCCCGAGGCGGTCGGACCGGAATCACCGATCCCCTTGCTCTTGAGTATCCCTGCCAACCCCAGTTGCTCGCGGTTGTAGGACGCGGATGCATTCAGGCTCGGCAAACCTTGCGCGCGAGCCGACTGCACCTGCATGCGAGCCTCGACGATCCTCAAGTACGCCACCTTGAGATTGAGATTCCCGGCCACGGCTTGATCGATCAGCTTGTCGAGCTCCGCGTCGTGAAACTCATGCCACCAAAGCGAGGGGGGCTCTTGATCGCCCGAGAGCCGCGGCGCAACGGCCGCACCGGCATAATGCTCCGGCACAGGCTCCTGCGGCCGCTGAAAATTCGGTCCCACCTTGCATGCTTGGAGCAGCAGGGCGGCAAGCGCCGCTGCAGCCATCGCGGGGGCGGCGCGCATCAGTGACCCGCCCCGGGGCCGCCCGCCTTTTTCACGGGCGAGAAAAAGAACGTGAACGGAACGAAGCCGAACGCGAGCAGCGCGCAATAAAGAAACACATCCTTGTATGCCAGGAGCCCCGCCTGCGCGATCAGCATCTGATAGGTCTGCCCCAGCGCGCTTTGCGCCGACGCCGCGGCCGAGGAGCCGAGGTGTTGGATCGCGTTCGAAAACTGCGTGATGGTATTGCGAAAATTCGGACTGGCGTTCGTCATGTGGTACGACAGATAGGCCATATGAACCTGGGTTCGCGAGGTGATCATGGCCGTGGACAATGAGATGCCGACCGAGCCCGCGACGTTGCGGAACATCGTGAACAGCGCGGTCGCGTCCCCCTGCAGCCGCCGCGGCACAGTCTGGTAGGCAAGTACGCTCAGCGGCACGAACAAGAAGCCGATTCCCAGGGATTGGGCGGCGCGTATCGCCACCAGGTGTCTGAAATCGATGTCCGGGGCGATGTGGCGCGAGTACAGCAGCGAGCTCCCGAGCACGATGAACCCGACGGTGACGATGAAGCGGGTCTGCACGTGCGGCATGACCAGCGACAGCACCGGAATGAGGAAGATCACGCAGAGCGCACCCGGGCTCATCACGAGGCCCGCCAGCAGGGCCGTGTAGCCCAGGTGCTGTTGCGCCAGTTGCGGGACGATCACGGCGCTGCCGTACAGGAGCGTGGCGAAGCACGCGATGGCGATGGACCCCAACGTGAAGTTTCGATCCTTGAACACCCGCAGCTCCACCACCGGTTTGCGGCTATAGAGAAGCCACGCAATGGCGGTCGCCAAGCCCACCGCCGCCAGAATGGCAAAGGTTCGGATGATGCCCGACGAGAACCAGTCATCGTCCTCTCCCCGATCCAGCATGATCTGAAAGCATGCGAACGTGATGGCGATGAGGCCGATCCCGATATAGTCGGTTGACACCTTGGATTTGGCCTTGGCCCACGGCGGATCCTCCACCAGAGCGATGACCGCGAAGGTCGTGAGCACCCCGATGGGCACGTTGATGAAGAACACCCAACGCCAGCTGTAGTTATCCGTGATCCAGCCACCTAGGGTCGGCCCCAAAATCGGGGCGACGACCGTGGCGATTGCGGTCAGAGCAAAAGCGCGGCTCCGCTGCGAAACCGGAAACGTGTCCAGGATGATGGATTGCTGATTCGGCTGAAGGCCGCCCCCGAAAAACCCCTGCAGAATTCTGAAGATGACCAGCTGCGGCAGGCTCGTGGCAATGCCACAGAGAAACGAGCACACGGTGAACGCGGCGATGCAAATCACGAAATAGCGCTTGCGCCCGATGAGGCGGCCGAAAAACGCCGAGATGGGAAGCACGATACTGTTTGCGACCAGGTACGAGGTGAGCGCCCAGGTCGCCTCGTCGTAGCTCGCGGAAAGCGTCCCCGCGATGTGCGGCAGCGAGACGTTGACGATGGTGGTATCGAGGACCTCCATGAACGCCGCCAGCGTCACGGTCACGGCGATCAACCAGCGATTTGACGACGGTTGCCAGTCGGAATCGCTCACGGCAGGTGCACCACCGGCGA
The DNA here is from genome assembly GCA_050012215.1 of Steroidobacteraceae bacterium. Taxonomy (GTDB): domain Bacteria; phylum Pseudomonadota; class Gammaproteobacteria; order Steroidobacterales; family Steroidobacteraceae; genus Bog-1198. The sequence continues at coordinate 111,129 of JBEKHO010000003.1, forward strand.
CACCGACAGCCCGAGCGGCAACGGGCGGTTCGGATCCAGGCCGCGGTCGATGACGATCTTCACGGGAATGCGCTGCACGATCTTGACGAAGTTGCCGGTCGCATTCTCGGCGGGAAACGCCGAGAAGCGCGACCCGCTTCCGTATTGCACGCTTTGCACGTAACCAGAAAGCTTGTAGCCGGCGTAGGCATCGATCTCGATTTCCACCCGGTCGCCCGGCCGCATGCGCCCGATTTGCGATTCCTTGAAGTTCGCCGTCACCCACACGTCCGGAGTCACGATCAGGAACATCGTGGCACCGGCCGTCAGGTAATCGCCGAGCTGGGCGCTGCGCTGGGTGACGAAGCCGTCCGAGGGTGCACGGATCTGCGTATAGCTCAAATTGAGATTGGCCTGGGCCAGTTGAGACTCTGCCTGTTTCACCTGCGCCTCACGCTCCGCCACCGTCGTCGCGGCCTGACGAATCTGTTCGGGCACCAGGCTCGCAACCTGCACCTGCGCTTTTGCGCTCTTCAAATTGGCGGCCGAGCTCAGCTGCTGGCTGGTGGAGGCGTCGATGTTTTCCTGGGTTGTCGCGCGCTTGTCGACTTCGTGCTGCCGCGAGTACTGCCGCTGCGCCTGCTCGAGCGCAGCGGCGGCCGACTGCTGCTGCGCCTCAGCGCTCACCAGTTGCGCGGGATATTGGACTTTGGCAATGCGCAGCGCTTCCTGTGAAGAGTCGAGTTGCGCTTTCGCCAGCGCCAGCGACGCCTCCGCTTGTGACTGGGCGGTCAAATAATCGCGAGGATCTATGCGCACCAGCAGGTCGCCCTTCTTGACGTGCACGTTGTCATTGATGTCGAGCTGAACCACGTACCCGGAGACCTTGGGAACCATGGTGATGACGTTGCCGTCGGTATAGGCATCGTCGGTGGATACCTCGTTACGCCTCGCGAACCAGAAGAAGAATCCCACGATGGCGAGCACCACGACGACTGCGGCGACGATGATCAGTGGTTTCTTGCTGCGCGGCTTGCCGGAGTCCTTTCCATGCTCATCGCCGTCCTTCTGACCGTCCTTGCCCTTATCGTCCCTGCTCTTGCCATCCTCGGCTTGGCCGTTGCCCTCGTGGCCGCCGCTTTCTTGCGATCCCTCATCCTCGGACGCCATAACTAATCCTCGACACAGAAAATACTGCTTGCGCAAGCGCAGCGGCCTCCGACGCCGGCTGCCGGCGGGCGGAGTTCGAAAAAAGCGGTAGGAAAGAGCCAGGCCTTCTTTGCTATTACGGCGGTTGTATACCCTTGCACGCGAGCGCGGCTGTCATCGAAGGTAACGCTCAATTGCCGGAATGCGCCTACACGCGCTGCGGATACCGGCCAGCCTCAATGCAGCGGGGCGAAGCCATAGGACTTGAACGTCTGCGCCGCCTCGGGACCGGCAATGAATGCGACGAATTTCGCCGCCCCGGGTTGGGCCACGCGGGTCAGCGCGACGGGATAGATGATGGGCGCATGGGTATCGGCCGGGAATACATCGATCACGCGGACGTTCCTGTCGATCAACGCGTCGGTCTCGTACACGATGCCGAGCGGCGCCTCGCCGCGATCCACGAAGGTCAGTGCGGAGCGGACGCTATCGGCGCGCACGATCCGCTCCTCGACCTCCTTCCACACACCGAGCTTCGTCAACGCCGCTTGGGCGTACCGCCCCGCCGGCACTGCGGCGGGATCGCCGGTTGCCAGACGTCCCTGCCCCAACGCGGCCGCCAGTGCAAAGTTGGGCTCGATCTTGAGCTTGACGGTGCTATCGGCCGGGGCGATCAACACCAATCGATTGCCGACGACGTCGTGCCGCGTCGAATCCTGAATGAGATGGCGGGTCTGCAGATAATCCATCCAGTCCGCATCCGCGGACATGAATATATCCGCCGGCGCGCCATTCTCGATCTGCCGCGCGAGAGTTGAACTCGCCGCAAACGAGAACTTGACCGGGATGGAGGTTTCCTTGGTGAAAGCATCGCCCAGGTCCTGGAGCACGTTCGTCAATGACGCCGCGCCGAACACAGTCAAGGTAATTTTTTTTTCGGGCTCCGCCGAGTGTACATACGGCGCAAACGCCAAAGCGCAAGCGGCGGCCCAAATCGCGATCAGCTTCTGCATGGATACATCCCGGTCTTGTCTATACCCGATTGTATATAGCGGGCACAGGTCGGTGCCACCTCGGAAAGCCTTCGCCGAACGGTAGGATCGCGCCGACCGCCCGAAAGGGCGCCGCGACGCGCGCGTGAGCAACGCCACGCGCTCTGAGCTGCGTCGGCCGGCTCCCACGAGCGATGCCGGTCGAGTCGGGATGATTGCGGTGCTGCCGACCGACACCGATCGCTGCCGAGACGAGTAGCGTAGATGCGTGGGCTGACTCAGCCCATCAACATGGAGCAATCAATGCAAACCAACTACGTTTCCCGCGATACCTACGGCATGTACAAGGGCTACAGCGCGACCGAGGGCCCCGGCCCCGCCCTCATGGGAGCGGATACGCTCCTCGGCAACGACGTGTACAACCCCACGGACGAAAGCCTCGGCAACATCAAGGAGTTGATGATCGATATGCAAGGCGGTCGGATCGTATACGCGGTATTGTCGTTTGGCGGTTTCCTCGGCATGGGCGATCGTTTGTTCGCCGTTCCCTGGCAGGCGCTCAAGCTCGACACGGCCAACAAGCGATTCCTGCTCAATGTCACCAAAGACAAGCTGAAGAATGCGCCGGGCTTCGACAAGGACCATTGGCCGAGCATGGCGGACACCACCTGGGCGACCCACGTACATTCTTTCTACGGGGTCTCTCGCCCCTACGATTCGCCGCCGACGCGGCCCATGTAAGCTTTGGAGCGCAGCGGCGCCTGCCGCGGCGGTCAGCCAACGCCGGGTTGGCTGACCGCTCGCTCACCCCGTCGCAGTCAGCGCCGCGCGCACGGCCCGAGCGATCGCCTCAGTCCGGCCGCTGGTCCGCAAATCGTAGGTGATTTCAAGCTGCGCCCCCTTGCCGCTCGAGCCGCGATTGCAAATGTTCCCGGGGTGGCGTCCGGGATATCGCGGACTGGGCGATACGACGTTGAACGCGGCGGCGGATAACTCCGCCGTAAGCCGGTCGGTCAGCTTCTCATCGAGCCCTCCCACGTGAATGCAAGACTCGCCAAGGCATCCGTGCACGCTCAGCACCACCTGGCTGTGCGAGGCGAGTGCGAGACAATGCGGATGGTCGAATCGGTGGCTGGTGATGTGTAGCGTCCGATTCTGCCCGTAGGGTTTCAATCCTTCGAAGTTGAACAAATGGAAGTCGCCGCCGGCGATCGATGCGGCGATCTCGGAGGTGCCCGCCTCAATCATTCCTCCATGCGGGGCGACCACCAGAACCGACGCCGCCACGCGTTCGACGACTTCGACGCGGTAGTCCTTACCCGCGATTTCGTGGCGCGCGAGTTCGGCGAAAGAGCCGTACTTACCGGTCCGTGCCCGAATCGTCGATTGCTGCATGGCGCGAAGCGTGGCGAGCGGTCCGGCGGGGCGGGCCGCTACAACCCCGCCGTATCCAAGGTTCGATAGGCCCAAACCGACGGCGCCAGGAACCAGGGTGTCCCTTGATAATAAGGCCGCGTGGGAAACTCGAGGCCGTCGAGGGCCGTGCGCCCTTCTGCGAGCCCCGCCATCTGCTGTCCGATCCTCATTCCGAAGTAGGGAGCGAGGGGCACGCCTTGACCGCAATACCCCATGCAATAGTGAATGCCGTCCCGCTCCCCCAAATGCGGCATGGTATCGAAGGTGTAGGCGACCCACCCGACCCAGGCATGGTCGATTCGCGCCGCGGAGAGCTGCGGGAATATCCGGGTCATCATCGACTTGAGGCGCGCGACGCAGGCGAGCGGATCCTGTTCGGACAATGCCGCGCGGCCGCCGAACACCATGCGCTCGCCGTCGGCAGAGGGCCTGTAATAGACGACCACCCTGCGCGAGTCCGAAATGTTGCGTCCGTTCGGGATCAGCGACCGCATTCGATCGGCTCCGAGGGGTTCCGTGCAGATCTGATAGCTGCCGATCGGAATCACCCGCCGCCGGTGCCACCGCGACAGCGCGTCGGAGTAGCCGTTGGTCGCGATCAGGAGCTTGCGCGTCCTGATGATTCCCTGGGAGGTCAGCACTTCGAACCCGCCTGCCGCCGCACGAATGCTCTCGGCACGGCACCGGTCCGCGACCACCGCCCCGCGATCCCTGGCACGGCGCAGCAGCGTGAGCAGCAGTTTCATGGGGTCCACCGACGCGTCGTCGTGGTAGACGCAACCGCCGCGATAGTAATCCGTGGCAATCTCCCGGTGCTGTTCGGCCCTCGGTACGATGCTGATGCGCTGCTCCAGTCCTTTCGGCTGGTGCATCGCCTCGTGGGCCATGCGCTCGAAATGTCGCGTCGTATGCGCGCCGTAGAAACCGCCGCAAGCTTGCCAATCGCAATCCGCACCGTCCTCAGTTGCGATCGACCGCACATGAGCGATCGCGTCGAACGCTTCACGGCAGATGGCGTACGCGCGCTCGGGGCCGTGCAACGCGCAGAGGCGCGTAAACGTCGGCTTGAGGCTATAAGCCACTTGTCCACCATTCTTACCGGAGCATCCGGCACCGATGTGACCCGCCTCGAGGACCGCGGTGGCGAGCCCCGCCGCCGCGGTTTCGCGCGCAGCCGCAAGACCGGTATAACCGCCGCCGACGATCAGCGCGTCGACTTGGGCGGGCAGAGGGGCATCGGCAAGCACCGGCACCTTGCCCTCCTGCCAGAAGGGCGCAGCGGTTATGCCAGGAGTAAGTGTCATGATGAGACGCGCGAGCCCCCGTGCGAGCGGTCAAGTGCCGCAAAAAGTCTGCAGCACCCGCTCTTCGGGTCGCGGCGGGCGCGCGTAGAGCTCAAATCGAGGATCGAAGTCATACGGCTTCGAAAGCACCTCGAGCATTTCCTCGAATGGCGCGAAATCCCCGCCCTCGATCGCGGCCGAGATCATTGCTTGCACCCGGTGGTTGCGGGGGATGAATGCAGGATTGACCCGGCGCATGGCGGCACCCCGTCCTGCGGCCGGCGCGGTTTCCCGCCCGAGGCGGGCTCGCCATTCCCGAGCCCAGCCGTCGAACTCCTCGGGCCGCTGGAACGATGATCGGAGCGCAGCATCCGCGCCTGCAGCGCGGGCGCAGGGCCCCTGCGGGTCCGCCGCGTCGCAAAGCCTGCGAAACGTCAGCGTGAAATCGCAATCGTTTCGCCGCAGAAGTTCGAGCCACGCCTCGATTAAGACCGCGTCGGCCGGCTCTGAGGTCTGCAATCCGAGTTTTGCGGAAAATCCGCTGACCCGGCGTTCATCGAAGGCCGCGGCAAATTGCTCCACCACCGGACCGGCCGCCTCCACGGCGCGCCCGGGATCCGCATCGATCAGGGGCAGGAGCGTCTCCGCGAATCGCGCGAGGTTCCACTGCGCCGCGTGCGGTTGATTGGCGTAGGCATAGCGTCCCATCGAGTCGATCGAACTGAACACCGTCCCCGGGTCGTAGCCGTCCATGAACGCGCAGGGGCCGTAATCGATGGTTTCACCGGACACCGACGTATTATCGGTGTTCATCACCCCGTGGATGAAGCCCACGTGCATCCAGCTCGCGACCAGTGCGGCCTGCCCGCGGCATACGGCGCGAAGCAGCTCGAGGTAGCGGCGATCGTCCGGCTTCAACTCCGGATAGTGTCGATCGATGACGTAGTCTGCCAGGCGCCGGACCGCGCCATTATCGCCTCGCGCCGCAAAATATTCGAAGGTCCCCACGCGCACGTGGCTCCTGGCCACGCGCGTCACCACCGCGCCGGGAAGTCGCCCCTCCCGAACGACAAACTCTCCGGTGGTCACCGCCGCCATCGCGCGGGTGCCCTCGATGCCGAGCGCGTGCATGGCTTCGCTCACCAGGTACTCGCGCAGCACCGGGCCAAGCGCCGCACGGCCGTCGCCGCCGCGCGAATAGGGTGTCCGCCCCGATCCCTTCAGTTGAATGTCGCGGCGCACGCCGTCGCGGTCGATCACTTCGCCGAGTAGAATGGCCCGGCCGTCGCCGAGGCGCGGCACGAATTGTCCGAACTGATGGCCGGCATAAGCCGTGGCGACGGGATCCGCCCCCTCGGGAACGGAGTTTCCCGAGAAAATCGAGGCGAGCGCGCCATCATCCAGTGCACACCATTCCAATCCGAGCTCGGAGGCCAATGATCCGTTGAATTTGATCAATCGGGGATTGGCGACCGGAACCGGGTCTATGCGCGCGTAGAAGCCCTCTGGAAGCGAGGCATAGCTATTGGAGAACACCCAGCCCGGAATCCGCAATCGCGGCGGCCGGGATGCCGTCTCGGAGGGGCGCGGCGTTGGGAACATGACGGCATGTTACCAGCGTTTCCGGCCGAAGTTCTTCTCCCTGCGCCATCGACGTGACCTGACGCGCACGTATCAGCCGGGCGTACAGATTCACGTAATTTTGCGCCATGCGTTGCGCCGTGAAGCGGCGCTCGAACTCTGCGCGGATGCGGGCGCGGTCGAGAGATGGGATACGCCCGACCGCCTCGATCGCCTCCTGCTCGCTGTGGACGATGAATCCGGTCACACCATCCTCGAGCACCTCGGGAACCGAACCGTTCTCGAACGCGATCACAGGGGTTCCACAGGCCATCGCCTCGATCATCACCAGCCCGAACGGCTCGCGCCACGCGATGGGGAACAAAAGGCCGGCCGCGTTGCCGAGCAACTCCTGTTTCTGATCCTCGCGGATCTCGCCGATGAATTCGACCTGGCCGAGCGAGAGCAGGGGCTCCACCTTGCACTTGAAATATTCCTCGTCGACACGATCCACCTTGGCGGCGATCTTGAGCGGCATACCGGCCGCGGCCGCAATTCGAATCGCCGCATCCGGCGCCTTCTCCGGTGAAATGCGCCCCAAAAATGCCAGATAACCTCCGCGCCCCGAGCCCTTTGCCAGCAGATTCCGCGGCAAGCCGTGCAGGACGGTCGCCACATAGTTTGCCTCGGGCAGAGGCACGCGCTGCGAATCCGAAATGGAGACCACTGGGATATCCCCGTACAAGCCGTACAGCGGGGGAAGCTCCGGCAAGTCCAGACGCCCGTGCAACGTCGTGATCGACGGGGTGCCGAGCCTTCGCAGCAGCGGATAGCCGAAATAGTCGAGGTGGGAGTGGATCACGTCGAACTCGTGCGCGCGGCGCGCCACGCTCTCCAGTTGCATGAACAACGGAACGAAATGGTCTTTCACGTTCGGATCGAGGCGCAAGGCCTTCGGCCAGATCGGCGCAAGCGTGGCCTTGCTCAGGCTGTCACCGGAGGCAAACAGCGTCACCTCGTGTCCCAGCTCCACCAACGCATCGGTGAGGTAGGCGACGACGCGCTCGGTGCCGCCGTACAGTTTCGGAGGCACGGCCTCGGTGAGCGGTGCAACTTGCGCTATTTTCATGTGTTCCTCACCATTCAGAGCGATCGATGATGGGCAGTATCCTAGCCGCTGCAAACCGTATTGTCGGCTTTCAAATGGAACTGAACTGTGTAAGAGAACTCTTATGGGGCAGACGCTCGAGTGAGCACGAGATTGCGATTCGACGCGCGATGAAAAAGTTACAAGCAGCGCCATCTGTATGTCTGTAATCGGGGACAACGTGTGAATACATCTTCCCTCCCGGATCCATTGCCTGATAGTCACTCGGTCGACGAAGTACCCGCTCCGCAATTCGCGATCGCGGTGAGCGCAACGTTGCAACAGCGGCGCACACGCACTCTGAAGCACGGCGACACCTTCGCCGTGTTCGATCACCGCGGCGACATCGGCGGCGAGCCCGGCAATCCCGAGGGGCTCTACCATCGCGACACCCGCATGCTGTCGCAGCTGCAGCTGTTGCTCGAGGAAGCGCGGCCGCTCCTCTTGAGTTCGGTGACTCAGGACGACAACGCCGTGTTCACGGCCGACCTCAGCAATCCTGACCTGCTGGAAAACGGCAAGATTGCTCTGCGCCGGGAGAATATTCACCTCAACCGCATGAAGTTCATCTGGAACGGCGCTTGCTACGAGCGGGTCGTGGTGCGCAACTTCTGCGACCGGCCGCTGACGTTGCGGCTGACCTATCTATTCGCCTCGGATTTCGCGGATCTGTTCGAGGTGCGGGGCGAACACCGCGCCGCGCACGGCAAGACCCGCCTCGTGCTCACGAGCGATCACAGCGTGACGCTCAATTACATGGGTCTGGATAAAATCGGGCGGGCCACCGAAGTCGCATTCTTTCCGGTGCCGAACTCGCTGACGACCACGAGAGCATCGTTCGATGTGTCCTTGAGGCCGCGCTCCTCGCGCAGGATCTTCGTACGCTGCGGCGTCGAGGACACGGCCGACCGCGATTGGAACGGACGGCTGTTCTACCGCCGCATGCGCGCCGCGCGGCACGCGCTCCACGAATCCAGCAAGCGTGCCGCGAGCGTGGAGAGCTCGAATTCGGTCTACAACGAGATCGCGCGCCGTTCCGTCTCCGATCTGTACATGCTGGTCACCGACACGCCGGAGGGGCCCTATCCCTACGCCGGCATCCCGTGGTTCAGCACACCTTTCGGCCGCGACGGCTTGATCACCGCGCTGATGACTCTATGGCTGGATCCCGAGATCGCAAAGGGCGTACTCGGATTTCTGGCCGCCACCCAGGCCACCGCACTGGATCCCGAGCGGGATGCGGAGCCCGGAAAGATCCTGCACGAGATGCGACACGGCGAGATGGCGAATCTGCGCGAAGTGCCGTTCGGGCGCTATTACGGAAGCATCGATGCTACGCCGCTCTTCGTATTGCTGCTCGGCGAGTATTTCCGGCGCACCGGCGATCTGGCGACCGTGCGCTCGCTGTGGCCGAATGCCGAGGCGGCGCTTGCCTGGATAGATCGGTACGGGGACCGCGATGGAGACGGCTTCGTCGAGTATTACCGCCAGACCAAGGAAGGGCTGGCCAATCAAGGATGGAAGGACTCGTTCGACGCGATATTCCATCGCGACGGCCGCTTGGCGGAAGGGCCCATCGCGCTCTGCGAAGTCCAGGGTTATGTGTACGGCGCGAAACACCACGCCGCCGTGCTCGCTGAAGCGCTTGGGCTTACGGAGCGTGCCGCCGCACTTGCCGCGCAGGCCGAGGCTCTTCGCCGGCTGTTCGAATCGCGATTCTGGTGCGAGGAACTGTCGACCTATGCCTTGGCGTTGGACGGCGCGAAGGAACCGTGCCGGGTGGTCGCCTCGAACGCGGGGCAATTGTTGTTCACCGGCATCGTCTCTGCCGAACGCGCGCAGCGCGTCGCGCGCACGCTCGTCTCGCCCGCGGCCTTTAGTGGATGGGGCATTCGCACCATCGCCTCCTCGGAGGCCCGGTACAACCCGATGTCCTACCATAACGGCTCCGTCTGGCCTCACGACAATGCATTGATCGCCATGGGCCTGGCGCGCTACGGCCTGCAGGGGGCCGCCGCGCAGGTGTTCGGAGCGTTGTTCGCGGCGGCCTCGTATATGGATCTGCGCCGTCTGCCCGAGTTGTACTGCGGTTTCGCCCGGCTCGAGCGCAACGCGCCGACTCAGTACCCGGTCGCGTGCTCGCCGCAGGCGTGGGCCAGCGCGACGCCGCTATGCCTGCTGCAGGCATCCCTCGGCCTCGAACTGCTCGAGCGTACCGGGGAGGTCAAGTTCTACCGTCCGATGCTGCCGAAATTCCTGGATCATGTTCACCTGCGAAACCTGCGACTGAGCGGCGGCTCGGTCGATGTGCTCCTGCATCGGCACGACCAGAACATCGCGGTGACGGTGACGCGCCGCGAGGGCGACATCGTGGTGGTCGCGCGCTACTAGGATTGCAATGGCCGCGTGTCCTCGTCCTCGTCCGCGCCCGGCCGGGTCTCGGGCATCGCGAAGACAGCCAGCAGCACCGCCGCGAGGCCCATGGTTGCGAGAAAGTAGAATGCGAAACGCATGCCGTAATGGTCGGAGACCCAGCCGGCCGCCGAGGTGCTCAACGTGCTGCCGACGCCAACGGCAAAGCCGACCGCTCCGAGAGCAAGGTTGAAGCGGCCCGAGCGCGCCGCCACATCGCTCACGATCAACGGGACCATGATACCGAAGCTCGCGCCCGCGACGCCGTCGAGCACCTGCACCGCGATCACCAGCGTCGAGTTCGCCGTGGTCGAGAAAACGAGCGCACGCAACGGCAGCATCACGAAGCCGACGATGAGCACCAGGCGTCGACCGTAGCGGTCCGCGAAGCGTCCCACCGCCGGCGAGGCAATTGCGACCACGATCTGCGGCAGCACGATGCACGCGCCGATGAGCAGACTCGGATTGCTGCCCTTCGCCGTCAGTGTGCCGCTGATCAGCATGAGGAGTGGTGCGTTGCCGAAGGTGAACAACATCGCGCATCCGCAAAAGATGAGCAGCCGGCGGTCCGCCAGGATTCGAAGGCTCCCCGTGCCGCCCGCCGTGTTGCGCGGCTTCGCCGCGAGCGGATCGTTGCCGTGCGCCGCGCGACGTCGAAGCGGCAGGAGCGCCACCAACGCCGGCAACGTGAGCGCCGCAGTCAGATAAAACACCGCGCGCTCCGACACGTACTGCCCGCATGCACCCATCAATGCCGCGCCCACGCCGTTGCCCACCGCCGCATATCGGGCATTTCGCCCGAGTCGCAGCGCCATTCCCATCCGTCCGACGAGCATGAGACTCATGGCGGCGATCGCCGGCCCGAGTGTACAGCTCGAGACGCCGTGCAGAACTTCAGCCAGATACACGAACAACCGGATCGGATGGATGGCGAACATCAGCGCACTCGCCGTGAACACCAGCACGCTGAACGCGGCGACGCGCGACTTGTTCTGGATCGCGTCGACCAGCGCGCCAGCCGGCACCTGGCTGGCCATGGAACTGACCGTGCCGATGGAGAGTGCCAAGCCGATCGATGTCTGGGTCCAGCTTTGGCCGCTGAGGTATACCGCGATGAACGGTCCGAAGCCGGTTTGAATATTGGCCACGAAAAGATTGAACCAATCGAGGCCGCGCTCCGCCGAGGATTTCGGGGGACCCGCTCCCGTGGGCCCGACACTCGATGGCGGCGCCGTCGAGGACTGCCGGACGGCCGTTGCCGGCACCGATCCGGCCGCCGGCGGGTGACTTTCACTTCGTGGTGGCGGCGCCTGCAGCATCGGGGGCCGCCGCCGGCGGCATGAGAACACGGGGGCTGGTGGAGTCTTTATACTCCGGCGCCGACTGTAGCTTTTCGCGGGTCACCGTCAGCATCAGCGGCTTGTCCTTGTCGGACGGGGAGAAATGCAGCAAGGGCCAATCCACTGCTATGCGGCGCGTACCGACTCCGAGGAACCCGCCGAAATCGATGATGGCCACACGTACCCGGCCCTCCGGATCTGCCAACAGGTCGACCACTCTTCCCAGGTCTTCTCCCTTCGGACTGTAGACGTTTTTGCCGAGAATCGCCGTGAGAGGACCGTCGATGCGGCCCACTTCGGCGTCGACCACCGTGTTCGCAGGCGGAGGAGGCAAAGGCCCGACCGACTCCGGCTCGGACTGCTTCACCGGCTGCTTTCTCTTGTAGTTGTGCTTGGAACGGGGCTTCGGCGTCGTCCGGCTGCACACGCAGGGGGGCGGCATGCTCGCCGCCGCGGCAGGCGGCTGTGCGGCGGGCGGCGCGGTTTGCGTCGAAGCGTCCGAAGGTTCCGGCGCCGCGGGCGCCGCTGCCGCCGAAGGTGCCTCAACGGGCTGCGGCGCGACCGACTTCGGCACCGTCTGCCGCGTGGTGTTGCAAGCCGTCAACACGGCGAGCGCGAGCAGGGCCAACACCCCTGCGGACGCGCCGCCAGCCGGACCTCTTGCCTGACGCCCGGCCGCCCTCCTCATGGAGTTTGCTCCGCGCCAACCCGAATCTGGCGCCCATACATGCGGCTGTATGTACCGCCCTTGGTCTGCAGCAGTCGCCGGGGCGGCCCGTCCTCGATGATATGTCCGCGCTCCAGCACTACGATGCGGTCGAAGGAATCGAGTGTCGAGAGCCGATGGGCAATGGCGATCACCGTGCGCCCCCGGAACAGCCGGGCGAGCGCTTCCTGAATGGACTGCTCGGACTCCGTGTCAAGCGCCGAGGTGGCCTCGTCCAGGATCACGATCGGCGCGTTCATCAGGAAGGCGCGCGCGATGGCGATGCGTTGGCGCTGGCCTCCGGAGAGCTTCATCCCGCGCTCGCCCACCAACGTTTCATACCCGTCCGGCAGGGCGGCGATGAATTCGGCGCAACCCGCGGCATCGACGGCGCGGAACACCTCTTCGTCTGTGGCCTCCGGGCGTCCGTACCTCAGGTTTTCGAGCAGCGAGCGGTGAAACAGCGAGATGTCCTGCTGCACGACCGCAATCGAGCCTCGCAGGCTTTCCTGGGTGACGTGCGCAATGACTTGATCGTCGATCAGCACCTCGCCCGCGTCGGGGTCGTACAATCTTTGCAGCATCGCAATGATGGTGGACTTGCCGGCGCCCGAGCGGCCCACGAGTCCAATCTTCTGGCCGCCGGGCACGTTGAGCGAGAAGCCGCGCAGCACCGACTGGCCGCTCGGATAGCGGAAACTCACGTCGCGAAGCGCGATCGATCCCTTGCTCACCACCAGCGGCCGCGCCTCCCCGGCGTCGCGCATCTCGTGCGGCAGCCCGAGCACCTGAACTGCCTCGCGGAGTTTTGCGACCTGCTGCACCATATCCACCATCGCCATGGCGAAATCGCGCGATGCATGCAGGACGGTGAAGCCGAGCGTCGTCGTGAGCACCACGTCCCCCGTCGAGATCTGCCCGCGTCTCCATAACTCGACCGACCACACCAGGACGCCCGCGGTCACCAGGAAAACGGTGATCGCGTGAAACTGACGCAACCGCTCGAGCGATCTCAAGCTCAAGCGTTGCGCCTGCATCTCGTCCTGGATCTTCATGGTCAGACGCTGCTGTTCGCGGCGCGCGGCGCCGAATGAGCGCACCAGCCCGATGTTGCTCACGACGTCGGTGAGATCGCCGCTCACGTGCGCCGCATGCCCCGCGAAATTCTGATGAAGCTCCCGTCCGTGCGCGGCCCACCACGCGATGATCGCGCCGAGCACGCAGACCACGGCCAGCAGCACCGCAGTGAGATGCCAGTTGATGGTCCCGAGGACGAGAATACTGGCGATCACCGCAACCCCGGGAGGGATCGTGGTCCACGTCAGCGAGCTCTCGATCAGCCATGCGGCGTTGGCGGCCGCGGTGATCCGACCGGCCAGGGCGCCGGGAAATTGTTCTATGAAGTATTTCGTACCCTGGCCCGAGAGGTGGTCGAACAACTCCAGGCGGATGTCGCCTCCCACCGCGACAAAGGCGTGCGTCGAGGCCCACCCTGCGACGCGCCAAAGTATGCTGTCGACGGCGACGAGCCCGAGGAGAATCGCCACCGCACCCCATAGCACTTCGGGAGGCGGCTGATGGGTGCCAAGAACGTCCACCAGATGCTTGACCGCATACTGGGATCCGACATTGCAGGCGACCGCGGCGAGCACAGCCAAAATCACGACGCTATGGCTTAAAAACCGTCTCCGCACGTAGCGCGCGAGGAATCTGATCGCACCTTTCGACGCGTAGCGTGGCAGTGGCATGACGGGATTGCGCACCTCGAGATTCGAGTCGACCTATTCTTCGTCAACTCCTCGAGCCGGCCGGACGGATAAAGCTGTGAATAGTTGTCAGTATCCGCTGACAGCCCGCGGCTGCTAACCGCTGCCGCCCTGCTTGCGGCACACCATGAGGATCTCGTCGACTTGTGCGGCGTCGATCAGCCCGTGGGCGAAGCTCAGTCTTTGCTGGAAGCGCAGGCCGAGCGGCATGAGGACACGGTTGTACCACCAGAGGGCACGCTCGCGCTGATGGGTGAGCCACCACATTCCGATATCGAGAAGCCGGGAGGACTTGGGCTGCATGCCGAACACCGCGCTTCGCTCGATGCAGAGCCCATGGCCTGCGAGCGTGTCGCCGAGACGCTCGGGTTCGTAGCGTCGGCGATGGCCGACGAAGTCGTCGAACGCGGTCCAGCGCGCGGGATGCAGTGGCACCGAAATGAGGATCGCCGCACCGGGCCTCGCCACCCGTGAAAGCTCCCGCAGTGCCGATGTGTCGTCGTCGACATGCTCGACGATGTCGAACGCGCACACGAGGTCGAACGCTGCGTCCATGAAAGGGAGCGAGGTGACCAGCCCGACGGCGACCGAGGCGCCCCGCGAGCGCAGCTTGGCGGCCGCCGGAGCGCTCAGGTCGACGAAATGCGTTCCCTCGATGGGCAGCCTCGGCCGCAAGCCCGGCGCCACTTCGAGACGCGACGCACACCCCGGCATCAACGATTGGATCAGAGGCCAGGTATTGAAGCGGTCCGGCTCGACCAGTCGTGCCCCGGACCAGAGCGAGTCGTAGTAATGCCGGTTCGCGTCGAGAAGCTCGCGGGGACTCGTGAGGGCCGTCTGCATCGTGGCCGCACTTTACACCGTTGCGCCGTCAGGCGCGTCCGGAGGCGAACACCGCGAGCATGTCCTCTTCTTCGGCGGGCTGCGCGTCGCCTCCCAGCAGGGGAAGGCATTGATCGGCCGGCATCGGCCGCGCGAACAGGAACCCCTGGCCGATGGTGCAGCCCAATTTGCGCAGGATCTCGGCCTGCTGATAGCCCTCGATACCCTCCGCAATCACTTGAATGTGGAGGTGGCGCGCGATGGCGATGATGGCGCTCACGATCGCGAGATCGCTCGAATCGGTGACCAGGTCGCGCACGAAGCTGCGGTCGATTTTCAGCGCGTCCACGCGCCAGTTCTTGAGGTAGCTCAAGCTGGAATAGCCGGTGCCGAAATCGTCGATGGCGATCTTGATGCCCATATCCCGCAATTGAACCATCGTGTCCTGGCGGCTCTCGCCGGATTTTGCCTGATGGCTGTCGAAAACGGCGCGCTCGGTCATCTCGAGCTGCAGCAGCTCGGGTTTCAGTCCGTGGGTCTTCAACAGCGTGGCAATCGTTGATTGCAGCTCGCCGCGCTGAAGCTGGGCGGGTGCCACGTTCAGGGATACCGGCACGAGATTCACCCCCGCCTTTTGCCAGGCGCTCAACGTCTGCAGCGTTCGATGCAGCACGAAATTTCCCATCGGGACGATGAGACCGGTCTCCTCCGCAACCGGGATGAACTGGTCAGCGGGAATCATGCCGTGCACCGGATGCTTCCAACGGATGAGGGCTTCGAGCCCCACCACCTTGCGCGTGATCAGACTGACGAAAGGCTGGTAGTGAACGTCGAGCTGCTTCAGCCTCAAAGCATCTCGCAATGAAGCCTCCATGGCGACGCGGTGCTTCAGCTTTCGATTCATGATCTGGCTGAACATCTGCACGTTGTTGCGGCCGCGGTCTTTGGCCTGGTACATCGCCGTGTCCGAATGCTTGAGGAGTTCCCCCATGTCGGCGCCGTCGCGCGGGAACAGACTCACGCCGACGCTTCCCGTCGTCTGCAGCGGATGCTCATCGATGACGATTGGTCTGTTCAGGCTCTCGATGATGCGGTTCGCGCCGAGCGTGACCTCGTCGTAAGACTTCACGTTTCGGAACACGACGACGAACTCGTCGCCGCCCATGCGGATCACCACGTCGGTATCGCGCACGCAGGTGCGCAGCCGACGCGCCACTTCCTGCAGGAGCTTATCGCCGGTCTCATGACCGCGCGTGTCGTTGATGTGTTTGAAGCGATCCAGGTCCAGGAACACGACGCCCAGCATGGCGTTTGCCGCCCGCGCGTCGGCGATGGCCTCCGGAAGGAAAGTGGCCAGATAATGGCGGTTGGGAAGCCCGGTGAGCTGATCGTGGTGGGCCATTCGATCGAGGCGCTGCTGATTGTCGATGAGCTGCTGCTCCGCCTTGCGCCGAACCGAAACATCGTGGGTGACGTAGGCATACCCCTCGCGCCCTTCCGCTTCCAACGGATTGCAGCGAACTTCCACGTCCAACAGAGTTCCGTCCTTGCAGCGAAGCTGCAGATCGAGCGAACGCTTGGAATCCGCATCCTTGAGGCGCGCTAGCAGGCTCTCGGGTGTCGAGCCGGCGTCGGTGAAGATCTCGGTCAGCGTCAAATCACGCGCTTCGATCTCCGAATGGCCGATGCGGCCGAGGAAGGCAGGGTTGCAGTATTGAACCCTCAAGCTGCCGGCATCGACGATGACGATGCCGTCGTTGGTTTGATCGATGACGGCTTTGTAGCGCGAGTCGACCGAGCGTCGATGATGCAGATATCCCTTCACCGCGAGTATCGCGGCGGCGGCGACTGCCGCGCCGAGCAATACCGCAAACGCGATGAGCAGCAGGGTCACACCGCGGCCGCCCGAGAAGTGCAGGAAGCCCTGTGATTGTGCCGCTGCGCTCGCTGTTTCCGGAACCAGCCGGAACACCCATGCGGGCCGGCCGGCCGCATCGCGCAGCAGCGCATAGGCAGCCCGATCACCGGATACCTCTGTCGAGATCGCGGTCGAGGCCGACCTTTTCGAGGCGAGCCAGGCGCGCACATCGGCCGGTGCGTTCGCCCCATCGAATTGCCGGATGGACTGGCTGCTCAGCGCTCCCCCGACCGAGCGTTGCAGACGCGCGAGCATGGCCGGTGTCACATGCCGCGTGACGATAACCCAGCCTGGCGGCGCGGACGAGTTTCCGATCTGCCTCGCGGCGATCAGGCGATCCTCCACGATGGCGGCGCTCGATTCGCCTGACGTCGCAGCAATAGGCGCACGCGCGGCAAGGGTGGTCAGATAACTCAACTGCCCGGGGTCCGGCGGACGTTCGACGAGTTGGCCGCCGTCGAACACCGCGTTGAACCGAACGCTCTCTGCAGCGGTGGCGAGAGTGATGCTGTCGACATCGAGCCGGGCGATGGTCTTGGCGTCCAGGTGCGCCATGCCGGCATGGGCAGATGCGGGCTCATCCTGTAGCGCTTCGGCCATTCCCGGGGTCTCAGCCAAGGCTGCCGCCGCGGCATCGAGATCGGCACACTCCTTTGCAAGGCTCGCCCCGAGTTCCTTGACCTGAAGCGACAGATTTTCCCGACGAAGCGATTGCGCTTGCTCCTGCCAGCCGCGTTGGCTCACGATGTACAGGATGAGGAGCGCCGCGAGCGGTACGCCGCCGACCGCGAGCAGAGCGCAGCGGCGGATCATTCGACGCTCGCCGCGATCGACGTGAGGCTGGTATGGGCCAACCCGAGGCAATTCGACATAATGGATCTTGATGAATATTCTCGTGGCAGTATGTTTCATGCGTTGCCAGGTCACTGATATGCACAGCACAAATCCCTGTAGGACGATGTCGCATGGACCGGGATAAAGGGTGATCTCCGTCAAATCGCCAGCACCTGTCGCCGCCACGCTCCCGGAAGGGCTGGCCAAAGGGATCGCCGACAGGCTCGACACCAGCCTCGAGCTGCTGTCCGAACGCACGCCTGCCGCGCATTCGTCTCGCGTTCTGGCGACAGTCGTTGCGACCGCCGGATCCACCTACCGCAAGCCCGGTGCTCGGATGCTGATCATGTCCGACGGCAGTTATTTCGGACTCTAGAGCGGCGGCTGCCTGGAGTCGGATTTGACGCTTCATGCCCAGGAAGTCTTTGACTCGCCGCGACGGTGGATCTCGCCCGCTGTCACGCAGCCATGGTGATGAGCCACCATCTCGCCTCCGACTTGGCCTATCTCAGAGTGCTCAGCGCGGCGCACGGCCCCGGGTATGTGGGGCTGTTGGGGCCGTCGGCGCGCCGGCGCCGCCTCGTCGATGAACTCGGCGCCGCGGCCGAAGGCTTGACCCCACGATTGCGCGGGCCGGTAGGCCTCGACATCGGTGCCGCCACTCCGGAAGCCATCGCTTTGGCCATCGTCAGCCAGGTGCATGCGTGGCTTGCCGGGCCGCCCGTAGCGCGCCCGCAACAGGCTTTGCCGCCGCTGCCGCAAGCGTAGACCTTTCACTGCAATAGCGTAGAATCTTGCGCCACTGGGCGGGTGTCCGCCGTACAACAAATAAACTGAGCGCAGACGCCGACAAGTCGTTACGCATTTGCGGCAGCGTGGGAGTTAGGCATGTCCAAGTCTCTGAGGCTATCCGCTGTTGCGCTGGCAACGGCCTATCTGGCTGCCTGCGGCGGCTCGAGCACGCAGACCGGCTCACCGAGCATCTCGACCAGTCCGGGGACTCTCGCCGAGAGCCCGCCCTTACGCATCGCATCGCTCGATGCGGCGAGCTTCCAGGGCGAGCTGGCTGCCACCTCGACCGGCGCGCAGCTACTCGAGATCACGGGCAATCCGCAGTGTGGCGTCGACTTCTATTACGTCAAATTCTGGACCGTCGGCGGCGCCGGTGAAACCACCGAGTCTTCGGGTGCGCTCATGGTTCCCACGGGTGCCGCGCCGAAATGCTCGGGTCCGCGGCCCATCGTGGAATATGCGCACGGGACGAATCCCAACAAGGCGCTGAACATCGCCGACATCACCAACACCTCGAACACCGAAGGCGTGCTCATTGCCGCCATGTTCGCGGCCCAGGGTTATATCGTGGTTGCGCCGAACTATGCGGGCTACGACATCTCGACGCTCGGATATCATCCGTTCCTGAACGCGGCCCAGCAATCGGGCGAGATGATGGATATTCTGGCCGCCGCGCGCACCTCGCTGCCGGCCACGATGTCGGCGGCCACCAGCGACAACGGACAGCTGTTCATCACCGGCTACTCCGAGGGCGGCCACGTCGCGATGGCGACGCTGCGGGCCATGCAGGCCGCGGGCAAGACCGTGACGGCGGCCGCGCCGATGTCCGGCCCTTACGCGCTCGAGGCGTTCGGCGACACGGTTTTCTTGGGCGGCGTCAATATCGGCTCGACGGAGTTCGCGCCGCTCCTGGTCGCGAGCTATCAACATGCCTACGGCAATGTCGACAGCACGTCGAACCCCGTTTTCTCCTCCAGCTATGCGGGCGCGGAGACACTGCTGCCGAGCGATACGCCGATCGACACCATTTTCCAGGAAGGGCTGCTGCCCGAGACGGCGCTGTTCGACCACACCACCCCGGTCGTCAGTATCCCGGGCCAGGCGCAGCTGTCCGGCGAACTGACCGCGCTCTTGGCCGTACCGCCGACACCCGCGCTGCCGCTGAGCGCGGATACGCCGATCTTCCAGCTGGGCTTCGGCAATCCCTTTCTGATCAACAACAACTTTCGCGTAAGTTATGCGGAGGATGCCCTGACCAATGCCGACGGGGCGCTGCCGCCGACGAAGCCCGGTTTGCCGCTCGCGGCCGTCAAGCCGACGCAAGGGCTGCGCCAGGACTTCTACCTGAATGACATGCGCACCGGCTGGTTTCCGAAGGTACCGACGCTGCTCTGCGGCGGCGATGAAGACCCGACCGTGTACTTCAGCGTGAATACCGGCACGATGGCCACTTACTGGAGCGCGCTGCCGGCAGGCGCCGTGACCGTTCTCGATGTGAACGCAACCACGGCCGGAAGTCCGTTCGAGCCGTTGCAGGTGGCCTTCCAGGAGAGTGAGGCCGCGGAGCTCGCTTACCTGCAGACCGCCGCGGGCGGAAGCCTGTCGCCGGCCGCTGCGCAGGCGCAAGTCATCGAGGGCTACCACTCGGCGGTCGCTCCTTTCTGCGCGGCCGGTGCCCGCGCGTTCTTCGGCCAGTTTTAAGAGGATCGCCTCATGAAAAAAATTAAATTCGGCGCGCTGACCCTGGCCGCGGTACTGACGAGCTCGTATGGCGCAGCCGCCTCGGCAGACGATCTCCTGGCCAACGACGTGAGGATCGGCTCCTACTCGGTGTTCTACCACACGAGCGCGGATGACCTCTCCGGCCCTTACGTGCCTCCCGGTGTTAACTTCAAGGCGGAGAATCTCGAAACCCTGTACCTGGGCTACATCCGTTGGTTCACCCCGGACATCAACCTCGAGCTGGCCCTCGGGTATCCGCCGCTCGCCAAGGTCAAGGGTTCGGGGCCGGCGACCCTCGGCTCCGTGCCCTACAACGGGCAGGTGATTTCGAGCGCTCGTTGGATCGCGCCGACCCTGCTCCTGGAGTACAACTTCCTGAGCGTGAATTCGCCGTTCCGGCCATACATCGGCGTGGGTGTCAATTACACCACCTTCTACGACCGCGACTCCACGGCGGCGGGCAATGCGGCGAGCGGCGGTCCCACGCGCACTTCTCTAACCGCCTCGCTGGGCCCGGCCGCGGTCGCCGGACTGACCTATCGGATCAGCGACCGATGGCATTTGCACGGCTCCTATGGATGGTCGCGGGTTGATACGAATCTCACCGCCGATACCGACGGAGTGATCCGGACCTCGCGCATCAGGTTCGGCCCCCAGGCGCTGATTATCTCCATCGGATACTCGTTCGGCCGATAGCGGGCGGCGCGTGGGCATCGTCCAACCTCCGGATTGGCGCACCGAGGGTGTCCGGGTCATCGCGAGCGACCGGCTGGACACCAATACGGCCCAGACACCGGGCATGCTGCGAGCGGCCGCGATCGACTTCCGTCGAGTCGGCTCGCAGAAACTGTGGGCCGGCACGGTGCTCATCAATCCGAACGCCAAGACCGGAGCCCACCATCATGGGGCATTGGAAAGCGTCATCTATGTGGTGCGCGGCGCGGCGCGCATGCGCTGGGGCGAGCGTCTCGAGTTCACCGCGCAGGCGCAGGCCGGCGATTTCATTTTCGTGCCGCCCTACGTTCCTCACCAGGAGATCAATGCCCTCGCCGATACGCCGCTCGAGTGTGTGCTCGTTCGCAGCGACAACGAGTCCGTGGTGGTCAACCTCAACATCGACGCGGCGGAACGGGTCGAAGAGGTCTACTGGATCGATCCCATCCACGGACGACCTTGACGGCCGGGACGGCCGTGGACGGCAGGGTTTGTGCTAACCTGATTGCCGCATCGGCCGATGAGGTGGATCGATGAGACGACTGTTGCTCTCTTGCATGGTGCTCGGGCTGGTTTGCCTCTGCGGCCTCGCCCGCGCCGACGGCCAGAAACTGCGCATCATCACCTGGGCCGATTACGTGCCCGCCGACCTCATCGCGGCCTTCACCAAAGAAACGGGCATCGAAGTCGAGGTGACGCTCTCCAACAATGAGGAGATGATCTCGAAACTTCGGGCGACGGGGGGTGCGGGCTACGACCTCGCGCAGCCCTCGCAGGATCGCATCACCTCCGTGGAGCGGGACTTCGGCATCTACAAGCCGATCGATCTCGCCAAGGTCAAGATCGAGGAGTTTCAGCCCTCGTTGCTCGACATCGTCAAGCGCAATGCGACCATCGACGGCAAGTTGTATGCGCTGCCCTACCTGTGGGGCACCGATGGGCTCGTGGTCAACACCAAACACATCACCAAGGAGACGCCGATAGCCGACTATCCGGATCTCTGCCGCCCCTACCTGCAGGGCAAGACATCGATCCGCCTGCGCCGTCCCATCCTGATGGCGTTCGCGTTCGCGGCCGGCAAGGACCCGTTCGCACGGTATGGAAACCCCAAGGCCTACGGCGAGCTCATGGACCAGGTCGGCGACACGCTGATCGCCTGCAAGGGAAACCTCAAATTCTTTTTCGACAACAAGGATCAGCTGCTCAACGGTTTCCGTTCAGGCGAGATCTGGGCTGCAGCGATGTGGGACACCGGCGGCTGGACGCTCAACCGGGAGAATCCGGACATCCAATACATCGTGCCCAAATCCGGAGCGCTCGGCTGGCTCGACACCTTCGCGCTTCCCGCACGGGGTAGGAACGACGCCGCGGCGTACGCTTGGATCAACTTCACCATGCGTCCGGAGAATGCGGCGCGGGTCATCAAGTCGGTCGGCAATTTCTCCGCCGCCAAAGGCACCGCTCCCTTCGTCGATCCGCATCTCAAGGCGCAGTTCGTGGCGTCGTTTCCGGACAGCGCCTTCAAGAGCATTCACTGGTACCCCGCCATCCCGCCGGGATTGGAGGAGATCGACGGGAGGGTACTGGATCGGATCAAGGCCGCCAATTGAGCGCGACGGCAGACCTCATCGCCGACGGCCTGGTCAAGCGCTTCGCCGATCACATCGCAGTCGATTCCCTGTCCTTCAGCGTCGAGCGGGGCAGCTTCTTCTCGATACTCGGCCCGTCCGGCTGCGGCAAGACGACGCTCCTGCGCATGATCGCCGGATTCATCCCGCCCGATACGGGTGAGATTTCGATCGGCGGCAAGAGCATGCGGGGCGTCTCGCCCAATCGCCGGCCGGTGAACATGGTCTTCCAGCAGCTCGCGCTCTTTCCCATGATGACGGTGGGGGAAAACGTGGCGTACGGCCTGGCACGCCGCGGCGTCGCGCGAGCCGGGCGCACGCGCAAGAGCCGGGAGATGCTCGAGCGCGTGGGCCTCGGCGGCGCAGTGAACAAGCGGGTGGACGAGCTCTCCGGCGGGCAGCGGCAGCGTGTCGCCATAGCGCGAAGCCTCGTGCTCGAGCCGACGCTCCTGCTTCTCGATGAACCGCTGGGCGCGCTCGATCTGAAGCTCCGCGAGCACATGAAGATCGAGCTCAAGCAGCTCCAGGCGGCGTTCGGTACGACGTTCGTGTACATCACGCACGATCAGTCGGAGGCCCTGGTGCTGTCGGACCATGTGGGGGTGATGAACCTCGGTCGATTCGAACAGCTCGGGACACCGCAAGATCTTTACTATCGTCCCCGCACGCCCTTCGTCGCGGCTTTCGTCGGAGCCAATAATCGCATCGTCGGGCGGGCGACGCAGGTCATCTCATCGGCGGTGGAACTGACCACCGCGGACGGCTGGGTAGTTCGCGCAATCGCCGAGGGCGAGGTGAAAGTGGGCGATGCGGTGGAAGGCTTCGTCCGGCCCGAGGTGGCCAGTCTCGGGCGTACCGCAGCGGACCTTCCGCCGGAGCAGCCCGCGCACCGGGGCGAGGTCGAGAGTCTCTTGTTCGACGGCGCGAACTCGGCTGTCCTCGTCAAGGAGGAACGCACGCGCCGCGAGTTCCGCATTGCCCTTCCCCAGACCGGCCGGTTCTCGGATTTGAGACCGCAAGAGAAAATCCTCTTCAGCTTCGATCCGCAGCGCGCCGTGTGCTTTCCGGCGCGACCGGGTGCGATGGATCGGGATGTCTAGCGCCGCGGTCGGGTCGAAGTGGCACGGCCGCCTGGGATTGGGCTTGCTGCTCGCTCCCGCGATCTTGTGGCTGGGAGCGCTCATCGTTCTGCCGCACGCCGATCTCGCGGTGTTGTCGCTGCGCGAGCGCGTCGGTCCGCGGCACTACGTGGCGAGCCTCGCGCAGTACAGGACTTTCTTCACGGAGCCGCTCTATTGGCATGTGTTCGTGCGCACTGCCGTCATGTCGGTCATCGCCACGTTCTTCACGCTGCTGTTGGCATTTCCCATTGCCTGGATCATCGCGAAGCTCGCCAGGGGGCGCTCATCATCGCTCCTGTTCATGCTCTGTTTGATTCCGTTCTGGGTGAGCGAAACCGTGCGCACGCTGGGCTGGATGATATTGCTGCGCGAATCCGGAGTGTTGCCATCGATCCTGGTGAAGCTCGGCATCACCGCGGTGCCCGTCGAGCTCCTGTATCACGACGCCACCATCCTGGTGGGCCTGGTGTACACCTCGCTCCTCTTCATGCTGATTCCTTTGGTCTCCAGCCTCGAGAGTCTCGACAATTCGCTGATCGAGGCGGCATACGATCTCGGTGCTGGCGGCTTCACCACGCTTCGGACCATCGTCATTCCGCACGCCGCGCCCGGCATCACCGCGGGCTGCATCGTGGTGTTCATGCTCACCCTCGGCAACTATCTGACGCCGACGCTGTTGGGTGGCAAGAGCTCGCAGTGGTTCACCGAGCAAATCTATAACCAGTTCATCACGCGCTTCAACTGGGAGCAGGGCGCGGCTCTCGGATTTTTGCTGCTCGGGCTGTCCACCTCGCTGGTCATGATCGGGCTCAAGCTCGCCGGCCAGCGCTTCGGCGACGTGATGCGTCGGACATGATTCCCTCGCTTCCGCGACCTCGATGGCTTGCCACTGCGACCGCGGCATATCTCGCCGCGTTCCTGGCGTTCCTGTTCCTGCCGCTGATCGTCGTCGCCGTGTTCGCGTTCAACGACGCCCCATACCCGGCGCCCCCGTGGCACGGCTTCACCTGGGATTGGTTTTTGGGAAACGCGAAATCGAACCGTGTCGGTTTGTTCAAGGACACAGCGCTCCTCGGCAGCATCTGGACCAGCTTCGTCGTGGCGGTGTGGGTTACGGTGCTCTCGGTACTGATCGGCATTTCCAACGCGTTCCTGATCGAGCGCAAGAATTTCGCCGGCAAGCAGGTGCTGTCGATATTGATGTTGGCGCCGCTGGTGATCCCCGGAGTCATTCTCGGAATCTCGATTCTCGCGTTCGCGAGCCGGGTGGCGGAATTCGTCGACGACACCTTTGGATTGGACTGGGAATACCTCCGTCCCGGGCTGCCGCTGGTGGTGCTAGGCCAATTCTCGTATATCGCGACCATCTCGACGCTCACCATCAGCGCGCGTCTGCGGCGCTTCGACCGTACGCTGGAAGAGGCCGCATTGAACTTGGGTGCCAGCAGGCCGGCGGTGTTCCGTACCATCGTGCTGCCCTATCTGCGTCCTGCCCTGATCGGCTCTGCGGCGATTTCGTTCCTCATGTCCTTCGCCGACTTCAACACCACGCTCATGCTGGTGGGTGCGGATGCGCCCTTGACCGTGGAGATGTACGGGCGCATGCGCGAGGGTGCGACGCCGGTGCTCAATGCGGTGAGCTTGTTCCTGATGCTGGCCTCGGCGTTGCTGGCGCTTGGGCTTATGCGCGGCAGTCCGAGGAACACAGGCGCCGCGCCCGGGTGAAGCGGCCCTACGACGCCTGCGCAGGTTCGCAAAGGCGTTGCGCGGCGTTCTCGATACCATTCACCACACGCTCGAACATGACCCGGCGGTCCAACCCCGGCAGGATGAGCGGCAGCAGCTCGACGGTGATGACGCCCGGCGGCCTCAAGAACGAACGGCGCGGCCAAAGAAGTCCCGAATTGAGGGCGGCCGGCAGGCAGGCCACGCCGAGCGCCGCATACAGGTGGCTGATTCCGGTCTTGTAGTTGGCCGGCTGCCCGACGCGGGTTCGGGTGCCTTCGGGGAAAATCACCACCTGCTTGCCCTTGGCCAGCGCGAGTTGGGTCCCGCGCACCATGGTATCGAGCGCGCTCTTGCCGGTTCCGCGTTTGACCGGAATGCACCCCAATCGTGCCAAGGCCCAGCCGAAGAACGGTATGAACATGAGCTCGCTCTTCAGCACGAAGACCGGACGCTCGAAGATCGCAAACATGGCGCAGGTGTCCCATACGGACTGGTGCTTCATGGCGATCACGCATCCGCCGCTCGGAACGTGTTCACGCCCGCGCACCTCGTACGACACGCCGCAGATTTTTCGGTACATGCCGAGCCAGGTACGGGACCAGAATCGGGCAAACCCGGGAAGCCGCTTGGGCAAGATCAGCGAAATGAGCGTGGCGAGCACGGAGCTCACGACGAACCACGCATAGAACAAAATCGAGAACACCAGGGAACGCAGCGCCAGCATTCTAAGAGCGCTCCGGACAGTTCATCGTCCGCCGATGGACGCGACCGCCCCGGCGGTCGGCGCAGACGGTCCCGTTCCCAAACGCAGCAGTTCGAGCCCCGCCGACTCGCTCCGCTGGAAGCCTTTCCACACCGTGATGCCCGGCGATCCCGGACTGTAAGCTTCGTAAGGAATGACGGCTGCTCCCGGTGCCGGCACCGGCCACGACCCATCGGAGGAGCGGACGACCGGAAGGTTCAGATAAGCTGCGCGCGATTCGTCGCCCTTGACGTAACGATCCAGAAACGCCGTGATGAAATGGGCGTTGATGGCATTGACGCGCTCTGCTCTCCAGACCGGATCTTGGAACCATTCCTGATCCCAAAGGCGCTTGCGCATCGATGCGGGCGGCGGATTGAGCCCGATCGAGTGGCCGGCCTCGATCAATGTCAGGAGGTATCTCGGCGCATTGACCGCACCTTCGAAGATGGCGCGCGCACCGGTGGCATAGTCGACCGTGCGGTCGTGGTCGCCCTGAATGAGGAGCATGGGTGTATCGAGATCGCGCAGTCCGTCGGCGCCCCAGGCCTTGAGGGTCCCGCCGCCGGCCGGCGAGATCGCCACCACCGCTTTGAGGTTCTGCACCGTCACATCCCCGGCCTGCGCGCCCCCGCGGACGTAAGGCAGGAGAAGTCCCCCGGGAACCATTTGAGTCGGCGGTCCCTGCGGATCCAACGTCGCACCGGCGGCCGTCAACACGCCGTAACCGCCCATCGAATAACCGATCAACGCCGTCAGCGTCGGATCGATCAATCCCTCCGACCCCAGCGTGTGCTGAAGGCTTTGCGTCACGTAGGCGATGTCGAGCGGCCGGCGCAGCAGCGGACCGATGAATTTGGCGCGGTCGGTGATGGGCGGATCATCGTGATGGATGCCCGCGACCACATAGCCTTTGGAGGCCAGATTTTCGGTCAGCCAGATCATCGCCGCCGGGTCGTTGCTGTAGCCGTGGGAGACAACGACCAAGGGGAACGCTTTGCCGGCGGCGGGTGCGTCGCGGACCGCGAGTCCCGTGACGCTGAAGCTCGCGGGCGGCAACGGGGGTTCGGAAGGAAATTGCGCCGAGTACACGGCCACCGCCGCACCCGGTCTGGGAGCGGCGGGATACCACAGATCCACGGTCAGCTCACGGACGTGCTTGGGGGCCTTGCCGCTCGCGGAATCGAACGCGAGTACGTCCGGCTGTGCGGGTTCGCCGAGGTGTAATGTCCGCACGCCCACGGCATAGCTTCCGAGCGGGGCGAGTTCGGGGGCATCCACACCGAAGCGGCCGGGAGGTGCGGCCTCCAGACCCTGCGCCGGCGCCCTGGTCGGCGTCTGCAGAATCGCGAAAAGCAGTGCTGACGCCGCCAGCGAGGTGCGCTTCATGATCTCGGCCGCATGTCGGTGCCCTCGAGCAAGAGGGGTGGGAGTTTCGATAGATCCTCGATCAGTGCGTCGCACGGCAGCTCGCGCGGATCGTTGCCTTCATTGTAGCCGTAAGGCACGCAGATGATCGCGATCCGTGCCGCCCGTGCGGCCTTCACGTCGTTGATCGAATCCCCCACCATCAGCGTGCGGGACGGCGGCGCCCCGAGACGTTCGCAGGCGAACAGCAGCGGCTGCGGATCGGGCTTGCGGCGCTCGCAACTGTCGCCCCCGACCACCAGATCGATCCACTGCCGAAGGTGAAGACGCTGCAGCAGCCCGCTCGCGAACCGCTCCTGCTTGTTGGTGACGATGGCGGTGCGCAGGCCGGCACCATGCAGCACCTCGAGCGCCGCGCTCACGCCCGGGTAGGGCCGCGCCGCGAACTCCTCGTTTTCCTGCAGAGACCCGTAGTGATGAAAGAAGCGTTCGACCATCGCGGTTTGCGTCGCCTCGTCGGGGGCCCGGTCCTGCGCCGCGGCGGCCCGCTCGATCAAGGTCGGTGCACCGCGGCCGATCATGCGCCGCACGTCGCCTTCCGACACCGGCTCCCAGCGGCTCTCGGCAAGTGTCCGGTTGAGGGCAACGTGAATGTCTCCCGCCGTGTCCAACAAGGTTCCGTCCAGATCGAAAAGCACCGCATCGAGCGGCTGCCCACGCCATTGAGGTTGTGAACTCATTCGCCCTCCATCAGCGCAGGGTCACGCTGACGGGGCAATGATCGCTGCCCAGCACATCCGCGTGAATGTCGGCGGCCGCGACCCGCCCGCGAAGCGCAGCGGATACGAGGAAGTAATCGATTCTCCATCCGACGTTGCGTGCCCGCGAATTGGCGAAATGACTCCACCAAGAGTAGTGCCCGTTGCCCTGGGTGAACAGTCGGAAGGTGTCGACGAATCCGGCGTCGATGAAATTCTGCAAACCCTTGCGCTCTTCGTCGGTGAATCCCTTCTTGCCGCGATTCGGCTTGGGATTCGCAAGATCGAGTTCGGTATGAGCCACATTCAGATCGCCGCACAGAATGACGGGCTTGGACCGTTCGAGCAGGCGGCAATAAGCGAGGAAGGCCGGATCCCAGTGCTTGTAGCGCAGGTTCAACCGGCTGAGATCGTCCTTGGCGTTCGGTGTGTACACCGTGACCACGTTGAATTGTTCGAACTCGGCCGTGATCACCCTGCCCTCCTCGGCACTGTCGCGCTCGAGCTCGTCTGCAAAGCGGTAGCGCTCGGCGAACTCGCGGGGAAATCCGTTGACGACCCGGATCGGCTCCTGCCGCGAGAACACGGCCGTGCCGGAATACCCCTTCTTCGCCGCCGAGTTCCAATACTCCCGGTAGTCGGGCACGTCGATCTCGATCTGTCCGCGCTCCGCCTTGGTTTCCTGCAGACACAGCACGTCCGGTTGGTGGGCCTTGAGGAAGGTCTGAAACAGCCCTTTCTTGAGCATCGCCCTTATGCCGTTCACGTTCCAGGAATACAATTTCATGCGGAGGCATAATACAAGTAAAAAGAATGACTTGCCGCATGCGCTGACAGGCTATTGACAATCATTCGCATTCGCGTTCACAATACACCCCATGATCGTATGCGTATGCAAGGCAGTCTCCGACCGGCACATCCGGGCCGCCGTGAACGCCGGTGCGACGCGGCTGCAGGAGATCAGCCGTCAGACCGGCCTCGGCACCTGCTGCGGCAAGTGTCTGCCGGAGGCCAAGCTCACGATGGCCGAGAGCCTCGCCCGGTGCGGCGACTCGTATTTCCAGACTCCCGCGGACGCCCTGGCCTGACGGACCGTCCTCATCGACGCTACAATCGGCCCCCCGCCCGTACTGGAGAGGTGCGCCGTGCAAGCTGACGCCAAGGTTTTGGACTTCCTCAATCAGGCGCTCAAGAACGAGCTGACCTCCATCAACCAGTATTTTCTGCACGCTCGCATGCTCGACAACTGGGGCATGAGACGGCTCGGCAAGCTCGAATACGACGAGTCGATCGACGAGATGCGCCATGCGGACCGGCTGGTCAAACGCATCCTGTTTCTGGACGGCCTGCCCAACCTGCAGGACCTGGGAAAGCTCTTCATCGGCGAGGACGTGCGCGAGATCCTGGAATCGGATTTGAAGCGCGAGATGGCCGCCCACCCGATGTACCAGGCCGCCATTGCGCATTGCGAATCGGTCAAGGACTACGTCACGCGCGCACTCCTGGTGGAGATTCAGAAGAGCGAAGAGGAGCACATCGACTTCATCGAAGAGCAACTCGGCTTGATCGAGAAGATGGGGCTCCCGAACTACGTCCAGAGCGCCACCGGCGAGTTGCACGAGGCCTCATCGCCCTGATTCAGGGTGGGCGTCATCGTCCACTGCGAAGAGCTGGCTTTCGATGTCGCGAAACGCCTTGAATTCCAGCGCGTTGCCGGTGGGGTCCAGGAAGAACATCGTGGATTGCTCACCCACCTGGCCCGCAAAGCGCGTGCACGGCTCGATGAGGAATGCGGTCCCGAGCCGGCGCAGTCGCTCGGCCAGTGCCGACCACTGCGCCGGCCGCAGCACCACGCCGAAGTGAGGCACCGGCACGCCATGGCCGTCCACCGGGTTGAAGTGATGCCGAAGCTTGCCGTCCTTCCCGAGACCCGGGTTCAAATGGCAGACGAATTGATGCCCGTACAGGTTGAAATCCACCCATTCAGCATCGCTCCGTCCCTCGGCGCATCCTAGAATGTCCTTGTAGAAGCCGCGCGCCTCGGCGATGTCGCGTACTTGCACGGCGATATGGAAAGGTGTCAACGGCTCGCTCGACGTCGAAGGATTTTGCATGTTTCTACTCCGCCACGGACAAAGCTATTTTAACCTGCACTTCAATCGCACGCGCATCGACCCAGGGATCGAGGATCCGGAATTGACGCCGCTCGGCGTGCAGCAGGCCGCGGCAGCGGCACAGAAACTCTCGAACGCCCCGCTCACCCGCATCATCGTGTCGCCCTACACGCGCGCCCTGCAGACCGCGCAGCCCTTCCTCGGACGCCATGGCGCGCCCGTGAACATCATGCCCGAAGTGCGCGAGCGGGCCGCCTTCGTCTGCGACGTGGGAAGCGCGCCGGAGCGTCTCGCCACACGATTTCCGCATCACGACTTCGCCCATCTCCCGAAGCGCTGGTGGCACCCCGGGATCGAGCCCGCGGAGGAAACGGCGGCACGCGCGAACGCGTTTCGCGCCTGGATCGCGGCACGCGAGGACAGCCCGACGACCCTCTTGATCAGCCATTGGGCCTTCATCCTGGCGCTCTCGGGCAAGTCGGCCGAGAACGGCGAGATCCTGGAATTCGACCCGGTCCAAAGGCCACCCGAAGGAGTCCATCCACGGTGATCGGCAGGGTGCGCCTCTTCCAAGGTCTTCGCCCCGTGACCCGGCCCGGCGTGATGCGCGATCTTTTCGCCGGTCTGAAGCTCGCGACCATCAACATCCCCCAGGTGCTCGGCTATTCGCGTATCGCCGGCATGCCCGTGGTGACCGGCCTTTACACGCTGCTGTTGCCGCCGCTGGCTTTCGCCATCTTTGGCTCCTCGAGACACCTCGTGGTGGCCGCGGACTCCGCGACCGCCGCGATCTTCGCAAGCTCGGTCTCGCATCTGGCCGCTGCGGCGAGTCCACGCTACGTGTCCCTGGTGGGCATGGTGGCACTCACCACCGCGGCGCTCTTGTTCATCGCCCGGATCTTCCGCCTGGGATTTCTGGCCGATTTCCTCTCGCGCACCGTGCTTACGGGTTTCCTCGCGGGCGTGGGAGTTCAGGTCGGCATCTCGATGCTGGGCGACATGCTGGGCCTCGCCACCAGCGCCCACAACTCGTTGGGGAAGGCTTGGCAGATCCTGGCCGGCATGCCGGGGGCCAACCTCCCCACGGCGCTCCTGTCGAGCGTCATCGCTGCGGCCGTTCTCCTGGGCAATCGCTTCGCGCCGCGGGTGCCGATCTCACTGGCGGCGGTCATCGCGACCATCGCCGCGGGCTATCTGCATCCGTTGAGCGGGCTCGGTATCGCCATGCTCGGGCCCGTTCCCGGGGGAATTCCACGCCTGGGTCTGCCGCTCGTCACCTGGAGCGAGTTTCTGGCCCTGCTGCCCGTCGCGGGCTCGTGCTTCGTCATGATCGTCGCCCAAAGTGCCGCCACCGCGCGCGGCTTCGCTTTCAAATACCGTGAATCCGAGGATGCCGATGCGAACCTCTTGGGTCTCGCCGCTGCGAATGCGGCGGCAGCATTCAGCGGTACGTTCGTCGTCAACGGCAGCCCCACGCAAACCGCCATGGCGGACCGGGCGGGGGCGATGAGCCAGATGGCGCAGGTGGTTTTGTCCGCAGCCGTCCTCGTGGTGCTTTTGTTTCTGTCTGCAGAACTGCAATACCTGCCGCGATGCGTACTCGCGGCCATCGTGTTCACGATCGCGGTCGGGATGATCGACTTGAAGGGTCTGCACGCGATCCGCCGCGAAAGTCCGGGCGAGTTCTATCTCGCGCTCATCACCGCGGCGACCGTGGTTGCCGTCGGGGTGGAACAGGGCATCTTGCTCGCGATGGCGCTGTCCTTGTTCCGCCACGTAAGCCACAGTTATCGCCCGCACACCATGATGCTCGTACCGGATACGACCGGACGTTGGGTGGTGGCGCCGGCGGCGCCCGGACGGGTCACCGCACCTGGGCTCATCGTCTATCGGTTCGGCGCGGATCTGTTCTACGCCAATCAAAATCGATTCTGCGACGAAGTGCACCAACTGGTGTCGCGGGCGCCGGGCCCGTTGCGTTGGTTCATCGTCGATGCCGACGCGATCACCGATATCGATTATTCCGCCGCGCGCAGCATCCGCGACCTGCTCGAGGACTTGAGGCGTCAGGGCGTGGAAGTGATCTTCGGACGCGTGAGCCCCTATCTGCGCGCGGACATGGATCGGCACGGAATCACCGCGTCGGTGGGCGCCGAGCGTATTTTCACGAATTTGCACGAAGCCATTGCCGCGGCCGGCCTGCAGGCGCCCCTGGTCGGTTGAGTGCGCGGCCGGCTAATGGGGCTGTACGCTGCATCTGGGCTGCCGGGGGCATGCACCGCTCCTCGGACAGATCACACTCGCCTGAGAATCGAGCGCGTCGGCGATCCATTCGATGTTGAGGACTTGCGAGGCGGCGCGAATGCTGCCCGCGGCTCCCGCGGGTATCTTGCCGTCGCCCCCGCCGCGATGGCAGGCGTCGGCGACCTGCGCAACCACGGCCTCTCCGTCGAACCCCTGCGCATCGAGCGCCGGCACGAGATCGACGCCGACGGAGAGCACATGCCATTCATCGAGCGCGTCGCGCGTCAGCAGTGAGTGACAACAATACAGGCGGGCGTGTTTGCCGTCCTGCATCACCGATATCTGCGATTTGGGTTTCTGCGACGGGGGCGTCGTCGACGGGGTCCGCAGCAGTCTGAACACGGCCCATCGCGGGCACGGATCGGACACCAAGCTCATGTTTCCCCACGGCAGGGGGATGCCGTTGCCGCGGTACACCGCCCGCAGGTATCCAGGATTGTAGGCATCGAAGAAATGCCAATGCCGATACGGCGAGACCGCCGTCATTCGCCGCATCACCAGCGCCGGCGTCACACCGAGCTTTCGGCAGGCGGACACATTGTGAGCTTCGCGGATCAGGAACCGCCGAAACGGCACTCTCGGACAGAGCAGCGCGCCCGCGAAGAAACTGCATTCGAAGTCGCGCCAGGCGAACAGCACGTCCTGCGCGCCCATGCCGGCGGCCGCCATGGCCTCGGCGTCGCCGGCGTGGACGGCGCTGTGTGGCGAGATGGCGCCATCGCCGTTGTGCAGGATCTTGTGGCCCACGAAGAATGCCAGTTCATACTTGAGTCGTTCTTCCTGATTGCGCAGCCGCTTATTGATGAACACCGTACCCGGCGCCTCGAAGCGCGAGCGGACCAGGGCGCCTCCGGGTTTGCGGCCATCGCCGTCGAACCAGCGGATCTCGAGCCCATGATGCCTGCAAATGTCGAGTACGGCCTCGAGGTTGAGCGGCATCTGCCGCTTGCCGCACTGCTCCGCCGCTCTTTCGATATCGGGGAAGCTGTTGTGATGAGTTTCCTGCCATACCCGGATCAGGAGTTGTGCGAACTGGCGGCCGGTCGTTCCGGTCTGCGACAAAAGTTCGGGCAATGCGCTTTGCAGCAGTTCGTGGGAGAACAGAAACGCGGGCTCGAGCGGCATGGATGCGAGACCGCCCCGGGTTCGATCCCGCGGAGCCGCCTCGACTTCGGTATTTTCATCGAGAAACCAGCGCGGATCCTTGCTGAAAATGCCGGCGAGCATGGCGAGCGTGGCCGCGGACGGGGTCCGTTTGCCCGTCTCCACCATGCTCAGGTAGGACACCGACGGCGCGCCCTCGGCATCCACTTGAACGCAGCGCGCCGACAGCTCGTCGAGCGTCAGCCCGTTGCGTTTGCGGAGCGAGCGCAGTTTCGCGCCCAGCAAATGTCCCTGCCGTATCAAACCGGACATGAGCCGGTTCCCGAGCTGGTCTGGTTCATGGGTAACTCAGCACCTATAGCCAATGTTAAATTCACATTGTAAAATTTCGAGTGTGTAAATTATCTGCTTTTTCACTTTAGACTCAGCACCTGCCCCAACGCAAGTGGGGCGAATCGCCGTTCAGGAGATCCCGGCATGTGTCATGAAGTCCAACGTGTCATCGCCTAAAGACCACGCGGCCGCGATCGCCGAGCACTTTCGCGCCTACAACGAGGAATTCGGCCGCATCACCCGGCGTGCGGCACTGAATTTTCTCGCTGAGGACTGGCATGCCGCACAGCGGGACGCGGTCGCACGCATCGAGCTCTACGAACAAAGGGTGACGGGCTGCGTTCACGCCCTGGCTGCAGAGTTGACGCCAGAGCTCGGCGATGCCGCGCTGTGGGCGGAAATCAAACGCTCGTACGAGATTCTGGTCGCGCGCCGGCCCGACAGCGATTTCTATCGCACGTTCTTCAATTCCGTCACTCGCGATCTGTTCGGCACGGTGGGCGTCAATCCGGACGTGGAGTTCTGCTCGACGACGGTCGGACGAGCCTCAGGTGCGGTTCCCATCCGGGTTTATCGGGTCGCGGGCTCGCTGCCCACGGCCGTGCGCGAGGTCCTGGCCGACCTGCCGTTCGGCGCGGCGATGCAAAACCAGGACGCCGCCGTGCACCGGATCAGCGCCGAGATCGGCCGCTATTTCTCCACCGGAAGACAGAGCGGAGCGCCCGAGTCGATCGAGCTCATCGAGCCCGTGTTCTATCGCGGCCTCAACGCCTTCAGCGTCGGCCGCATCATCGGCGACGGGTCCATCACGCCTCTCGTCATTGCTTTCAGCAACTCACCCGAGGGCGTGCGGGTCGACGCCGTCATGATGTCGCGCGCCGAGGTGGGATCGCTCTTCGGGTACGCGCGCTCCTATTTTCATGTGGATCTCCCGGTGGTCAGCGCCGCCATCACGCTGTTGCGCTCGTTCATGCCGCGCAAGCCCATCGACGAGCTGTATACCGTGCTCGGGCGCGCCAAGCAAGGCAAGACCGAGCGCTTCTTCGCCCTGCAGCGGCACCTGGCGGCCTCCATCGACAGCTTCGTTCACGCTCCCGGCGAGCGCGGCCTGGTCATGATCGTGTTCACGCTGCCCTCGCACGATCTGGTGTTCAAGGTCATCCGCGACCGCTTCGGCGCGCCCAAGACGACCTCGCGCGCCGATGTGATGGAACGCTATCAGTTCGTGTTCCGCCATGACCGCGCCGGCCGGTTGGTGGATGCGCAGGAGTTCAAGCGCTTGAGGCTGCCGCGCGATCGTTTCATGCCGGGACTTGCCGGCGAGCTGTTGAACGAGGCGAGCGAAAGCTGCCGCATCGAGGGTGAGGACTTGATCGTCGAGCACTGTTACATCGAGCGGCGGCTGCGGCCGCTCAACTTGTTCCTGCGCGAGGCGGACCCGGCGGCCGCCGAAGCCGCCATCATCGACTACGGCCAGGCGCTGCGCGACCTTGCCGCGAGCAACGTGTTCCCAGGCGACCTGCTGCTGAAGAACTTCGGCGTCACCAGCCATGGACGCGTCATTTTCTACGATTACGACGAGCTGTGCCTGTTGACCGACTGCGTATTCCGCGATCTTCCGCAACCGAGCTGCGAGGAGGAGGAGACCGCCGCGGAGCCGTGGTTCCATCTGGGGCCGAACGATGTGTTCCCGGAGCAGTGGCTGCAGTTTCTGGCCATTCCGCCGGCCTTGCGGGAGGTGTTCCTTCAACATCACGCCGAGTTGTTGACTGCGGCATGGTGGCGGGATCAGGCCGCACAGATCGCCAACGCGGGCGCGGCGGCAGCGGCGGTTGCGCGCCAATTGGCGTCGTCCGGCACGGAGCACGCCTCCGCGGTGGACTAGCTGCGCCTGCGGAAGATCATGATCCCGTGGCCGGCAACCTGCATGACACCGCCCGTCTCTGCCGGCTGCGCCGCGCCCTCCCGTGCTTCGGACTCGAGCGCGATTTCCCACGATCCGGAAGGCAATGGAATGCGGCGCGGCCCATCGCCGAAATTGAACAGGGCCGTCAATCCCGCGTGCTCGTAGCGCAGCCACCGCGCCTTCTCATCGAATCTGATCTTCGGCTTCGCGCGGCCGAGGGGCAGAGAGCGCGCGGCGCGTAGCGCGATCAGCCGTCGATGCCAGTCGAGGATCTCCGTGTGGGGGGCGCGCGCGAGCTCCGC
The DNA here is from genome assembly GCA_050012215.1 of Steroidobacteraceae bacterium. Taxonomy (GTDB): domain Bacteria; phylum Pseudomonadota; class Gammaproteobacteria; order Steroidobacterales; family Steroidobacteraceae; genus Bog-1198. The sequence continues at coordinate 147,089 of JBEKHO010000003.1, forward strand.
CCAATCGAGCTTCGAGCGCTCGAAAGTCTCCGCAGCCTGCGGGTCCGGCACTTCCCCCGCCCATCGAAAACTCGCGAACTCGCGAGTGCGGCCTTCCGTCACGGCGCGACCGAGATTCGGATCCTGATGGTCGGTAAAATATAGAAAGGGTGTTTGTGCGCCCCATTCCTCGCCTTGGAACAGCATGGGTACGAACGGGGACAGGATCGTGAGCGCCGCCACCGCCTTGAGCCGGGGCACATCGAGCAGCATGGACAGGCGCTCGCCGCGCGCGCGGTTGCCGATCTGATCGTGATTTTGCGCGCACACGACGAGCTGGTCCGCGCCCACCCCAGCGGGTGGACGGCCGTGTCGACGCTGACGAAATTTCGAGTACTGCCCTTGATAGACGTAGCCGTCGCAGAGCGCCGCGGCGACGTCCTTCAGGCCCTCGAAGTCCGCGTAGTAACCCGCGTTCTCGTCGGTGAAATAGCGGTGCAGCGCATGATGGAAATCGTCGCTCCAGTGCGCGTCGAGGCCGTAGCCGCCGCGCGCAACGGGATGCACGAGCTTCGGATCGTTCAGGTCGCTTTCGGCGATCAGCACGAAGCTGCGATTGAGCGCCGTGCCCAGCTGCCGCACCGCGGCCGCCAGCTCTTCCAAGACATGGATCGCCTCGAAGCTGAAAATCGCGTGCACCGCATCCAGACGCAAGCCGTCGAATCCGTAGTCGCAGAGCCACATGAGCGCGTTGTCGATGACGAACCGGCGCACCTCATCGCTATGGGCGCCGTCGTAATTGATCGCCTCGCCCCATGGAGTCCTCACGCGGTCGGTGAAATACGGTCCATAGCTGCCGAGGTAGTTGCCATCCGGACCGAGATGGTTGTAGACCACATCGAGCAGCACCGCCAAACCTCGCCCGTGACATTCCTCGATGAAGCGGGAAAGCTCGGCGGGCGTGCCGTACGCCGGCAGGGGCGCATAAAGGTCCACGCCGTCGTAACCCCATCCGTGCCGCCCCGGAAATGTCGCGAGCGGCATCAGCTCGATGTGTGTCACGCCGAGGTCCGCCAGGTATTGCAGGTGCTCGATGGCCGCGCCATACGTTCCGGCCGGCGTGAACGTGCCGACGTGAAGTTCGTAGATGAGCGCCTCGCGCATCGGTTTCGGGCTGAAGGCATGCGCTCCAGTCGGGCGGGACGTTCCGGACTCGATGAGGTGCGAGGGACCGTGCACGCCCCCCGGCTGCCAGCGCGAACGCGGATCCGGGATGGGAGCCGTGCCGTCAATGGCATATCGGTAGCCGCTGCTTGCCCGGGCGTCCTCAACCTGCGCACGCCACCATCCCCCCGCGTGCTGCCGCATCTCGGTCTTGAGGGCCGCTCCGTCCTCGCCCGTGACGAGTTCGACGGCTTGCGCCGATGGCGCCCACACCGAAAAAATCAAGCGCCCTCCCGGTGCAGCAGGGCGACTGGAAAGGCGCCGAACAGCTCCTCGGGGCCTGCCCCGTCCCATACCCGTGCCTCGGTGAAGCAGTTTTTCCAGACTCCTCGCGGCAACGGCAGCCGCGTATCGCCCCAGTCACCGTTGATCGTCATGTTGAAGCGCGGCACCACCGCGATCAGATTGTCCCCGCGGCGGAACGCCAAAAGATTGCCGAGATGGCTCCCCTGGGCGACCAACGGATGATACCTGCTGTCCGCCTTGAAGTCCTCGGCCAGAGCGCGCCTCACGGCCAGCACGCGCGCGGTCATCCACAATTTCGGCAGCCCCGAATCCCAGTCGCGGACGGCTTCCGCCGCCGTGAGTCCCCGGCACTTGCGCAACAGGCTCGAGCGCCGATCGAAATCGACCGCGCGGCGGTTGTCGGGATCGACGAGGCTCAGGTCCCAAAGCTCCGTGCCCTGATAGAAATCGGGAACGCCCGGCGCGATCATCTTGATCAGCGTCTGGGCGAGCGAATTGATGCGGCCAGGCATGATCAAGGGCTCGATGAAGCTCTGCAGGCTCGAAAGAAACGGCTCGCACTCGAATACCCCCTCGACGAATCCGCGGATGTTCTCCTCGTAGCTCACGTTCGGCTCGTGCCAGGACGTGCGTAGCTTTGCCTCACGGGAGGCCTTGAGCATGTATTGCCAGCAGCGCTCGTGATTGATCGGCCATGCGCCGATCAGGGTTTGGTACAAGAGATACTCGGCGTGCCGGTCCGGCGTGCGATTCTTCCAGGCGGGCGCGGTGAGCTGCGACCACTGATGCAGCGCCTCCGCCCATCGGTCGGGAATTTCGGACAACAGCGAAATTCTCGTGCGCACGTCCTCGCTGCGCTTGTTGTCGTGCGTCGAGGTGGCCAGCATGTTGTTCGGCCAGCGCTCGCTCAGGTAGTGACAGAACTCGTGGAACTTCTCCGCCGAGATTCCGACGAGCGAGGCCTGCGATCCGACCTCGTTGCAGGAGACCAATCGATCGAAGCAATAAAAAGTGGTGTCCTCCACTCCCTTGGCCATCACAGCGGGCGACAATTGCTGCCATTGGGCGATGAACTCTTCCTCGCGCCGATCGAGCGCCGGCTTGGCGAACAGCGCCGACAGGAAATCGAACACGCCGCCGTCGATGTCCGGCGAGCCGATGCGTGCATTTTGCACGGCTTCGGCGAACACCTTGTCGTCGCTCGGGCGCAGCGTCTCGCCGGTGCGATAGGTCCGATATACCGCGAGCGAAGTGGTGACCCGTGCGAGCGCCTCGCGCAGCTGTCGGGGACTCAAGTCGCACGTCCTCCAGTCGGCGCGCGCGATGCGCTCCGCGCTCTTTCCCAGATCGTCGAACGCGGCGGAAAAAGTCGATTCGACGATGGCGCGCTTCTTCTCGCGTACCAATGCGCCGAAGTTCACCGGATGACCCGTGAAATCCGAGTAGGTGGCGGTGAGTGCGTCGATGCGCTGATCGTCCATCCAGAGGCGATTCACCTTGGCGAGAAAATCGTAGCCGACCGTCCCGTCGATCGGCCAGTCCTCCACCAGCCGCTCATCGTTCTCCAGTATTTTCTCGACATACAAGCGGCCGTTCGGCAGCAGCCGGCGCAGGCGCTCGAAATAGGTACGCGGATCGCGCAGACCGTCCGGATGATCGATGCGCAATCCGTCGACCTCGCCCTTCGAGATCATTGTCTCGATGCGTGCATGCGAGGCCTCGAATACCTCGGGAAGCTCGGTACGGATGCCGGCCAGAGCACCCACATCGAAAAAGCGCCGATAATTCGTCAGCTCGCCCGCGAGCTTCCAGCCATGCAGCGTGAAGAATTGCCGCTCGATGACCCTGTCGAGGACGTTCGGGTCGCGCTGCGCACGCTCGATTGCCGACTCGAGCCACCCCTCGCGGTAAGCGTCGGCGAGACGAGCGTCCGCCTGCGCGGCCGCGGAACGATACGCGGTCCTGTCGGCGGCGCCGATGTCGGCGAGCCCCCGCAGGCGCTCGAGGTCCTCGAAACATCCGTCGGGACGCGCCTCTCCCGCATCGTCCGCCTGCAAAAGCACGCCCCACGAGGCGGGCCCGAGCGGCCAGGAATTGTCGAAGTGCTTGAGCCGGGGCCGGCCCGCGGTCGCGTCGAGCTCGAGCTCGCCCTTTTCGAGCGACTCGCCGTATGCGTGCGCCAGCGAGCAGATATTCACGCGAAACGGCCGGCGCGGATCCTTGCGGATATCGAAGAACTCCGCATGCTCACTGAAGGGTCCGTTCGCCAACACATCATCCCACCAACGGTTTTGTTCCGCAGCCGCCATGTGGTTGGGGACGATGTCGAGCAATATCTTCAGACCCTGTGTGCGCGCGGCGCCGACGAAATCGCTCCACGCCGTCTCGCCGCCGAGGTCCTCGCTGATGCGGCCAGGGTCGGTCACATCGTAGCCGTGCATGCTGCCGGGCATCGCCTGAAGACAGGGAGACAGATATACGTGGCTCACGCCGAGATCGGACAGATAGGGGAGAACTGCCGCGGCATCCCCGAGCGTGAATCCGGCGTGCAGCTGCAGTCGGTAGCTGCCTACCCAGTCAGCGCTCATGGGTCAGCACGACGAAGGAGCGCGGAGCGAGATCCACGAGACGGTTACGCTTCACCGCTTCCTGCTCCACCGGGAGGTCGGGGCGGGCCGTGTCGAAGGCGATCTTCCAGCCGGCGTGGTACAGCTCGTACGAAATCCGGAACGCCACGTGCTCATGGTGCGCGTTCAGCAGCAGGAGAAAGTCCGAGTCCTCCGCGCACTCCCCGGTGCTGTCGCGGATCTCCGGCGCTGCGCCGTTCAAGAACATGCCCATCGTGCGCATCCACCCGCCGTTCTCCCAGTCCTTGCTGTTCATGCGTTTTCCGTCGGCGCGGAACCAGACGATGTTCTTGTCCGGATGCGTCGCGTCCGGATCGTGATCGTAGAAGGCGTAGCGGTGGAAATTCGGGTGTTTCTTGCGGTACTGCACGACGCGCCGCGTGAATTCGAGAAAGCTTCTCTGCCGCTCGTCGAGATCCCAGTGATACCACGACAACTCCGAATCCTGGCAGTAGCCGTTGTTGTTGCCAGCTTGAGTGCGGCTCAACTCATCGCCGCCGGATATCATCGGGGAGCCTTGCGCGAATATGAGAGCGCACCATAAATTGCGCTTCTGCCGCTCGCGCAGCTCGACGATCGCCGCATCGTCCGTGGGCCCCTCCACCCCGCAATTCCACGTGTGGTTGTCGTCGGCTCCATCCCGGTTGTCCTCGCCGTTCGCCTCGTTATGCTTTTGCTCGTAGCTCACCAGATCCTGGAGCGTGAACCCGTCATGAGCGGTGACGAAATTGACGCTCGCCGACGGCGGACGCCGCGTGGTCTCGTAAAGATCCGCGCTGCCCGCGAGCCGTGTCGCAATTTCGCCGTGAAGGCCCATGTCGCCCTTCCAGAACTTGCGCACCGTATCGCGGTACTTGCCGTTCCACTCCATCCAGGCCAGCGGAAAGTTGCCGACCTGATACCCGCCCTCGCCGAGGTCCCAGGGTTCCGCGATGAGCTTCGTCGGGGCAAGCGTCGGATCCTGGTAGATCGTATCGAAGAATGCCCCGAGCTGGTCCACTTCCTTCAGCTCGCGGGCGAGTGCCGAGGCGAGATCGAATCGAAACCCGTCCACATGCATCTCGGTCACCCAGTAGCGCAGGCTGTCCATGAGCAGCTGAATCGCGTGGGGATGCACCATGTTGAGCGTATTGCCGCATCCGGTGAAGTCCATGTAATAGCGCTGATCCTCCGGCAACGTGCGGTAGTAAGCCAGGTTGTCGATGCCGCGGAAAGACAGCGTCGGGCCGGCGTGATTGCCCTCTGCGGTGTGGTTGTAGACCACGTCCAATATGACTTCGATGCCCGCGTTGTGCAGATCCTTGACCATTTGCTTGAACTCTCGGACCTCCTCGCACGGCCGGGTGGGACTGCACGCGTAGCTGGGCTCGGGCGCGAAGAACCCCAGGGTGTTGTAGCCCCAATAATTGCGCAGGCCTTTTTCGACCAGATGGCGGTCATTGAGGAAGTAGTGCACCGGCATGAGCTCGATGGCCGTGATGCCGAGCGAATGCAGGTGCGCGAGAATCGGCTCGCTGGCGATTCCCGCGTACGTGCCGCGCAGCTTTTCCGGCACGTCGGGATGCATCAGGGTCATGCCCCGCACATGCGCCTCGTAGATCATCGTCTCATGGGACGGATGGCGCGGGCGCCGCTCCCCGCTCCAATCGAACGAGGGATCGATCACCGCGCCCAATGGGGCAAAGGGCGCGCTGTCCCGCTCGTCGAAGACCAAATCCCCGTCCGGATCCCCCACCTGGTAGCCGAACAGCTCATCCGCCCACTTCAGTTCCCTGCCGATCGCCTTTGCGTAGGGATCGAGCAGCAGTTTGTTGGGATTGAATCGAAGTCCGGTGTGCGGATCGTATGGGCCGTACACGCGGTAGCCGTACAGTTGATCCGGTCCGATGTTGGGCAGATAGAGGTGCCACGCGCCGTTGGTTCGCTCGCGGATGCGAATGCGGGTCTCATTCTCGCCCGCACGGTCGAACAGGCACAGCTCGACCGATTCAGAACCCTCGGAGAACAGGGAGAAATTCACGCCCTTGCCGTCCCAGGTCGCTCCTCTCGGGAACGGCAACCCGGTGGCCTGGTGCGATCTTTCGCGTTGCGATGCGGGAGGCGGCGTCACTTGCGCACGGTTTCCGGCGTGCCGCCCGGGGCCGCGATTTGGCTATTCATGGGTGCGCATCCTTTAGGGAAGCGATGTTGGCGTCGCTTGCCGGCATTGGCTGTCGGCTTGCCCCTGAAGGGTTTGTAGGACAAGCGCACGGCGCACCTGAATTGGCCGCTCAAAGGCCCCGCCGAGTGGCCCTCATACGGGCCAGAGCCAGTTGCGAATTTCCGGCATGTCCTCACCGTAGCGATTGATGTACTGCCGGTGCTCGACCAGCTTGTCGTTCAGCTGTTGCTTCAAATAGGCGCCCTCGCTGCCGACCTGCGGCAGCCGATCGATGGCGTCGATCACCAGGTGGAAGCGGTCGAGATCGTTGAGCACCGTCATGTCGAACGCCGTGGTGATGGTGCCCTCCTCTTTGTAACCTCGCACGTGCAGATTGTCGTGGTTGTGGCGGCGATAGGTGAGCCGATGAATCAGCCAGGGGTAAGCATGGAATGCGAAAATGACGGGCTTGTCGCGGGTGAACAGCGAGTCGAAATCGGAGTCGGTCATGCCGTGCGGATGCTCGGACACCGGCTCAAGTTTCATCAGGTCGACCACGTTCACGACGCGGACCTTGAGCTTCGGCAAATGCTCGCGCAGGATCGAGACCGCGGCCAGCGTCTCGAGCGTCGGCACGTCGCCGGCACAAGCCATTACGATGTCGGGCTCGCCCTGCTGATCATTGCTCGCCCATTGCCAGATGCCGGCGCCCTCGGTGCAATGCCTGCGCGCCGCCTCGATCGACAGCCACTGCGGTGCCGGATGCTTGCCCGCCACCACCACATTGACGTAGTGGCGGCTGCGCAGGCAGTGATCCATCACCGACAACAAACAGTTCGAGTCGGGAGGCAGGTATACGCGCACCACCTCCGCCTTCTTGTTGATCACATGGTCGATGAATCCCGGATCCTGGTGAGTGAAACCATTGTGGTCCTGACGCCAGACATGGGAGCTCAGCAGATAATTGAGCGATGCGATCTTGCGCCGCCAGGGGAGCGAGGCGGTCACTTTCAACCACTTCGCGTGTTGGTTGAACATCGAGTCGATGATATGGATGAAGGCTTCGTAGCAATTGATGAGGCCGTGCCGCCCGGTAAGCAGATAGCCTTCGAGCCATCCCTCGCATTGATGCTCGCTCAGCATCTCCATCACCTGCCCGGTGGGCGCGAGAAACTCGTCGTCGGGGATGGTTGCCGCCTCCCATTGCCGATGGGTCGACTCGAACACCGCCTCCAGTCCGTTCGACAGGGTCTCGTCCGGTCCGAAAATCCTGAAGTTTCGTTGCGGCGCATTCTTGGTCACCACGTCGCGCAGATATCGGCCGAGCACGTGGGTGGCCCCGATGCCGCCGATGCCGGGCTTTGCCACATCGACCGCGTACTCCGCAAAATCCGGGAGCTTGAGGTCCCGCAGCAGCGAGCCGCCGTTCGCTGCCGGGTTCGCACCCATGCGACGCTCGCCTTTCGGGGCCAGCGCCTTGAGCTCGGGGTTCAAGCTGCCTGCTTGGTCGAAAAGCTCCTGCGGGCGGTAGCTCCTGAGCCACCCTTCCAGGAGTTGCAGATGCGCGGGATTGGTCGCGGGGTCGGTGATCGGAACCTGATGGGACCTGAACGACCCCTCCATTCGCTTCCCGTCCACCTCCTTCGGACCGGTCCATCCCTTCGGCGAGATGAGCACGATCATCGGCCAGCGCGGACGCTCGGTGTTGCTGCCGGATCTTGCGGCGTGCTGGATGGCGCGGATTTCTTCGATGGCGCGGTCCAACGTCGCCGCCATGGCTTGGTGCATCAGCATGGGCTCGTGCCCTTCGACGATATGCGGAGTCCAGCCGTAGCCGCGCAACAGCTGTTCCAATTCGGTGCGGGAGATGCGTGCGAGCAGCGTGGGGTTGGCGATCTTGTATCCGTTCAAGTGCAGGATCGGCAGCACCGCGCCGTCCGTCGCCGCATTCAGAAACTTATTGGAGTGCCAGGCGGTCGCCAGCGGGCCGGTCTCCGCCTCGCCGTCGCCCACCACGCACGCAACCGTGAGCGACGGGTTGTCGAACACCGCGCCGAATGCATGGCTCAGCGAATATCCCAGCTCGCCGCCCTCGTGGATCGAACCGGGACACTCCGCCGAGGCATGGCTCGGGACGCCGCCCGGAAACGAGAATTGCGTGAACAATCGCTTCAGCCCCGCCTCGTCCTCGCTGATGTTCGAATAGACCTCGCTGTAGGTTCCTTCCAAATAGGTCCCGCTGAGGACCGCCGGACCCCCGTGACCCGGACCTGAGATGTAGATCATGTCCAAATCGTATTTGTTGATGACCCGATTCAGATGTGTGTAGATGAAATTCTGGCCCGGCGTCGTGCCCCAGTGTCCGAGCAGCATGCGTTTGATGTGCTCGGGCGCCAGCGGCTCGCGCAGCAGCGGGTTGTCGCACAGGTAGATCTGTCCGACCGAGAGGTAATTGGCCGCGCGCCAATAGGCATCCATCTTGTCGAAAAGATCCGCATCGGCAGGCGACCCGGGGGCTTGTGGCGTCATCATGCTTCTCCTGCCGATCGAGCGTCGAGCACCTGTAAGGTGAGCTGCGCGATCACCGACTCCTCATCGGTGCGGATGACCCGCACCATGACTGCGGAACCGGTATCGCCCGAAATCACGTCCGCGTTGCGCGCGTTGCAGGGCGCGCTCAATCCGATGCCGAGGAAGCCGAGATCTTGGCAAATGCGGGCACGAATCTCGGGCGAGTTCTCGCCGATGCCGCCGGCGAACACCAGCAAGTCGATGCCGCCGAGCGCACCTGCAAACGAGGCGATGGCTTTCCTGGCGATGTAGCAGAACAAATCGAGTGCCTCCGCAGCGCGTGCATCGTCGGCTTCGCGCTTCAACAGATCGCGAACGTCGGCGCTGGTGTCGGAAACGCCTTTGAGTCCGGCTTCGTGATTGAGCATGCGCCTGAACTTGGCGGCATCCATCCTCTCGGTCGCGGCGAGATAAATCAAAATCCCCGGATCCAGATCGCCGGATCGGGTGCCCATCATCAACCCGCCTGTGGGGGTGAAACCCATGGTGGTATCGAGGCAGTGGCCGTCGCGCACCGCGGCGAGGCTTGCACCGCTCCCCAGGTGCGCCAGGATCACCCGGCCGCTCACCGCGCGAGGATCGCGCAGGTGCGCGAGCTCCTGCATAAGATAGGTGTACGACAGGCCGTGAAAGCCATATCGCCGGATGCCGAGCGATTCGTACTTGCGTGGAATCGGCAGCTGCGTCGCCCGCCGCGGCATGTCCCGATGAAAGGCGGTATCGAAACACAGCACTTGAGGAAGATGGGGGAGGCTCGCGCCGATGGCCTCGGCGAGCTGGATTTCCTGCGGCAGGTGCTCGGGATCGAGTGCTCCGATCCGCTTGAGATCGCTGAGCAGCCCGGGGGTCGCCCGTTGCGGCGCCGTGTGGCGCATGCCGTGCACCACGCGATGTCCGACGGCGTCGACCTCGCCGAACCAGGGCTGGGAATTGAGCCATTTCAACAGAGCCTCGACGGCCGAGCGAAAACTCGTCCCGTCCACCGCGACGGGCGCTTGCGACACTGAGGCCCTCGCCTCGACCACGGTCAGCTCTGCATCTCGATGACCGATGCGGTCGATTTTCCCACCGCGTACCCGGACCGGCGGCAAGCCGCTCTGGAACAGCGCGAAGCGAATACTCGAGGAGCCGGCGTTGATCGCCAATACGGACATGCCGTCAGTCTGCCATAGGCAGTGTGACATTAACTGCCGCTTGCCAAGAGGGAGAAGCCCCTCTTACCCTATGCGGCCGGCCAAACATGGTAAATCTTTCAATTACGACGATCGTCCACCCGCTGCCCGCATGACCTCCACCGAAGCTTTCTTGGTGTCGGTCAGCACCATCTCGGTCGCTGAGATCGGCGATCGCACCCAACTCCTTTCTTTGGTTCTGTCCGCCCGCTATCGCCAGCCGCTGCCGATCATTGCGGGCATCTTGTGCGCGACTCTCGCCAATCACGCGGCCGCCGGGCTCATCGGCAATTTGTTCGGAGACGTTCTTAAACCCGCGACTTTGCAGGTCGCGGTCGGCGTCAGCATGATCGGCATGGCGCTTTGGACATTGAAACCCGACAGTCTGGATGAGGGCACCGTCAGGACGAGCGCCGCCAGCGCTTTCGTCGCCACGCTGACCAGCTTTTTCCTCGCCGAGATGGGCGATAAGACCCAGATTGCGACCGTCGCGCTCGCCGCCGCTTATCCGAGCCTTCTGGCGGTGATCGCCGGCACCACGCTCGGCATGCTGGTGGCCAACGTACCCGTCGTAGTATTGGGCAGGGCGTTCGCAGATCGGCTGCCGCTGAAGGCGATTCACTATGCGGCATCGCTCTTATTCCTGGTGCTTGGCGTGTTATTCCTCGTGCGCGTATTCAGACACTGATGCGGCGGCGCCAAGTCGACAGCGCCGTGCGTGTCTGGATTGCGGCCCTGGCGATTCCGGCCACCTTTTTGTCGGCCGCCTTTGCGCCAGCCGCCTTGGGAGCGCCTGCCGGTGAAGTCTCGGAGGACTTCGCCGTTCACGGCCAATTCACCTACACCGAGCAAGATACCGGCGGATTCGACGCACCTTACCGGGGCGACAACAGTCTCACGCCTCACACCGGCGCGGAAACGGTCGATGCCACCCTGTTTCTCGGCGCACGCCTCTGGCCCGGATCGGAAATCTGGGCGGCCCCCGAAATCGACCAGGGATTCGGCTTGGACGATACGCTGGGGGTCGCCGGCTTTCCGAGCGGCGAGGCATACAAGATCGGCAAGAACCAACCCTACTTCAGGCTGCAACGGCTCTTCGTCCGTCAGACGTTCGATCTCGACGACCGCCGCGAGCCGGTGGATCCGGGGCAGCTTCAGTTGGGCGGCACTCGGAGTCCCGATCGCCTGGTGCTGACCGTGGGCAAGATCAGCGTCGTGGACATCTTCGACAACAATCAATATGCCCACGACTCCAAGAACGATTTTCTGAACTGGGCCGCGATCGATGCGGGCACTTTCGACTACGCAGCGGACTCCTGGGGATATACCGTGGGAGCGGCGCTCGAGTGGTACCGCGGACCTTGGGCGGCGAGATTCGGTTTCTTCGATCTATCCGACATACCGAACAGTCCGGACCTCGAGCCCGCGTTCCATGAATTCCAATATGACTTCGAGGTCGAGCGCAGCTACTCACTGGGCGACCATCCGGGAAAACTGCGCGTTGCCGCCTTCGACAGCCGCGGACGCATGGGATTGCTGGGTGAGGCGGTGGCGCTGGCACAGAGCACCGACTCGCCCGCCAACGTGGCTTCCGTGCGCAGTTACCGCAGCCGGTTGGGGGCCTACCTCGATCTGGAACAAGAACTGTGCGCCGGGCTGGGCTTGTTCGCACGAACGGGCAAGGACCAGGGAAACGTCGAGCCCTACGAATTCACAGACATCGATCGAACCGTCAGCGCCGGGCTTTCGTTGCAGGGAACGCGATGGAGCCGCGCCGGCGACACGCTCGGATTCGCGGCCATTCTCAGCGGCATTTCGGCCGACCGGGAGCGCTACTTGAATGCCGGCGGTCTCGGCATCCTCATCGGTGACGGCAAACTTCCGAACCCCGGCCCTGAAAAAATCATCGAGACCTACTACGCGTTGTCAGTTTTTAGGTATGCGCATTTGACCTTGGACTACCAATACGTCACGAATCCTGGGTATAACCGCGACCGGGGTCCGGTATCGATCTTTGCGGTGCGGGTGCACGCGCAATTTTGATCGAGACGCCGCACGAACCGCGGCGCTTGCCCCTGTGGAGCGTGCTCAGTACCATCCGCCCGACAACAACAAAGGAGAGAGCCGTGAGTCTAGCTTCTGAATTCAAAGAATTCGCCATGAAGGGCAATGTGGTCGACTTGGCGGTCGGCGTGATCATCGGCGCCGCGTTCGGCAAGATCGTCTCGTCGTTGGTGGGCGACATCTTCATGCCCGTTCTCGGCAGGGTGATCGGCGGCATCAACTTCTCCGACCTCGCCATCGGCCTTGGCAAGGATCCCACCGGCAAGGATGTTCTGATCAAGTACGGTGCATTCATTCAGACGATCTTCGATTTCGCCATCATCGCGTTCGTCCTGTTCATGACCATCAAGTTCATCAATCGATTGAAAAAGCCGCATCCGACGGATGCCGCCGCGCCTGCGCCTGCGCCGAAATCCGAACTGTTGCTCGAAGAAATCCGCGACTTGCTCGCCAAGCGCGCATAGCGAATCCGCCGCGAGGTCGGGCGCATCAGCCCGGCCTCGCGGCACACGACGGCGCTAGCGACGCAGCGCCAGAAACCATGCGCCGACGATCACGGCGAGCGCAGCCGCTCCCGCCATCCATTGCGGGCGGCTACTGCGGGTGCGTGGGATGCCCAGACGCGCGTAGATCCAGCCGAGGGCGAGTCCCATCCCGAAGCCGAGCGCGTGCCCGAGCACGTCCACCCGCTCCGCACCGGCGCCCAGCATCGTTAGCAGGAACACCCCGCCGAACAACGGTGCCCAGCGATATCTGAATTGCTCGCGCAAACTGAGTCTCAAGCGCCACGAGAATCCCGACAGCAGGCCCAAAGCGGCGAATACCGCGGTCGACGCGCCGACCGCCCGGTGCTCCGGCGGCGATATCAGCATATCCAGGTAGTCGGCAACGGCGCCCGCCGCCAGGATGCTGGACCATGCGATCCCGGGGCCGAACGCACCGCCCGCCAGCGTGCCGAAAACGGCGCCGAACAACAGGTTGCCGAGCAGGTGCGCCTGGTCGAGATGCAGCGTGAGCGCGGTGACTGCGCGCCACCATTCGCCTGCGCCACCCACCCGGGCATCGATCGATCCCGCCGCCAACCAATCCGCACCGAACGCCTGAATGCCCGCGCTGTACGCCGTGGCGAGCAGCACGACAACGAACACGGCGCTGCCGATGCCGGCGCCCGGGAAAGCCACGATTGCGGGAGGTCGAGCACGCACCGTGCGGCGCTCGTCGGCATAACGTGCGAGTTCCTCACGGGCGCTGGGCGCTGAATCGGGGTCGGTCACGAGCGCCCATTGCGCGCCCGACGGCGCGACTTCAAAGGGGATGCTCTTCGCCTCGAGCACCAGCGCGGCTTCGGCGCACGCGGCGCGTGAGCCTTCGAACACCACGCCGGGAACGGGGCTTTCGATGTCAGGTACTGCTTGCCTTAAGGCCAAGCAGGCGATAGATCTTGAGCACCTTGGGCACGTACGCCATGGTCTCCGTGAACGGGGGAATCTGACCGCCGTTTCGGTCGACGGCCTCCTCGCCCGCATTATAGGCGGCGAGCGCGAGGCGGATGTCCTGCCCGAATCGATCCATCAGGAACTTGAGGTAACGGGCGCCGGCGTGCACGTTTTCCCGCGGATCGTAGAGATTCGACACGCCGAAACGGCTCGCGGTGGCGGGCATCAGCTGCATCAAGCCGACCGCACCCCGCTTGGAAACGGCGCGGGAATTGAATCCGGATTCCACCACGATGACCGCTCGCAACAGATTCGCCTCGACCGAGTTGGAGGAGGCAGCCTTCTCGATGATGGCATCATACTGGGTGGCACGCGCCAGGAGCGAGGGATCGTATCGATCTCCGCTCTGCGTCATGTCCTGCGGCGACATCACCAGCAGGCGATAGCGGTTGTCGTCCGGCACATCCGTGAAATGCCGCACACCGTCCGCATCGAGGTACGTATAGATCTTCGGATGCGCCTGCGCCGCTGTGGCGCAGAGCACGGCTGCGAAGAGTACGATGAGTTTCAATGACATCGGGAGTTCCGGCTTCTATCGCTCGAAGGCTAGCGTGAAGCGCGCAGGGCCGATGGGATCTGCATCAAGAATCGGACAGACCGAATTGACATATTCGCGCTAAAGCTTGCCTCGAATCGGCCGATTCCTTGCAATCAAACCAACGCCTTCCAGAGAGTTCGTGTCCGACCCCATCGATTGGAAACAGAAATACCGCGACTCCCTTGGGGAGATGGAGGCGGGCGAAAAGAGCTGGCGGCAGGTCGAGCAAGCTCTGCGCCGCCTCGTTGGCCGGCTCTGCGCGGCCGGCATGGGCGTCAATCCGGATCTCGATACGGAGCTGCAATCGCTCGCCGCGGCCAATCGCCGTAACGCACCGGCCGATGAGCTCGAAATACTGGCCGGCTCGCTGACCAGCACCATCGTCGCGGTCGATGCCGTCGCGCCGATCGGAGTGCCAGCCGCCTCCGTGCCAGCCGCCTCCGTGCCAGCCGCCTCCGTGCCAGCCGCCTCCGTGCCAGCCGCCCCCATGCCAGCCGCCTCCGTTCGATGGAACTCGACCTGCGCCGCCGTGCTCGCCGTCTTGCAGAGCCTGAAGGACTCGGGGGCCGAGGAGCCGCCGGTCGAGCCGCTCATGGCGCAATTGTCGGTCGCGGGAACCGATGCGGCGCTCGCGGGCATCGTGACGCAAATTGCCGATCTCATCAGCTCCCACTGCGAGGCCACGGCGCGCGAGCGGCTCAAGTCAGCGAGCGTGCTGTTCGAAGTGACGGCGCGTCTCGGCGAGATGACCCTGTATCTGACTGAGAGCGGATTGGCGAGCCGTGCCTCGTTCGACGACACCGCCAACCTCGACTCAGGGGTGATGTCGCATGTCCGCGAACTGTCCGCCGAGGTGAATGCCGCCACGGAACTGGCGGCGCTTCAGTCATTGGTGAGCGCCCGGCTGGAAAGCGTGACGCAGCAGATGTCGGATTTTCGTGAGCGCGAGGAGGCGCGCCGCAAGGACCAGGAAAGCCGCACCGCCCACATGCATGAGCGGATCGCGGACTTGGAACGCGAGGCCGAGGAGTTGTATCGCAAGCTCGACCACGAGAAGCACGGAGCGCGTCAGGATGCGTTGACGCGCCTCGCCAACCGCAAATGCTTCGACGAACGGATGGCCCGCCAGATCGGAGGGCAGCGCCGGGACGATGCGCCGGCGGTCATGCTGATCTGGGACATCGACGATTTCAAATCGATCAACGACCGATACGGTCATCGGGCAGGCGACCGGGTGCTCCAAACCGTGGCCAACTGCTTCGTATCGGGACTGCGCACCGAGGACTTCGTGGCCCGGATCGGCGGCGAGGAATTCGTGGTGCTGACGACGGGCGCCACCGCCGCCGCAGCGCTCAGGATCGCAAACGAGCTGCGCGGCGCGGTGGAGGCGTTGCGCTTTCACTTTCGCGGCACGCCGGTGCGTGTCACGGTCTCCTGCGGCATCACGGAGCTGCGCCCGGGGGATACCCCCGCATCGGCTTTCGATCGCGCGGACTCTGCGCTCTATCGCGCAAAGCGGGAAGGCAAGAATCTCTGCATCGCCGCCTGACCGTAGGACGGCGTCGCCGCGGCCGAGATAACGGAGATTTAACCTACTTTGTGGAGTACGCGCACGGATTTTCCGGCGATCCGCCGGATAGAATTCCGGACACACTTTAGTCGTGCCTCCATCTACGCCAGTCGATCGGCTAGATTGCCGACCGCGGAATGCCGCAATGCAGCATCATAAGGCGTATTGAATTTCATGAGCACACCGGAACCCACGCTGCCGCAACCACTCACGGAGCCCGCCCTCGGAGGTTCCGTCGGCTACGCCGGGGCCGCCACCCAAAGGCGCAGTGTCGCCGGCGTACGCAGCTGGCTGCTCACCGCGGTTTTGTTCCTGGTGCCGGTCACGGCGTACTGGCCGACCACCTTCCACGACTTCGGGCTGCGGGACGACTACTCGAACCTTCGCGAAGCGCACGAAGAACCGGGGAAAATTCTGCAATTTTGCGCATCCCATGCCCGGCCGATTTACGGGCTGCTGCTGCAATCGACGTATGCGCAAACCACCACGGTCGAAAACTTGCGTTGGATGCGTCTGGCCGCCTCGCTCATCCTCGGCGCCATCTCATGGGTGATGTTTCGCGGCCTGCGCGCGCTCGGTTGGTCATTCGACGCCAGCTTGGGCGTTGCCCTGATGCTCGGCCTGTTGCCTGCCTCGCAGGTCATCGCCTCCTGGGCCGTGGGATGGCCTTATGCGATGAGCGCCCTGCTCGCGCTCGGCGCGTTCTTCGCGGTGGAGAATGCGCTCGCGCTCGCGCCGACCGCGGTCACCAGGCGGCTGCAAGGACGGCTCCTCGCCCATTGGCTGGTTGGCTTGGGGCTCATGGTGGTCAGCGCGCTGAACTATCAGCCGAGCGCCTTGTTTTACGTGGTCCCGCTGGCCGGCGCGGTGATCGCACAGCGCCGCCGCGGTTTGGCGCAAACCGCGCGATGGATGGGTGCCCACCTGTCGTTCGTCGCAGCCGCCCTCGCGCTGGCTTACTTCACCATGACGGCGCTGTATTCGATGGGGGTGTTCTTCAAGTCCGGACGCGTGGCCTTCGAGCACCATTGGGGCGAGAAGGCCGTCTGGCTGCTCGGTGAGGCCCTGCCGAACGCCCTCGGCATGCTGGTGCTGAACGACAACAACCATCACGATCACTGGCTTTACCTGGGTGGTGCCGGATTGACCGGTGCGCTGCTGCTCGCCGGCGCCTGGCTGGAATGGCGGCGGCAAGGACGCGAGCGCGGCTTGATCTGGCTCTGTGCACTGATCGTGCTGCCGCTCGTCGCGTTCGGCATCAGCCTGGTCGCCTCCGAGCGCTATGCCACCTACCGAACCCTGCTCGCGATGAGTGCGGTGCTCGTGTGCTTCCTCGCCGCTTCGCTCGGTGCGCTGACCGAACGATGGAGCGTTGCGAACCGCCGCCTGCTCGCATCGATTCTCTTGGCCGTCGCATTTTTGACCGCCCGGCACCACGCCTATGCGCTGATCGCCGTCCCGCAGGGCAACGAGTGGCAGCTCATCCTCGACGGTGCCAAGCAAGTCCGACTGGGCGTGGGCTCGCACCCGCGCATCTTCGCGATCGCCTCGACCCCCGCCGACATCTCGACCTCGACCATTTATCACGACGAATTCGGGTCGCTGTCGTCGAACTCGGAATGGGTCCCGACGGAGATGTTCAAGCGCGCCATGCATGACCTGCATCCCGGCATCGCGAACCTCAATTCGCGCTATGTGTTCGCGACCGGCCCCGCGCTTCCGGCCGACCAGCAATTCGATCTGATTATCGATATGCGCCGGCTGCGGCAGTTCTATTCCGACAATTGATCCGCGCTCAAAAGCCCAGGAAGTCGCTCATCCGTTTGTAGAGGATGGCGGCCTTGACCCCCGCCGGCCAGAAGGGGTGCAGCGCGATCGTCTTCATATCCGTCACCGGCATGTCGATCGGAACGTCGGGTTGCATGATCCGCCGTGCCAGTTGAGCCCCCATGGCGGTGGCCATCGCCACCCCACGGCCGTTGTAGCCCACCGAAACCACCACTCCCGGCGCCGGCTCGTGAACGTGCGGATAGTGATCGCGCGTCATGGCGAGGCGCCCTCCCCAGGCATGCGTCCAGCGCACCCCCGCGAGGACGGGCCAAAGCTTGCGCGCGTAGGCCAGAAGATGCGGGATGGCGCCGACGCAATGGATCTCCCGCATCGGTCCGCGCCCGCCGATGAGCAGACGTTGGCCGGAATCGATGCGGTAATACACGGTAATCGCACCGCTCTCGTAGAGAACCGAGCGGCTCGGCATGATTGCGCGGGCGAGCGTGTCGGGAAGCCGGTCGGAGGCCGCGATGGCCCCGAACAGGGGCACTATCGTGCGCCGTAGATCGGGCCACAGGCGATCCGTGTAGCCGTTGGTGGCAAGTACCACGTGCGAAGCGACCACGGAGCCGCCTGCCGTGTCGAGGCGCCATGCGCCCGCCTCTCGCGTCGCCCGCGACACCCGCGTCCCACCGTGCACAGCTGCCCCGGCGCCGATCGCCGCCTGCGCAAGGCCGCGGGCAAAGCTGAGTGGATTGAGATCTCCGCCACGTCGATCCAGCATCGCACCGACGTAGCGCTCGGTGCCGGTCAGCGCAGCAATGCCGGCGCGCTGCAGATACTCGACCGGAGCGCCGCGCCGCGCGAATTGATCGACGGTGGTGCGGATCGCGGCGGCATGTTTGGGTCGCACAGCCGCGCGCAAGGTGCCGTTGCGTCGCGCGTCGCACGCAATGCGATGCCGATCGATGAGATCGAACACCAGGGACGGCGCCGCGCCGGCGAGCGCATTCATGCGTCGCCCGAGATCCGGGCCGAAATCGCGCTCGACCGTTTCCGGGTCGAGTTTCAAGCCCGGGTTGACCTGGCCGCCGTTGCGCCCGGACGCACCGAATCCAGGATCCTCTGCCTCCAGGAGCACCACCCGGGCGCCGGCCTCGGCGGCATGCAGCGCCGTGGAAAGCCCGGTGATCCCACCGCCCACAATGGCAATATCTACGAGCACCGAGCCCTGGAGGGGCGGCGTCGGCGGTGCGGGCTCGGCGGTATCACGGTAGAGAATCGACATATTTTTCGGCGAGCTTGCCAGATCGTCGCGTGCGGCGCGCAATCGTCTTGATTCAGATCCCGGCCGCGTCCATGATCGGGTCATCGCAAACGGGATGGAACACAATGCAATATGAAGGTGTGGGCGGGCTGATCGTTCTGGTCGCGGACGTTTGGGCAATCGTGAATATTTTTCAAAGCGGCGGGAGCACCGGAGACAAAGTGCTCTGGACGGTGCTGGTAGTGGTGCTGCCCATCCTCGGATTCATTCTCTGGTATTTCTTCGGACCGCGGACCGGCCGCGCGTGAAAAGCTGCGCGCGTGAGCAGCTGATTCAGGCGACGCGCACCTCGGCCGTGGGCCTGCTCGGGCCTACCAACATCGCGGCTTCGTAGTAGCTGTCGCGTAACGCGGAATCTACCGCGGTGAACAGCCGCTCGCGCGCGATGTGAGCGTCGGGTCCCCGAGGGTTGGCCATCGTTTCCAAGTGAAAAACGGTCGTATCCAGAGCCTTTTGCAAATTATGAGCGCGGTCCGCGGAAGCGGCACCGGCACTTCTCGCAGCCAGAACGCTCCGATCGAGAAGCCTGAGCTCTTGGGTGAGAGCGGCCAATTGACGGGTGCAAAGCTCCACGGCCGCGACCGCTCGCGGGCTCTCGAACCCCGCAAGCGCCCGCACGTCCTCCCGCGCGCCCTTGAGAACCCGATCGAGCCGGTCGAGCCACTCTACCCACGATAGCGAACTATGCATGCGTTCCAGTCCTGTGAAAGGGGGGTCTTAGGATCGTCTCAACCGCGCGTCGATAAGCGCTATTATTTTGGACGGCCAGAGTACCTTCGTTCCGAAGGCCTGGCCAGAGTGGCAACGACCGAGATGCGGTCGCCCACAAGAATCTCTCGAATAATATATTTTAACTCATTGAATAATTTATATAAATTAGGATAAAAATGCGACGACCTGGTCATGAGGGGCACCAGCTCCACGGTCTCTCCTGGCTGCGCGCCAGCGTCCTCGGTGCAAACGACGGCATCGTGTCGACCTCGAGCCTGATCCTCGGCGTCGCGGCCGCGCATTCCAGCCATTCCAGTATCGTCTTGAGCGGCATCGCCGGACTGGTGGCGGGAGGCATGTCGATGGCCATCGGCGAATACGTCTCCGTGCATTCGCAGGCGGACAGCGAAGCCGTGGCCCTTGCGCAAGAGCGCGAGGAACTCAAGCATGACCCCGTCGGAGAGCGGCGGGAGCTCACCGAGATCTACGTTCGCCGAGGACTCGAGTCGGGTCTTGCCCGGCAGGTGGCCGAGCAATTGATGGCGCACGATGCGCTCGCGGCTCACGCGCGCGATGAGCTCGGTTTCTCCGCCCGCTCGATCGCGCGGCCCCTGCAGGCCGCGGGCGCGTCCGCAGGAAGCTTCGCGACAGGAGCCATAATCCCTTTGTTAGTCGCATGGTTATCGAGCGAATCTTATGTAATTCCGCTGACCGTCGCGGCCTCGCTGATCAGCCTGTTTGTTTTGGGCGCGATATCCGCGAGGGCGGGTGGCGCACACCTGCTGACGGCCGCGTTGCGGGTGACGCTGTGGAGCGCATTGGCGATGGGCGTCACCGCGGGGGTCGGCGCGCTGGTGGGTGTCGCTGGCTGAACTCGAGTTCAAGTAAAGGTTTAAGTATGCCTGTGAACAATCTGATCAATCGCCGAATCGTTTTGGCGGCGCGACCACAGAAAGCCG
Source organism: Steroidobacteraceae bacterium (assembly GCA_050012215.1). Lineage (GTDB taxonomy): Bacteria > Pseudomonadota > Gammaproteobacteria > Steroidobacterales > Steroidobacteraceae > Bog-1198. The sequence continues at coordinate 167,483 of JBEKHO010000003.1, forward strand.
CCACGCTCGAATGCTTTCGGCTCGAGTCTTCGCCCGTCCCTGACCTGCGCGAGGGCGAACTGTTGCTGCGCACCGTTTGGCTGTCGCTCGACCCCTACATGCGGGGACGCATGAGCGATGCGCCCTCCTATGCACCGCCAGTCGCGATCGGCCACGTGATGACCGCCGAAACGGTGGCGCGCGTCGAGCGCTCGCGACATCCCAACTTCCGCGAGGGTGACTGGGTGTTGGCGCCGAGCGGCTGGCAGGCGTATGCGGTGTCGACGGGTCAAGGAATCGCGAAACTGTCGCCGCAGATCGGCTCGCCCTCGCACGCGCTCGGCGTCCTCGGCATGCCGGGCTTCACCGCCTTCATCGGACTGCTCGACATCGGCAAACCGAGGCCCCGGGAGACCGTGGTGGTGGCCGCCGCGACGGGCGCGGTAGGCTCCATGGTCGGACAGATTGCGAAGCTCAAGGGCTGCCGCGTCGTCGGTGTCGCCGGCGGCGCAGAGAAATGCGCTTGGGCGCTCCAGGGCCTCGCGTTCGATGCCTGCATCGATCATCACTCGCAGGACTTTGCGGTAACGCTCGCGGCGGCGTGTCCGAACGGCATCGACGTGTACTACGAGAGCGTCGGCGGCAAGGTCTTCCGCGCCGTCGTGCCGCTGCTCAACCCGCACGCGCGCATCCCCGTCTGCGGGCTGATTTCTCAGTACAACGAAGCTGCGCCGCCGACCGCCGCGGAGTCGGTACCGGGATTGATGCGCCAGATCCTGGTCAAGCGGCTCGCCCTGCGCGGCTTTATCATCTCCGACGGGTTCGAGCATCGTCGACCGGACTTTCTCGACTCGATGAGCGGCTGGCTGCGCGAGGGCAAGATCAAGTACCGCGAAGACATCGTCGAAGGACTCGAGAACGCGCCGGGCGCCTTTCTGGGACTTTTGGCGGGGCGCAATTTCGGCAAGCTGGTGGTCCGAGTGAGCGCCGACGCGTGAGCCGCGGCTGCGGCACATCGGCTTTGCTGCGCGTCGCGCAGATGCAAGAGGCCGACCGCCTGACGGAGGCCGCGGGAACCGCCGGCCGGGACCTCATGCAGAACGCCGGTGCCGCGGTCGCCCGGGAAGCGTTGGCCCGCTGGTCGGCGCGACCCGTCGCCGTGCTGTGCGGCCCGGGCAACAACGGTGGCGACGGTTTCGTCGCGGCGAGCGTGCTGGCATCCGCCGGCTGGCCGGTCCGGGTCGGGCTGATGAGACAGGTCGGCGCGCTGCGCGGCGATGCCGCTTTCCACGCCGCGCGCTGGAAGGGACCGGTCGAGCCGCTCGATGCGCGCGTTCTCGAGGGGTCCGAACTCGTCGTGGATGCGATCTTCGGCGCGGGCTTGAGCCGGCCGCTCGAGGCGGACGTGGTGCAGGTACTTCGCGCGGCCGCCGATCGTGGCATCGACGTGATCGCCGTCGACGTGCCGAGCGGCGTGATGGGCGACACCGGCGAGTCGTTCGGCGCCGTCAAGGCCAGCCTCACGGTCACCTTCACACGCAAGAAGCCCGGACATCTGCTGCTGCCCGGGCGGGATCTGTGCGGAATCCAGGTCGTCGCGGACATCGGAACGCCGGCGAGCGTGCTCGAGGGCATCGCTATCGATACCTGGGAGAACGGCCCTGCCCTCTGGCGTCATCGGCTGCCTCAGCTCGAGGCCTCGGAAAACAAGTACAGCCGCGGACATGCGCTGCTGGTGGGCGGTTATCCAACCACCGGTGCAGCGCGCATGGCGGCGCGGGCTGCTGCGCGCATGGGCGCAGGCCTCACCACCATCGCCGTCCCGGAACGCGCACTCGACGTGTACGCAGCAGCGCTGACCAGCATCATGGTGAGGCCGCTCGCGAGCGCTTCGGACTTTCCGCATCTGCTGGACGATCGGCGCTTTAGCGCGCTTCTGATCGGTCCGGGGGCGGGCACGGGCGCGGAGACTCGCGAGCGTGCGCTCGCGATGCTCGGCACCGGCCGCGCGGTGGTGTTGGACGCCGATGCGATCACGGTGTTCGCGCAGGATCCGCGGGCCTTGTTCGCCGCCGTCCGCGGCCCCTGCGTGATCACGCCGCACGATGGCGAGTTCGCCCGCCTGTTCGATGCATCGGGAGACAAGCTGACCCGGGCGCGGCGGGCGGCCCGCCAGAGTGGTGCGCTGATCGTGCTGAAAGGTGCCGACACCGTTATCGCCGCACCCGACGGCAGGGCCGTCATCAACGCGAACGCGCCCCCCACTCTCGCGACCGGCGGCTCGGGCGATGTACTGGGAGGCATGATCTTGGGACTTTTGGCGCAGGGAATGGACGCCTTTGCCGCCGCCGCCGCGGCGGTATGGCTGCACGGCGCAGCGGCCCGGGATTTCGGGCCGGGTTTGTTGGCGGAGGATCTGCCGGATTTGCTCCCGGGCGTGCTGCGACGACTCGCGTGACGGCCTGGTTCCCGCGCATCACCGCTCACTCGCTCGTCATCGTACTGAGCCTGCTCACGTACGTCCTCACCACGCGCGCGGAACACGAGCGGCGGCCGCCCGCGACCGCGATCGGCTGGGTGCTGGGGATGATCGCGCTGCCCTATGCAGCGCTGCCCATGTACTTGCTGTTCGGACGGCGCAAACTGCCGCGGCGTTTTTTCCCGTGCTTGTCGGCGCCCTCCCCCGCCCAGCATTGGGCGGAGGGTCTCATCGAGAGCTTCGGCCTGCCGGGCGCGGCACCCTCGCGGGTGCGCATGCATCAGAACGGCGAACAGGCGCGCAGCGCCTTGTTCGAGACGATGCGCCGGGCAAATCGCCGCCTCGATATCTGCACCTACATATTGGGCCGTGACGCGTTCGGTGAGGAAGTCACCCAAGCTCTTCTCGCCTGCGTCGAACGCGGCGTGCGGGTGCGCTTTTTGATCGATGGGGTCGGCGCCATCTGGCTGCCGCGATCCTGGTTCAAGCGCATGCGGGCGGCCGGGGCGGAGATCGCGGTGTTCTCACCGCTGCTCGCGCGCAGGACCCAGGGTCCGCGGAACCTGCGCAACCACCGCAAATGGGTGGTCGCCGACGGGGATCTGCTCTGGAGCGGAGGTCGGAACCTCGCTGCCGAGTATTTCTGCGGCGCGCCCGGCGTCGTACCGTGGGCCGATTTGTCGTTCGATCTCGAGGGCTCCGTGGCGGCGTCGGCGGCAAACCAATTCGAGTCGGACTGGACCGCGGCGGGCGGGAAGCCCGCGGCTCGTGCCGCCGTCACCGCGGGAGAGGACGCCGCCGGCCGCGCGCAATTTCTGCCGAGCGGACCCGATCAGACGGAAGACACCGTCCGATCGCTGCTGATCGACGCCTGCTACCACGCGACCGAGCGCATGCTCGCGGTCACGCCTTACTTCGTGCCCGACGCGAGCCTGGAGACGGCGATCCGGCTCGCCGCCCGCCGTGGCGTGAAGATCGATCTGTGCATCCCGGCCAGATCGAATCACCGGCTGGCGGACTTCGTGCGCAACCGCGCATTGCGCGCGTTGTCGAGTGCGGGCGTTTCGATCCATCTGCTGCGCGACATGAATCACGCGAAGGCGGTGGTGTTCGACCGCAGCCTCGCTGTTTGCGGCTCGCCCAACTTGGACTCGCGCAGCCTCTTGCTGAACTATGAGTCCGCGGTCGTGTTCTACGACAAGATCCAGATCGAGTGGCTGGCGACGTGGATTCAGGACCTCATTCCCCAGGCGCAAGCGTTCGAGAACCAGCCGCCGGGATTGTGGCGGGATCTGGCGGAGGGATTACTGCTGACGGTTGCGTATCAGCTGTAGGAGGTTGCCTACACGGGATTATTCGATCCATCGGAAGTCCACGCATAGTATTCTGTCCCGTGCAGGACGGGTTGCAGGTGTCACGTGGAGTTCAAGGATTATTACAAGGTGATGGGCGTGGCGCGCGATGCCACCGAGGCGCAGATCAAGCAAGCGTATCGAAAGCTCGCCCGAAAATACCATCCCGATGTGAGCAAGGAGCCGGACGCGGAGGCCCGATTCAAGGAAGTGGGCGAAGCGTACGAGGTGCTAAAAACCCCCGAAAAACGTGCCGCGTATGACCGCCTCGGGTCCGGTCCACGCCCGGGTGAGGACTTTCGTCCGCCGCCGGACTTCGGCTCGGGGTTCGAATTCTCAGGCGCCGGCCGGTCGGGTGGCGGCGAGGATTACAGCGATTTTTTCGAGTCGCTGTTCGGCCGGGCGGCGGCGGGCGCGAACCGCGGCGGCCGGCATCATTTTGATACCGGCCGCGGCGAGGATCATCACGCGAAGATCATGCTCGACCTCGACGCGGCACTTCACGGCGGCTCGCGAAGTTTCACGCTGCGCGTGCCCGAACTCGACGCTGAAGGTCGGCTGGCGATGCAGGAGCGCGTGCTCAACGTGCAGATACCGAAGGGCATCCTTCCCGGGCAGACCATCCGGCTGGCAGGCCAGGGGTCCCGGCCGCACGAGGCGGCCGGACAAACGGGCACCGCTGCGGGTGACCTGTACATCGAAGTCGAGTTTCAGCCGCATCCGTTGTATCGGATCGATGGCCGCGATCTGTATCTCGATCTGCCGGTGGCGCCGTGGGAGGCCGCGCTCGGCGCCAGCGTGAAGGCGCCGACGCCCGGCGGTGTGGTTGACTTGAAAATCCCGGCCGGGTCGCATGCCGGGACCAAATTGCGGCTCAAGGGCCGCGGGATGCCCGCATCGCCTGCGGGCGATTTTTACGTCGTGCTGCAAATCGCATTGCCGCCCGCATCCGACGAGAAGGCCAAGACGGCTTATCGCGTCCTGTCGGAGGCGATGCCGTTCAATCCCCGTGCAAGCCTTGGAGTGTAAGCCATCATGTCCTTGCCCGATGAACCCTATTTGATCGGTGAGATTTTCGATGAAGGCTTCGCCTTGAGCGTGAACGATTTGACGCGCATGTTCGCCGTGGATGAACGGCACGTCGTCGAGTGGGTGGAGGAAGGCGTCATCAGCGTGATCGAGGTGGATGGCGCCCAATGGCGCATCAGCGGCACGCAACTGCGCCGTGCAAGGATCGCGCTGCGGCTCGAACGCGATCTCGGCGTCAATCCAGCGGGCGTGGCGCTGGCGCTCGAATTGCTGGAAGAGCTCGAACGATTCCGCCGTGAACGCGGGAGTGGCCGCTCATGAGCGCGCCGCTGCGCACGCCGCAATCGGATGCTTTCGTGTTCTTCGGCGCGACTGGCGACCTTGCATTCAAGCAGGTGTTCCCGGCACTCAACGCGCTGGTGAACCGGGACGGCCTCGACATTCCGATCATCGGCATGGCGCGGGCGGGATGGGATTTGGAAAAGCTTCGCGCTCGCGCGCGGGAAAGCCTGGAGAAAGCCGGCAAGTTCTCCGCGCAGGAATTCGCGAAACTGTCGGCTCAGCTGCGCTACGTCGACGGCGATTATGCGGATCCCGCGACGTTTCAAAAATTACGCAAGGAGCTTGGTTCGGCGGCGCGCCCGATCCATTATCTCGCCATTCCGCCGAGCATGTTCTCGAGCGTCGTGCAAGGTCTTGCGAAATCGGGCTGTGCGCAGAACGCGCGCGTCATCGTCGAAAAACCTTTCGGCCGGGATCTGTCCACGGCACAAGCGCTCGACAAAACTCTGCACGAGGTGTTTCCGGAGGAGTCGATTTTCCGCATCGATCATTACCTCGGCAAGGAGGCGGTGCAGAACCTGCTTTTCTTCCGTTTCGCGAACACTTTCCTCGAGCCCATCTGGAATCGGCACTACGTCAAGGATGTGCAGATCACCATGGCCGAGACGTTCGGAGTCGAGGGTCGGGGCGCGTTCTACGAGGAGACGGGCGCGGTGCGCGACGTCGTCCAGAATCATCTGCTGCAGGTGATCTCGCTGCTCGCCATGGATCCGCCGCCGGGCGGCCAGGAAGCCGGGGCGCACCAGGCCGAGAAGCTGCGGCTGTTCCGCGCCATGCGGCCGCTCGATCCGGGCCGGGTGGTGCGCGGCCAGTTTCGCGGCTACCGCGAAGAGAAGGGGGTGAAGCCCGACTCGCAGGTGGAAACCTTCGTGGCGCTCAAGCTCCACATCGACACCTGGCGGTGGGCGGACGTGCCGTTTTACGTCCGTACCGGGAAATGCCTGCCGATCACCGCCACGCAGGTCGTCGTCACGTTGAAGAAACCCCCTCTTCCGCTCTTCGAGGCGAGCGGCGCGATGCCCCGGAATTATTTCCGCCTGCGGCTGAGCCCCGAAGTGGTGATCGGCGCCGGCGCACTGGTGAAGCGCAGCGGCGAGGAAATGCATGGGGAGCCGGTGGAACTCATCGCCCGCCATCACACTCAGAGCGACAAGTCTCCCTACGAGCGCCTGCTCGGCGATGCGGTGCGCGGCGATACGTCGCTGTTCACGCAGGACGACTGTGTCGAGGCGGCGTGGCGGGTCGTCGATCCCGTGCTCCACGGCCCGCTTCCGGTGGTGCCCTACGATCCGGGGACCTGGGGTCCGGCGGAGGCGGACAAGATCATCGAGGGCGGCGACAGCTGGCACAATCCGACGGCCGAGACCTCCGCACCGTGCTGACCGGGGGTGAAGTGGTGTTCCTCCTCGACGTGGACAACACACTGCTCGACAACGACGCTTTCGCAGAGGAACTGGGTGCGCAGCTCGAAAAATGGTTCGGGGTAGAGCATCGAAAGCGCTACTGGCAGATCTTCGAGGATCTGCGGACGAAGGTCGGTGTCGCGGACTACTTGGGAAGCCTGCAGGCGTTTCGTGCGGGCGTGGACGATGACCCCATGCTCCTGCAAATGTCGCATTTCCTGCTGGATTTTCCGTTCCAGAAGCTGCTCTTCCCCGGCGCGCTTTCAGCCATCGCGCATCTTCGCGCCATGGGGCGGGCGGTGGTATTGTCGGACGGCGATGTAGTGTTCCAGCCGAGAAAGATCCAGCATGCCGGCATCTGGGACGCGGTGCAGGGAGCGGTGCTGATTTACGTGCACAAGGAAAAGGTCATGGATCATGTGCAGAAGCGCTATCCGGCCTCGCATTACGTGGTGGTGGACGACAAACCCAATCTGCTCGCCGCGATGAAGCTGGTCATGCAGGAGAAATTGACCACGGTATTCGTCCGCCAGGGGCACTACGCCCTGGCCGCCGGGTCCAACTCGGTGACGCCGCCGCCCGATCGAGTGATCGAGCGCATCGGCGACCTCACCACCCTCAACTCATCGGACTTCAAGGTGCAACCATGACCACGACCCAAGACCTGCACAAACTCGGACAAAGTCTGTGGCTCGACCACATCACGCGCGGGATTCTCGACGACGGCACACTCAAGCGCTACATCGACGAGCTGTCGGTCACCGGACTGACCTCGAACCCCACCATCTTCGATGAAGCGATCGGCGGCTCCGCCCTGTACGACCAGAGCATCCAACAGAAGGCGCGCAGCGGTTTGTCGGGCGAGACGTTGTTCGTCGACCTGGCGCTCGAGGATCTGCGCCGTGCCGCCGATCTGTTCCGGCCCGAGTTCGAGCGCACCCGCGGCATCGACGGCTGGGTGTCGATGGAGGTGTCTCCGCTTCTCGCCAGCAACACGCAGGCCAGCATCGAGGCGGCGAGGCGGATCCACGAACTCGCGGACCGACCGAACCTTTACGTCAAGATCCCGGGCACCCCGGAAGGCGTGCGCGCCATCGAGGAGGCCATTTTCTCCGGCATTCCGGTCAACGTCACCTTGCTGTTCTCGCGCGAACAATACCTCGCCATCGCGGAGGCCTACCTGCGCGGCATCGAGCGGCGCATCGCGGCCAAGCTCGATCCGAAGGTAAGCTCGGTCGCCTCGATCTTCGTCAGCCGTTGGGATCGGGCAGTTGCCGGCAAGGTGCCGGCGGAACTCGCCAACCGGCTGGGAATCGCCATCGCGGGCCGCATTTACCGTGCACACTGCGACCTGATCGCGAGCCGGCGTTGGCGCGATCTTGCGGCGGCCGGCGCGCTCAAGCAGCGCATGCTGTGGGCCAGCACCGGCGTGAAGGATCCGAAGGCACCGCAGACCCTGTACGTCGAGGCGCTGGCCGCTCCGGAAACCATCGATACCATGCCCGAGAAGACGCTGCTCGCCTATGCAAAGGAAGGCAGGATCCGCGGGGTGATGCCGACCGACGGCGCCGAGGCGGAGAAGACGTTGGCGAGTTTTACCGGCGCGGGAGTGGACCTGGACGCGCTCGCGAAACAGCTGCAGCTCGAGGGCGCGCAATCCTTCGTCAAATCGTGGAGCGAACTCATGCAAAGCCTTCTCGACAAGAGCAAGGCGCTGGCCGCATCGTGAGCGGCAAAATCGATCCCCTGGCGGGGCAACCGGCGCCGGCGTCGCGGCTCGCGAACATCCCGAGGCTCATCACCGCCTATTACAGCTTGAAGCCCGACCCGGGGGTCGCCGCTCAGCGCGTCGCCTTCGGTACTTCGGGACACCGCGGCAGCTCGCTCGAGTCGAGCTTCAACGAGGTGCACGTGCTGTCGATCACCCAGGCGATCTGCAATTACCGCAAGCAAAAGGGCATCGACGGGCCGTTGTTTCTGGGCTTCGACACGCACGCCCTGTCGGCACCCGCCTTTGCCACCACAATCGAAGTCCTCGCCGCGAACGGCGTCGAGGTCATGACGGCGGCGGATGACGAATACACGCCGACGCCCGCGGTGTCTCACGCCATCCTGACTTACAACCAGGGGCGTACTGCAGGGCTTGCCGACGGCATCTTGATCACGCCTTCCCACAATCCGCCCGACAGCGGTGGGTTCAAATACAACCCGCCCGACGGCGGTCCGGCGGACACGGACGTGACGTCGTGGATCGAGGCCAAAGCCAATGCGCTGATCGAATCCGCACTGGCCGGCGTGGCGCGCATGGACTTTGCCCGCGCGCGGCGCGCGGCCACCACACACTCCCACGACTATCTGGGCCGCTATGTGGACGACCTCGCTCACGTGGTCGACCTGGAGCTGATCCGCGGCTCGCGAATCCGCATGGGCGTCGATCCGCTGGGCGGTGCCGGCGTGCACTACTGGGCCCGCATCGCGGAGCGATATGGCATCGATCTGCACGTGGTCAACGACGTGGTCGACCCGACATTCGCCTTCATGTCCCTGGACTGGGACGGAAAGATCCGCATGGACCCGTCCTCACCGTATGCGATGCACCGGCTCATCGGCCTCAAGGACAAGTACGACATCGCCTTCGCCTGCGACACGGATCACGACCGGCACGGCATCGTCACCGCGAGCACCGGCCTTTTGCCCCCCAACCATTATCTGTCGGTGGCCATCGACTATCTGTTCCGCCACAGGCCCGGGTGGAAGGCGAATTGCCGCGTCGGCAAGACCATCGTCTCGAGCGCCCTCATCGACCGCGTGACGGCGCGCCTCGGGCGCTCGCTGTACGAAGTGCCCGTGGGGTTCAAATGGTTCGTGCCCGGCTTGAGCTCGGGCGACCTCGGCTTCGGCGGCGAGGAAAGCGCAGGGGCTTCATTCTTGAGGATGGACGGCCGTGCCTGGAGCACCGACAAGGACGGCATCGTGCCCTGCTTGCTCGCGGCGGAGATCACCGCGCGTAACGGCCGCGATCCCGGTGAGGCGTACCGGGCGCTGGTGCGCGATCTGGGGGAGCCGTTCGCCGATCGCGTCGACGCCCCCGCGACCTTCGAGCAGAAGAAAAAGCTCTCCAAGCTCGACCGCTCGCAGGTGCGGATCGAGAATCTTGCCGGCGAACGCATCGAGGCGGTGCTGACGCGCGCGCCCGGAAACGACGCGGCGATCGGCGGCGTCAAGGTGTGCGCAAAGAACGGCTGGTTCGCGGCCAGGCCGTCGGGCACGGAGGATATCTACAAGATCTACGCCGAGAGCTTCTTGGACTTGGGACACCTGGCCAAGATTTTGAGCGACGCGCAGGCCATCGTCGACGCTTCGCTGGCGCATTAGCCGGGGCAACGCAGCCTTGGGCGTCGAGTTGACCGAGGCCGCGAAACGGCTCCTGCCCTGGCTGGTGGCCGTCGGCTTCTTCATGGAAGCGCTCGACACCACCATCCTCAACACGGCCGTCCCGGATATCGCACACGCGCTCAAGGTGCCTCCTCTGGACATGAAGGCCGTGCTCGCGAGCTATACGCTGAGCCTCGCGGTGTTCATCCCGATCTCGGGCTGGGTGGCCAATCGCTTCGGGACGCGGCGGGTGTTCGCATCCGCCATCGGCATTTTCACGCTCGGCTCCTTCCTCTGCGGCCTCTCGACCAACATCCACGTGCTGGTGGCTTGCCGGATCCTGCAAGGCTGCGGCGGCGCCATGATGCTGCCCGTGGGCCGCCTCACCATGGTGCGCACCTTCGCGAAATCCGAATTGATCCGCGCCATGAGCTTCGTGGCCATTCCGGGGCTCATCGGCCCGATGCTCGGGCCGCTGCTCGGCGGATTGATCATCGCCTACTTTCACTGGAGCGTGATCTTCTTCGTCAACATCCCGATCGGCCTCGTGGGTCTGTTTTTGGTGCGCAAGCACTTGCCGAACTACGTGGCGGAGAGAAATTATCCGCTGGATTTCGTCGGGCTGGTGCTGTTCGGAGCGGGCGTGTCGCTCCTGTCCTACGTGCTGGAAGTGTTCGGCGAGCACACGCTGAGCGGGCGCGAGGTCATCGGGCTTTTGGCGATCTCGGCGGCGCTGCTCGCCGCTTACGGCCTGCATTCGGTGCGCACACGGCATCCGCTCCTGCGTTTGAGCCTGGTGCGCATTCGAAGCTTCCGCGTCGCGGTTTCGGGCAACTTGCTGACCCGGCTCGGCATCGGCGGCCTGCCGTTCCTGCTGCCGCTCCTGTACCAGGTGGGCCTGCATTACACGCCAATCCAGTCCGGACTCATGATCATGCCGCAGGCACTGGCCGCCATCAGCTTCAAGTTCACGCTGCCGGTCATTCTCAGGAAGTTCGGCTACCGGCAGGTTTTGATCGCAAACACCGTCATGCTCGGTGTGATGCTGATTCTGTTCTCGCTGATCGATGTGGGTACCCCGGGATGGCTGATCGCAGCCCTGGCCTTCGCGTTCGGATTCTTCACCTCGACCCAATACACCAGCATGAACACGCTGGCATTCGCGGACGTGAGCGGCGAGCAGGCAAGCGCCGCCAGCACCATCGCGAGCACGGTGCAGCAGATGGCGGTGAGCTTCGGCGTGGCGTCGGCCTCGTTGGCGGCCGCGGTGTTCATTCCGGATCACACCCGCGCAACCGCGCCGGAGATGATCCGCGGAATCCATCTTGCGCTGCGCTTGCTCGGCGCCTGGACCATCGTATCGACGGTCGTGTTCAGCGAGCTCAAGGCGAGCGACGGGGACGCGGTGAGCGCGCACAAGGCGGGGGTTGCGGCGGGGTGATCGCATGATGGCACCAGAGGCATGGCGCAGTCGCTACCGTTCAGAATATTCTGAACGCTCCTCGACTTTGTACCCTTCGGGAAGATCCCATAGCGAGGCACTCGGACTGCCCGGATGTATCGACGTGAGCGTGCCCTCGCGAATCAGGCTGTCATATTTGAATTCACGTATCAGCAGCGGCACTCCGCCCAGATGCACGAGATCCGGCCACCAGTCGGAAAGACCGAAGTCCACGCCGAGCGCCCACTTGCCGCCCTGCCGGAACGCGCTCAAGACGTGCATTGCGTCCAGTATGTCGGGGCCGCCGGGCACCGCGGCCGGCGGCGCGACGCAAAGCTCCAGACGCTTCTCGTCGCTCTCGCGCTCCTCCCAGATACGGCACGTATGCCCGTCGACCGACTCGAACCGTACGGTCATGGCGTATGCACGCGGCGCGGATGCGAGCAGCCTCGCGCTGGCTTGTTTCAGGTCGGACACCTTGCGCTCGGCCGCCGCGCGATCTTCCGGCGCCGCGGCCGCCGCCGCTTCCTGGAGCTGCCTCACGGCATCGGCATAGTGCGCGATGACCTGGCTCAATGTCGCGTGTTTCAGCACGCGGATGGTTCGCGACGCATCCTCGATCACATACACTGTCTGATCTTTGAACAGGTACACCGTTTTGGCATTGGCCGCGCCCACGCGAACCTTGCCGCTTTCAACGAAATACCGGGTGACGGCGGGCGCGGGCGAGCCCACGGACGCCGGGGCCATGTTCGATTGATCGACCTCTTGGACGCTGAAGTCATAAGCGACTCCCGCGTTGACAATGACTGGACAAAAAAACAGCGCGAAGGCATACCTCAAAGCCGACGTTCCCCCGATCGTGGTGCAGAACGAAGAGTAGCAAAATTTCAATGATTCGCTTTCTTCAACCCCAATGGCTCTGGCTGCTCGCGTGGGTGCCGCTGGTGGTGATCTGGCGCGGCCGGCCGGGGCCGGTGGCCGCGATCGAGTATTCCAACGTGGGCCTCGCGCGCGAGGTCGCCCAGGTGAGCCGCAGCCGCGCCGGTCGCTGGCTGTGGCTGCTGGCGATCGTGGCCGGGGTGCTGATGATCGTGGGCCTGGGGCGCCCGCAGCGGCTGGACAGCCGCACCGTGGTGAGCCTCAACGGCATCGACATCGTACTGGGGCTCGACATTTCCGGGTCCATGCAGGCGCTGGATTTCGCCGTCGGGCTTAAGCGCATCAACCGCATCGAAGTGGTCAAATCGGTGGTCTCGAAATTCATCGAGGAGCGCTCCGACGACCGCATCGGCTTGATCGCCTTTGCCGGCGTGCCCTTCCTGATCAGTCCGCTCACGCTCGATCACGACTGGTTGCAACAGAACCTGAGCCGCTTGAGCGTCACGTCGGTCGACGATGGCACCGCCATCGGATCGGCGATCGCCGCCTGCGTCAATCGGCTGCGTTTGACCGCGGCAAAATCCAAGGTGGTCATCCTGCTCACGGACGGGGTGAACAACACCGGCAAGATCAGCCCTCTGGCGGCGGCCGAAGCCGCCAAATCGATGGGGGTGAAGATATACACCATCGGTGTCGGCGCACGCGGCAAGGCGCCCATTCCGGTCAGAGACGACTCCGGCCACGTGCACGTGATCATGGCCGACGTGGATGTGGACGAGAAGACGCTGCAGGCGATTGCGAACGAGACCGGCGGCAAGTTCTACCGTGCGACCGACACCGATTCCCTGCAGAAGATCTATGAGGAGATCAATCGCTTCGAGAAGAGCGCCCAGACAGTGCAAAGATTCGAGCACATCGAGGAGCTGTATCCTTGGGCCCTGATCCCGGCTTTGGCACTCCTCGGCTTCGGATCCGTCATCCAGCACACCCGGCTGCGCAGACTGCCGTGAAATTCAGTCATCCGTGGTGGCTCTCGGCCGGGGCCCTCGGGTGCCTGATGCTGATCGGCATGTGGTACCGCTACGACGCCCGCCAGAAGACAGCGCTGGGACAATTCGTCGCGGCGCACCTCAAGCTGCAGCTGACCCAATCGATATCGATCGCGGGGCGGCGCACGCGGCGTGGCTTGTACCTCGCGGCCGTGGCATGCCTGTTCCTGGCGCTGTCGGGACCCCTGGTGGGGTATCGTTGGGAAGAGATCACGCGGCGCGGATACGACATCGTGTTCGCGATCGACACCTCGCGCAGCATGTCCACCCCGGACGTGAAGCCCGACCGGTTGACACGGGCAAAACTCGCGATCGACGATTTCACCGGGCAACTGGACGGCGATGCCGTGGGCATCGTCGCGTTCGCGGGCCGCGCGTTCCTGGTTTGCCCGATCACGCTCGACTACGGCGCGTTTCGTGAATCCTTGAGCCTGATCGACACCAACACCATACCGCGCGGCGGCACCAACATCTCCGCAGCCATTCAGGAGGCGCGGAGCGCGCTCGAGCGTCGTCCCGGCAGCGACAAGGTATTGATCCTGGTCACGGACGGCGAAGACCTGGAGGGCGACTCGCTCGCCGCCGCGCGCGGCGCGGCGCGCGAGGCCGGATTGAAAATCTTCACCGTCGGGGTGGGGACTCCAGCCGGCGAGCTCATCCCGATACCGCCTGAACAAGGCGGCGGATTCGTCAAGGACGACGCCGGGGCATTGGTAAAGTCGCGTCTGGACGAGGCGGCGTTGAAGGCAATCGCGGCGGCGAGCGGTGGAGTTTATGAGCCCCTCGGCACCCAGGGCGAGGGGCTCGAATCGATATTCAAGGCGGTGTTCGGCTCCGTGGCAAGACACGATCTCGCATTCCGGCGGCGCAAGGTTTACATCGAGCGCTATCAGTGGCCGCTGGCGGCCTCCGTCGGACTGCTGTTCGCCAGCCTGATGGTCGGCACACGGCGCCGGCGCCGCATTCGCGCAGCCGTGGGCGCTGCCGTCGTGTCCGTGCCCGGGCTTTTGCTGCTCGCGATGCTGCCGACCAGCGCGGTCCGCTCTGCCGGCACGAACCCGACCAGCGACGAGGAGAAAGGCACCTTCGATTACCGCTCGGGCCGATTCTCGCAGGCCGCGCAAGCCTTTCAGCAGTCGATCGGTCGCACGCCGTCGAGCGATGAGCGACGCTTGGCCATTCAAGAGGATGCCTACTACAACCTGGGCAACTCCCTGTACCGCACGGGACAGCTGACCGAGAAGAGCGACCGTCAGGCGACCATCGAAAAATGGACCGAGGCCGTCAAGGCCTACGAGACGGCGCTGCAGCTGCGAGCCGATGACGCCGACAGCAAATTCAACCGCGATTTGGTGAAGCGTAAAATTGACGCCCTTCGACAACCGCCGCCGCCGCCGAACCAGGGCTCCGGTCAAGGCAACCCACCGCCGAAGGGAAGTCCGCCGCCACCGCAAGGCAAGCCACCCAACGGCAACCCGCCGCCACCGCAAGGCAAGCCACCCAACGGCAACCCGCCGCCACCGCAAGGCAAGCCGCCCAACGGCAACCCGCCGCCACCGCAAGGCAAGCCGCCCAACGGCAACCCGCCGCCACCGCCGGCCGCTCCGTCGTCGGGCGAATCGCCGCCGCAGCGGCAGAGCCCATCCGCCGGCGGTCCAGGCCAGATGAGTCCAGAGGAAGCGCGCGAGTTGCTCGATTCTGAAAAGGGCGACGAAAAACATTCGCTTGCAGTCCCCATGGCGCGTCCGGGTGCAGACGAGCCGCCGGAAAAGCCCTACAAGAATTGGTGATATGAAGACGCGCCACGTCGATCGCATGAGGCTCCTCGCCACGTTCACCGCATGCCTCGTTGCTACCTCGGCATTTGCCGCCGCTCCGGTGTTCAACGAGACGCTCGCACCGTCGCAGATATCGATCGGAGAATCGGCGGAGCTCAGGATCAAGAGCTCGGGCGCCGACAGGCTGCCCCCAAAGCTGCCGGTGGTTCCCGGACTGGAATTTCGGGTCATCGAACAACTGCAGGGATTCGAGCTGATCCACGGCGCGACGCTGGCAACGATCACCACAGTGATACGCGTCACGCCGCAGATTGCCGGCACTTTCGTCATTCCCGAGGTTTCGCCAACGGCACAGCCGCTGATGCTGCGCGTGAATCCCGCGAACTTCGGCGGCTCGTCGATCATGCGGCACGGAATCGTCGGCGAAACGACGACAGGCGATATTCGCATGATGGAGGGCGATTCCGCGTTCTTGAGGGTTTTGGCCGATCGGCGTGAAGTCTACGTCGGCGAGACGGTTCCGATCGCGATCGAGTTGGGCGTGCGCGCCGGAGCCGTCTCCTCGCTGAATGGGCTTCCGACGCTCACTGGAAACGATTTCACCCTCAACGATATGTCGCGTCAGCCCGACCGCAAGGAAACCGTCATCGATGACGAGCCGTTCCTGCTGCTCACCTGGCACACGGTGATTACGCCGGTCAAGCCCGGCGGGTTCCCGCTCATCGTCGAGGTTCCGCTCACCATTCAGCTGAGCACCCGGCCCAGGCGCGAGGCGCTTCTCGAGGATCAACTGGGCGATCCGTTCATGCAACGGAGATTCGGCGCCAGGGTGCGCAAAGACATCAAGGCGGTGAGTCCGCGGCTCGATCTGACGGTCGACGCCCTTCCCATGGAAGGCCGCCCGCCCGAATTCTCGGGTGCGGTCGGTTCCTTCCAGATCTCGAGCGATATCTCCTCCGCCACGGCGGCCGCCGGTGATCCCCTCACGCTCAAGATGCACGTCACGGGCTCCGGCAATTTCGATCGCGTCGACAGCGCCATGCTGGCGCATGTCGAACCGTGGAAGACCTACCCGCCCACCTCGTCATTCAAATCGAGCGATGCACTCGGGTCCAAGGGAGAGAAAATATTCGAGCAACCCGTGATCGCCTCGACGGCTGGCGAGCAAGTGCTCCCCGCCTTGACGTTCTCCTATTTCGACCCCGCGGCGCGCCGTTACGAGACGGTTCGCACATCGCCGCTGAGCGTCCTGATAGCCGCATCCGCTGCGGACGCGGCACCAACCGCATCGGCCGCCGCCTCGGGCACGTCGACGGCATTACGGCCCGACCGCGGCACACCCGGGGTGTTCGCGAACTCCTTGGTGCCGCTCTATCTGCGGCCGTCGTTTTTGGCGATCGAGTCGCTGCTGACGACCTTTCTCGCCGGGGCATGGTTCCGGCAGCGTGCCGCCGGCCGCCCGGCTCGCGGCGCATTGGTGCGCGGACCGGGCCTTCCCAAGTCGATCCGGCTCGCGCTCACCCGCATGGATGACGCGGCGCGTAGCGGAGATGGTGCGCGATTTTTCGCGCTGGCGCGGCGCGCGCTGCAGGAGACCCTGGCCGTGCGCTGGCAGACGAGCGCTGACCTGATCACCTCAGGCGAAGTGGAGCTGCGGCTCGACCGCGATGACGATGGGCTGGAGATCCGCCGGCTGTTCGCACGCGCGGACGAGGTCGCTTACGCCGGTGAAGCAATCCGCAGCGAGGAGTTGACGCACTGGACGAAGCTCGTGCGCCGCCAGGCTCTGGGAGAGCTGTCGTGAAGGCGCAGCCCGTCCTGCTGGTCATCGGTCTCGCCATCTGCGGGTGCTTGGGCGGTGCGCAGGCGGACCCGCAGCCCCCGCGAGGGGACTGGTCTTCGGCCGCCTTGTACAACATGGGTAATGCTTACGTGCGCGCGGGCAAGCCCGGTCTCGCGGTGCTCAACTATGAGCGGGCGCGCTTGCTCGCACCCAACGATCCGGATGTGCAGGCCAACCTGATGCTGGTGCGCCGCTCACTGGCACTGCCGACCGAACCAGCCAGCCGCCTGCACCGGGCGGTGGGAGGCGTCAGCCCGACGTTGGCGACGTGGATCGGCGTCGTCGGGTGGGCACTCATCGCGGCTGCTCTGCTGGCCGGCCGCGCGTCCTCCGTGCATCGGTGGGTGCGTCGAACAGCGGTCATCGCCGGCGCCGCACTGATCGGATTCACCGTGGCGAACGGCGTGGCGCTATGGCCGAGAGTGCACGAAGCGATCGTGATCGCCGGCGCGGCGCCCGTCCGCGTGTCACCCGCCCCTTTGGGCGATGCGCTGTTCACCCTCAAGGAGGCGGAGGCGGTCACGACCGCCGGGGAGCACGAGGGTTTCGTGCTCGTGCGCACCGCCACGGGCCGCACCGGCTGGGTCTGGCACGCCGATCTCGTGTCTGTGGTGCCGCAGCGCTAGGCCGCGGGGCGGATCATTCCGATTTGATGGCGTGGCCGCCGAACTGATTGCGCATTGCGGCGAGCAGCTTGTCCGAGAACGAATCCGAGTCCTGTGAGCTGAAGCGTGTGAACAACGAGGAGGTGATCACGAAAGCCGGCACACCGAGCTCGATGGCTTCCGCCGCGGTCCAGCGCCCCTCGCCCGAATCGGACACGTACGGAGCGATGCCTTTGAGCGTCGGATTCTTCTCGAGCGCGTTCGCGGTCAGATCGAGCAGCCAGGAGCGCACCACGCTGCCGTAGCGCCAGATCTCCGCAATCTGGTGCAGGTCGAGCTTGAATTCGGCCTTGTGCTGCAGAATGGACAGACCTTCGGCGTAGGCCTGCATCAAGCCGTACTCGATGCCGTTGTGAATCATCTTGGTGTAGTGTCCGGACCCGACCGGACCGACGCGTCCCCAACCCTTGTCCGCCGCCGGTGCCAAGGTCTCGAATATCGGGCGAAGCTTCTCGACCACGGCCTCATCGCCGCCGATCATCAAACTGTAGCCTTCGGCAAGGCCCCATACGCCGCCGCTGGTGCCGGAATCAACGTATTCGATCTGGCGCGCGGCGACGGCCTTGGCGCGCCGTTGCGTATCGCGATAGTTGGAATTTCCGCCGTCGATGATGGTGTCCCCTGCGGACAGGAGCGGCGTCAATGAGTCGATGGTCGAATCGGTGATCTGTCCCGCGGGCACCATCAGCCATACCACACGCGGCGCCTTCAGTTTGCCGATCAGCGCCTCGAGCGAGGCCGCGGATTGACCGCCTTTTTCCTCGATGCCCTTGCGCGCCGCTTCCGCCGGATCGAAGCCGACCACCCGATGACCGCCGCGCAGCAGGCGCTGCGCCATATTGGCGCCCATCCGACCGAGACCGATCATCGCTAGTTCCATAGTATTTGCCTCGAAGCCACGCGAATTCACCGGCCTTCAGTATATCCCGGCATGGAAGCAGATCCAGCCTTGTTCAGCGCGGCTTGAGCATCACCATGACGGCGGGACTTCCCACCGGCTCGAACCGGCCGGTGAACGCGAGAGCCCCGCTCGCCGGATTGACATGAAAGGACGTGATCGAATCGCCCTTCTGGTTGCACGAGAAGATGATCTCGCCGCTCGGGTCGATCGCGGCGCTGCGCGGATAATCCGCGTGCACCCAGGTCTCGGAGGTCAGCTTCAACTGACCATCCTCGGCGATCGCGAACACCGCGAGCGTACTGTGCAGGCGGTTGCTGACATAGAGGAACCGTCCGTCCGGAGATATCAAGATCTCCGCGGCGAGGTTGCTGCCGGCGAATTTGGGAGGCAGCGTCGAGACGCTTTGCGTCAGGCGCATGGCGCCCCGCGCCCCGTCGTAATCGTATACCGCGACCTTGGCGTCGTGTTCGTAGAGGTTGTAGAAATACTTGCCGTTCGGATGAAACACGAAATGGCGCGGCGCGGATCCGGACGGCGCCTCCAAGACCGGCATGTCGGAGGGCAGCAATCGACCGGTCTGCATGTCGAGCCGCCAGATGAGGGTCAGATCCAGACCGGCATCGTTGGCAATGACGAACTGGCCGGTCGGGTCGGAGGCGACCATGTGCACGTGCGGTCCCTCGTGGTCACTCACCGCAAACTGTCCGGGCGGATCGTCGATGGCATGCGGATGATGGCGCGGACCCACGCTCGGCCGCACGTCGGTCGCCTCACCGAGCGATCCGTCCGCGGCGACCGGGAAAACCGCGACGCTGCCGCCGCCGTAATTGGCGACGAAAACATATTTACCCGTCGGGTGCACGCTCACGTACGCCGGACCGGTCCCGCCGGAGGCGACCGCCCCCACCCGCTTGAGCTCGAAGTTGTCGGGGTCGATGGCATAGGAGATCACGGCTCCGCTGCGCGCTCCCTGATAGTTGTCGATCTCGCTGACTGCGTAGAGATGAGTCTCGGCCGGATTCAAGGCGAGCCACGAGGGATTGCGCGTATCGTCCACCACCTGAATCTGCAGCAGGGCGCCCGAGGCGCGATCGACGCGAAACAAATAAATCCCGCCGCCGTTCGGCGTGTACGTTCCGACGTAGGCGTACACGATTCCCGAAGCGGGTCCCGTCTGGGTTCCAGCAAGGGCGGCAGGCCACGCGGATGAGGTTGCGAACGGGACGGCGAGCGATGCTGCCGTCCCGCTGAGAAAATCGCGGCGGGTGATTCCTGGTTTCAGCAATGCGTCCGGACGAAGATGCTGCGTTCTTAATTGTTCAAGAAGAGCGTGATGCTCGATGCGCTGAAGGTATACGTCGCGGACGTGTACGCGCCCTGCGCCGTGACACCGGTCACCAGCACATTGCCGTCCAATTCCGTCTGCAATTGCGTGACGAACGCGGAATAGCTGTCGAAGTTCTCGAACGAACCGCTGACCGCGTGACCGATCGTGAAGACGGTGTTGGTGGAGGATGAGTTCGGCACGATGATGGGATCGGAGGGAATGCCGATGATGGGCACGATCTGCGCGCCGGTCTGAATCTCGTGCCGCACACCGACGGCGCTGTTGCGCGCGTCGAGGATGATTTCCGTCGTGCTATAGGAGGAGAAAGGAGCCGGCGTGCCCGCACCGTAGTCCATCACCAGCTCGGCATCGATGGTCGTATAGTCGAGCAGCGCGGTGCCGCTCAGGTCCCCCGCCGCGGTTCCGGCTAAACCGAACGGCGTCACGCTGCCGGTCACCTGGACCGGCGAGCCGGTCGTCGCATTGGTCAGGGTCAGATTCGCGGTCGTCACCACATAAGCCGTGGCGCTTGCATCCGGGCCGGCGCTCGTGCCGGTGCCCGTGAAGTCGAACGACGTGGCGGATCGTCCGCCCAAGGTCGAGAGTTTGAGTGTCAGCTCATCGGTCGTCGGCTGGCCGGTGACCGTGCCCGACGCCGTCGTCTGGCCGAGCCGCGCGCGCCCCGCGCTCGCATCGAGGGTGACGCTGGTCGAGCTGATCGCGCTTGCGGTCCCGAACGCATAGATCAGGGAGCCCACCGAAATGTCCGGTGTACCATTCGCCTCCGTGCTCGCACCGCCGAACTGCGTGACCTGGGTGTTGGCACCGATCTTGACCGTCGCCGTCCCGGCGATGAGCGAGTTGGTGCCCTCGTCGGTGAGCAGCGTGCCCTCATCGATGGTCAGCGTGTCGCCGCTGCGCCCGGTGACGATGCCCGATAACCGATCGAAGCCGTCGCCCTGCACGCTGGATCCGGCGAGGACTTGACTCGCAGAGAAATTGACGTTGGTCGCCGTCAGGCTGCCTGTGGTATCCGATGTATTTTGGGCGGTAGTCGTCAGCGTCGAGCCATCGGCGCAGGTGAGCACGCCATTCGTCCCCGTCACCGGCGTCGTGCCGTCCGAGCAGGTCGAGACCTCGGTGGTGGAGGTGGAGGCAGCGGTATTCGTGTTGAGCAAGGAGGAGGACGACGAGGTCGAGGTCGTCAAGGTTCCGAACGCCTCGACCATCACGCCCGGCTTGAGCGCCGTCATTGCCGTCATACCGGCGCTGCCCGTCGACGGGGTTCCATTGATCTCGAAGGTCGTCACCGATTGCGCCGAGACCCCGAGGGAGCCGGCGCCCGCATTGCCGAAATCGAACGGCACGATGCCCGAGGTGAAACCGGTGCTCGAGCTGTTGACGCTGCCGAGTGGGCCGCGGATGCGCACCACCTTGCTGTCGATGGGCTGCGTGCTGCCGGAAATCATCGGCATGACCGTCACGGTTTTATTCGTCACGTTGATCACGTTCGACGCGGCCATATTGAAGGCGAGGCTCAGGCGCGCGGAACTGCTTCGCACCACGCTGAGCTGGTTGCTCGGATCGAGATACAGGAGGAGCGTCACCTGGCCCAATGCCCCTCCGCTCGCATTGACGGGGGTGAGTGTGAGGCCGTCGACCGTACCGTTGTCGTAGATGATTTGCGCCGATCTGTAATCGAGCGTGACCAAGGCTTCGCTGTAATTGCCCTGGGCGAGAGATGCGGCGCCCACCACCTCGGAGAGATTGGTGAGGCGTGCGAGGTCGACGCTGGTGCCCTTCGGCAGCACCGCACCCGCCGTTCGTCCCTTTGAGGTCTGCAGCTGGACGGAGACCAGGCCGACCCGATAAGCGAGGTAATTGTCCGTCGACGGAGTCGCGGTCAGTGTGACCACGGCGCTGCCGTTACAGGCCGCCAGCCCCGCCAGCACGAGGAGCCCCACGGGCATGGATAACCGGCGCAACCAGCCGGCAAAAATTCGTGTTGTCATGACGTAAACGGACCTCTCTCGGACCGAGGTATTGTCGGGCCATTCTACCCGCATGGGCACCGCGGTTTGGGTAAAGATCTGTGAAGTAATCCCACAACTTGCGCGCTCGTCGCGTGCCGGCGACAACCGCTCCGCGGTACCGGCCTGCCTGCGGGCGGCGGCGATTTAAAGCCGTTTGGCGATCGGCGTTGTTAATATGCGGGCAGGCATGGCGAATATCCCGCAAGCAGCTGTCATCGGCACCCGCAAGGCGTTGATCAGTACTGCGGGCGTCGCTCTCGCCGTTCTCGCCTTCATCAATCTTTTCAATTATCTCGACCGCTACCTCGTCTCAGCGTTGGTGGAGAGCCTGAAGCATTCCGAGCTCGCCCTCACCGACACGCAGGCGGGATCGTTGATGTCGGGCTTCTTGATCGTATTCGCGGTGATCGCGCCGATCTTCGGCGCGCTCGGCGATCGAATGTCCCGTCCGCGCCTCATCGCGTTCGGCGTCGCCTGCTGGAGCATCGCGACCGCGCTGTCGGGACTTGCCTGGAATTTTACGTCATTGTTCGTCGCCCGTGCATCGGTCGGCGTGGGCGAAGCCGCCTACGTCACCATCGGTCCGAGCCTGTTGTCGGATTATTTTCC
>JBEKHO010000004.1:0-168690 GCA_050012215.1 Steroidobacteraceae bacterium
CCTCCGACCTACGCCAAATTCAATCCGGCCGACGCGCCCATCATGACCCTCGCGGTGACCTCCCGGACGCTCAAGCTCACCCAAGTCGAGGATCTGAGCTTTACGCGGCTTGCGCAAAAGATCTCGCAATTACCGGGAGTGGGCGTCGTGAGCATCTCGGGCGGCCAGCGGCCGGCAGTGCGCATTCAATTCAATCCGCGTGCGCTCGCGAAGTACGGACTCAACATCGACGACCTGCGCACCACGATCGCCAACGCAAACAGCAACTCGCCCAAGGGCAGCTTCGACGGACCGTCGCAGGCCTCCTCGATCAACGCCAACGATCAGATCACCGACATCGCCGACTACCGCAACATCATCGTGGCGTACAGCAACGCATCGCCGGTGCACCTGTCCGATGTCGCGAACGTGGTCGTCGCCCCCGAGAACACCAAGCTCGCGGCTTGGGCGAACGCCACGCCGTCGCTGATCCTGAACGTGCAGCGGCAGCCCGGAGCCAACGTGATTCAGGTGGCGAACGCCGTCAAGCGGCTGCTTCCGACGGTCAAGGCCGACATGCCGCCGGCGCTCGACATCAGCATCCTGAGCGACCGCACGGCGACCATTCGCGCCTCGGTGTCGGATGTCGAATTCGAGCTGGTCCTGGCCGTGATCCTGGTCGTGCTGGTGATCTTCGTATTCCTGCGCAATGCCCCGGCCACCATCATCCCGAGCTTGTCGGTGCCGCTGTCGCTGGTCGGCACCTTCGGCGCCATGTATCTTCTCAACTACAGTCTCGACAACCTCTCTTTGATGGCGCTCACCATCTCCACGGGCTTCGTGGTGGACGACGCCATCGTGATGATCGAGAACATCGCCCGCTATGTCGAGATGGGCGAGCCGCCCATGGCGGCTGCGCTCAAGGGCTCGCAGCAGATCGGCTTCACCATCATCTCGCTCACCGTCTCGTTGATAGCCGCGCTCATACCGCTTCTGTTCATGGGAGAGATCGTGGGCCGGCTGTTCCACGAATTCGCCATTACGCTGGCGGTGACCATCGTGATCTCCGCCGTGGTGTCGCTCACGCTGGTCCCCATGCTGTGCGCACGCCTCTTGCATCACCGCGCGAGATCCGAAAGGAGCGGGTGGGATCTTCGTGCCGAACGCGGGTTCCAATGGATCATCGACCGGTACGGACGCGGCCTCGAATGGGTTCTCGATCATGAAGCGTTCACCTTGGGTGTCGCGGGCATCACCCTGGCGGTAACGTTGCTGCTCTACATATTCATCCCCAAGGGCTTTTTCCCCGTACAGGATACGGGCGAGATCCAGGGCATCTCCGAGGCCGCCGAATCCATATCGTACGAAGCGATGGCTGAGCGCCAACAGGTCCTGGCGGCCGCCATACTGAAGGACGCCGACGTCCAGTCCTTGAGCTCATTCATCGGCGTCGACGGCGCGAACACCACGCTCAACAGCGGGCGTTTCCTGATCAACCTGAAGCCGCACGATGAGCGCCACGCCACGGCGAGCGAGATCATCCGCCGGCTAAAGCGCGAAACCGCCGGCGTGGTCGGCATCACGCTCTACATGCAGCCGCTGCAGGACATCACCATCGACTCGGCGGTCAGCCGGACCCAATATCAATTCGTGGTCGAGAGCACGGACAACAACGACTTTGCGGCCTGGATTCCGACCCTCATGCAGAAGCTGACGCAGTTGCCGGAACTCGCCGACGTTGCGAGCGATATGGAGCAGCAAGGCACCGCGACCGATCTCATCATCGATCGCTCCACGGCCGCGCGCTTCGGCATCTCCCCCGCGACCGTGGACAACGTGCTCTACGATTCCTACGGCCAACGCATCGTATCGACCATCTACACGCAATCGAACCAGTACCGCGTGATTCTGGAGGCGGATCCGTCGATTCAGCGCTCTCTCAGCGGCCTGTCCGAGCTCTACCTGCCCTCATCCGTTTCGTCGACGAACGGACAGGTCCCCTTGTCGGCGATCGTGAGCGTCAAGCAGCGCTTAGGTCCGCTGCAGATCACCCATCTCGGGCAGTTCCCGGCGACTACCATCTCGTTCAATCTGTCGCCCGGATCCTCGCTCGGTGCCGCCGTCGATGCCATCCGCAAGGCCGAGCAGGCTATTCACCTGCCGGGGAAATTCGTGACGGCCTTCCAGGGAACGGCTGCGGCCTTTCAACACGTCCTGACCAACCAGGCGCTCCTGCTGCTCGCATCCATCGTCACCATGTACATCGTGCTCGGCGTTTTGTACGAAAGTTTCATCCATCCGATCACCATCCTTTCCACGCTCCCATCGGCGGGCATCGGCGCCATGCTGGCCCTGATCATCGCAGGTGACGATCTCGACGTGCTCGGGATCATCGGCATCATCCTGCTCATCGGCATCGTCAAGAAAAATGCCATCATGATGATCGATTTCGCGCTGGACGCGCAGCGCAAGGAGGGGCTCGCGCCGCGTGAGGCGATCACCCGGGCCTCGCTCCTTCGATTCCGCCCGATTTTGATGACCACGATGGCGGCGCTGCTCGGCGCATTGCCGCTGATGTTGAGCTACGGTGCGGGATCGGAGCTGCGGCGCCCGTTGGGTATCGCCATCGTGGGCGGGTTGATCATGAGCCAGCTGCTCACGCTGTTCACGACGCCGGTCATCTACCTGGCCTTCGACCGCGTGGCGGCGCGCCTGCGCCGACGCCGCCCGCGCGCGAATCCGGCTCCCGTATGAACCTCTCGGGCCCATTCATCCAACGGCCGGTGGCCACCACTCTGCTGACCGTCGGGGTGGTCCTCGCAGGGGCGTTCGCCTACCTCAAGTTGCCGGTCTCACCGCTCCCCCAGGTGGATTACCCGACCATCTCGGTATCGGCATCACTCCCGGGTGCCGACCCCGAGACGGTATCCACCAGCGTGGCTGAGCCGCTGGAGCGGTATCTCGGGCAGATCGCCGACGTCACCGAGATCACCTCCCAGAGTTCCAGCGGGCAGACGCGCATCACGCTGCAGTTCGATCTGGACCGGGATATCAACGGCGCGGCGCGCGACGTGCAGGCAGCCATCAACGCAGCCTCGGCCGACGTATCGACCAGCTTGTCGAGCAATCCGAGCTACCGCAAGGTGAATCCCGCCGATGCGCCGCTGATGATTCTCGCGCTCACCTCCAAGACCCTGACCCGAGGCCAGTTGTACGATGCCGCGAGCAATGTCCTGCAGCAGCGGCTGTCGCAGCTCGATGGCATCGGGCAGGTGTCGATCGGCGGCGCGACGTTGCCGGCGGTCCGTGTCGAGCTCAATCCGACCGCCTTGTTCCGCTATGGCATCGGGCTCGAGGACGTGCGCGCGGCGCTGGCATCCGCCAACGCGAACAGCCCGAAGGGGGCGATCGAGGAGGGCGATCGCCGTTTTCAGCTTTACACCAACGATCAGGCGAGCCGCGCGAGCGAGTACCGGCCGCTGATCGTGGCGTATCGCAAGGGATCGGCGGTGTTGCTCTCCGACGTGGCGGATGTCGAGGATTCTGTGCAGGATCTGCGCAATGAGGGGCGCGCCGACGGGGTTCCGTCGGTGCTCGTCATCCTGTCGCGCCAACCGGGCGCCAACATCATCGACACCGTCGATCAGGTGAAGGCGGAGCTTCCGCAGCTGCAGGCCTCGCTGCCGAGCGATGTGAACCTGACCATCGTGTCGGACCGAAGCGCGACCATTCGGGCCTCTTTGCGAGACACGAAGTGGACGCTGATGCTGGCGGTCGCGCTGGTGACCTTCGTCGTGTTCCTGGCGCTCGGTGACGTGCGCGCCGCGCTGGTTCCGGCGGTGGTCGTGCCCGTATCCCTGATCGGCACGTTCAGCGGCATGTATCTACTCGGCTTCAGTCTCGACAATCTGTCCCTGATGGCGCTCACCATCGCGACCGGTTTCGTGGTGGACGATGCCATCGTGGTGCTCGAGAACATCTCGCGGCACGTCGAGAATGGAATGCCGAGGCACGAGGCTGCACTGCGCGGCGCCAAAGAGGTGGGGTTCACTGTCATCTCGATCAGCGTATCGCTGGTGGCCGTGTTCATCCCCATTTTGTTGATGGGTGGCATCGTCGGGCGACTGTTCCGGGAATTCACCGCCACCTTGTCGCTCGCCATCATGATCTCCATGGTGATCTCGCTCACCACGACACCCATGATGTGCGCCCTGATCCTGCGATTGCCGGACCGCGCGCACCGCCCGCAGCGGCTGAGCCTGCTCGACCGGTCGATCGCTCTATACGAGCGCTCGCTTGCGTGGTCGCTCGAGCATGGACGGCTGGTGATGCTGGGATTATTGATCACGGTCCTGCTCAACGTGCTGCTGTTCACCGTGATCCCCAAGGGCTTCTTTCCGCAGGAGGATACCGGTCTGATCACGGGAGGCATCGTCGCGGACCAGAGCATCTCGTTCCAGTTGATGAAGGACAAGCTGGTTCAGTTGATGAACATAGTGCAGGCCGATCCGGCCGTGCAGAGCGTCGCGGGCTATACCGGCGCCGGCAGCGGCGGCGGCGGATCGCAGACCAATACGGGCTCTGTGTACGTTTTGCTGAAGCCCCAATCGGTGCGCAAGATATCGTCCGACGAGGTGATCGCGCGTCTGCGTACCAAGCTTGCGCAGGTGCCCGGTGGAAGGCTGTTCCTGCAAACCGTACAGGACATCCGCGTGGGCGCCCGGCAATCGAACGCGGAGTACCAGTTCACGTTGCAGGCGGACAACGTATCGGACCTCTACACATGGGGTCCGAAACTGCTCGCGGCGCTGCAGAAGAGCCCCGTGGTCGCGGACGTGAATTCGGATCAGCAGCAAAAGGGCCTCGAGACCGAAGTGGCCTACGACCGTGCCACGGCGGCGCGGCTCGGCCTGACGGTGGGCCAGCTCGACAGCACGCTGTACGATGCGTTCGGGCAGCGTCAGGTGTCGACCATCTACAACGCTCTCAATCAATATCACGTGGTGATGGAAGTCGCGCCGCGCTACTGGCAGAGCCCGGCGATGCTCGAGGATATGTACGTGAGCACGTCCGGCGGCGCGGCCAGCGGCACACAGACCACGAACTCGTTGACCACGATCGCGGCCAGCGGCGCCTCCACGGGCGCGGGCGCCGGCACCATCGCCGCGGCGGGGGCCGTCCCCGCTGCCGCCGCGGGATCCGTTTCCGCCGCCGTGGGATCGGTAAAGAACACGCTGACCAATGCCATCGCCAACACCGGACGAGGCGCAGTCTCGAGCGGCGCCGCGGTCAGCGCCAGCGTGGAGACCATGGTGCCGCTCGCGGCGGTGAGCAATCATTCGGCTGGCACCACGCGGCTTTCGGTGAATCACCACGGATTGTTCGCCTCCACGACGATTTCTTTCAATCTGCAGCCCGGCATGTCGCTCTCCGACGCCACGCGAGCGGTGACGCAGGCTATGGAGGAGATCCACCTGCCCACATCGATCCATGGGGTATTCGCAGGCACGGCCGGCACCTTCCAACAGTCGCTATCGAGCCAGCCATTGTTGATTGCGGCGGCGCTGCTCGCGGTGTACATCGTGCTCGGAGTGCTTTACGAGAGCTACATCCATCCGATTACCATCATCTCGACGCTGCCGTCGGCGGGCGTCGGGGCGGTGCTCGCATTGATGGTGTGGCACACCGAGTTCAGCATCATTGCCCTGATCGGCGTGATACTGCTGATCGGCATCGTGAAGAAAAATGCCATCATGATGATCGACTTCGCCATTCACGCCGAGCGCACACAGGGGATTTCACCTCGCGAGGCCATCTATCAGGCCTGTCTGCTGAGGTTTCGTCCCATCATGATGACGACGCTCGCGGCACTGCTCGGTGCAATTCCTCTCGCGTTGAGTTACGGAGACGGCGCGGAGCTGCGCAAGCCGCTGGGAATCTCCATTGTCGGGGGGCTGATCGTCAGCCAGGTGCTGACGCTCTATACGACCCCGGTTCTTTATGTGTACCTGGACCGCTTTCAGAGCTGGGTCAAGCGCCGCTGGCCGCGGCGCTGGTCCGATGCGGGAGCGGCGGAGGCAGCCGGATGAATCATCGTCTTCGATGGGGCGCGGTCGCGGCCTTTGTCGCCGCGGTGGCCGCCGCCGCGGCACTGGCCTCGTGCGCCGTCGGTCCGAACTATCATCGCCCGGCCGCCCCGGCTCCAAGCGCCTACAAGGAATTGCCGCCGGGCTGGAAGGTGAGTACGCCGAAGGACGAGCGGGAACGCGGAGACTGGTGGTCGATATTCAACGATCCCGAGCTCGACCAGCTCGAGCGTCAGGTCAGCATCTCCAATCAGAACGTCAAGCAATACGAGGCCGAATATGCCCAGGCCGTCGCCTTGCTGAAGGAGGCCGAGGCGCAGTTCTTTCCCTCGCTCGCCGTCAATGGCGGCGCTCAGCGCGCGGGCGGCGGCGGGGGCGGCACCACCAGCGTATCGAGCACCGTGGGCGGAACCGGAACCACCTCGGTGTCGAACACGGTGGGCGGCGGACATGCGCACACGCAATTCTCGCTGGAGGCCGCAGTATCGTGGCAACCCGACATCTGGGGGAGCGTGCGCCGGCAGGTCGAGAGCCGAAAGGCGGGCGTGCAGGTGAGCAAGGCCGATTTGGCGAATGCGCAGCTGTCGGCGCAGGCCACGTTGGCCACGGACTATTTCGATCTGCGGGCTTCGGATTCGTTACGCACGTTGCTGGCACAGGCGGTATCGCTGGATCGGCGCGCTCTGGAAATCACGCAGAACCAATTCAAGGCCGGAACGGCGACGAACGGCGATGTCGCGGCAGCGCAGGCGGCGCTGCAAGCCAACCAAGCGCAGCTCGTCGCGGTGGATCAGCAACGCGGAACCTACGAGCACGCCATCGCCATGCTCACCGGGCATCTGCCCTCGGAGCTCAATATCCCGCAAGCGCCGTTGACGGCGACGGTGCCGGATGTTCCCGTGACCCTGCCGTCGGCGCTGCTGGAACGCAACCCCGCCGTGGCCGCCGCCGAACGGCAGATGCAAGAAGAGAACGCACTGATCGGCGTCGCCATCGCCGCGTACTTTCCAACCATCAATCTGACCGCGCTCGGCGGCTACGTCGGCAATCCGCTGTCGAGCCTGTTCAATGCCGGCAATCGAATCTGGTCGCTCGGTGCGACAGCAAACGACACGTTGTTTTCGGGAGGCTCCCAGGTGGCCGCGGTCGCGAACGCGCGCGCGACCTACGATCAATATGTGGCAAACTATCGGCAGACGGTCCTTACCACGTTCCAATCGGTCGAAGACCAACTACTGGCGCTGCGCGTGCTGCAACATGAGTCCGAATTCCAGATGCAAGCGGTGAAGTACGCCCAGACGGCGACCGATGTGGCGCTCAACCAGTTCAATGCCGGCACCGTTGCCTATACCACGGTGATCACCGATATCCAGACGCTCATCGCCGACCAGGAGTCTCTCCTCACCCTGCAGCAGAACCGGCTGGTTGCGGATGTGTCTCTCATCGAGGCGCTGGGGGGCGGTTGGACCACCTCGGAGCTGTGATCCCGTGATCAAGCTGGTGCGCTATCACCCGAGGATCTGGATCGCCTTGGGTGTCGGCGCCGGTGTTTATTTCTGTCTCCCCGCCGACTGGTCCCTCTTGACCCGCATGCTCGCGAGCTGGGATGCGGGCGTCACGCTGTTCCTGGTGTTGGTGTACGTTTGGATGTCGCGTTTGACGGCTGAGCAGATCTGCTCGCGCTACATCGAAGAGGACGAAACGGCGCCCATCATCCTCGCTGTGGTGACGGTGGCCGCGCTCCTCAGCCTCGTCGCGATCGTCGAGCCGCTCGCCACCCTGAAGCACGTGGTCGGCCGCGAGCGCATCGGACACTTCGCGCTCACCGCAGTGACCTTGATCGATTCGTGGATACTGGTCCCCACCATGTTCACCACCCATTACGCCGACATGTTCTACAGCGTGGAGAAGACCGAACGGCCGCTGTCGTTCCCCCAGACCGAGATGCCGGCTTTCTGGGATTTCGCCTACTTCTCGTTCACCATCGCCGCCGCGTGTCAGACCGCGGACGTGCTTACGACACGAAGCTCGATCCGCAAAGTGGTGATCCTTCACGAGTTGATCTCCTTCCTGTTCAACGCCTCGATTTTGGGGTTCGCGATCAACGTGACCGCGGGCTTGATCGGCGGCTGACAATCGACGCCGGGAGTCAATGGTCATGCAAGACAAGGTAGTGGCGATCCTCGAGACGCGAACGGGCGAACATTTGGCGCAACTGATCGCGCGCCAGGGAGGCCTGCCGATGCCGGCGCCGGCGCTGGAGGAGGTGCCGGACGTCGACTTGGATCGGCTGGCCGCGCTGGCCGCAGGCTCCGAGGCGCGCCCTTTTTCGATGGCGATCTTCCAAACCGGGGTCGGTACGCGTGCACTGTTCGAAGCGGCCGAAGCACTCGGCTCGACCGCCACGCTCAAGCGCATGCTCGGCAACGCAATCGTGGTGGTGCGCGGCCCGAAGCCGCTTGGCGAGCTGAGATCCCGCGGTGTGCGCGTCGACATCCGCGCGACCGCGCCCTTCACCACCGATAGCGTGCTCGCGGCGGTGAGCGGCGTGTCGATGGAGCGCGGGCGCGTGCTGGTTCAGCGCTACGGCGAGGCAAACCGAAAGCTCTGTGAGGCGCTCGAGGCGCGCGGCGCGCAGGTCGAGGAAATCGCGACTTATCGCTGGGCTCTGCCCGCGGATGTCGGTCCGCTGGTGCGCCTCATCGATGCATTGGCTGCATCGACGGTGGATGCCGTCGTGTTCACCAGCGCGGTGCAAGTCCGCAATCTATACACGATTGCCGAGCGCGCGAACCGGGGCGCGGATCTTGCCGGCTTCTTGAACGCGGTGGTCGTCGCATCCATTGGACCGGTTTGTACGGCAGCGTTGGTGGAGCATGGTGTGACGCCCACGTTCGAGGCCAGCCCACCGAAGCTTGGTGCGCTGGTACAGGGATTGGCGGCGGCACTGCAATGAGGCACGCCTCGCGTGTAAGCGTAGCGCCGACGGTAGGCCGCTCCGATGTCTTACAGCCGAGTCATCCCGGCTTCGTCAGTGAAATCCAAATGCGAGTGGTATAAAACCGCTCCCATTTCGCAAAATCGTTGCAGGAGTAGAACAAGATGAATAGCCGCGCCTCGCCCGACACTTCCAAACCCTTTCTCTCGGACGTGCAAACGCTTCGAGCCCGCGCTCGCCAGCACATGGAAGAAGGAAGCGTCACCCCGAGTTACGAAGGGGACGTGAAGAAAACGATCGAGATCCTCCAAGCAGTGCTCGCCACCGAGATCGTGTGCGTTCTGCGTTACACCATGCACGCGGTGGCGGCGACGGGGATCTCCAGCGAGGGAGTCAAATCGGAGTTCGCGACCCACGCCAAGGAAGAACAGGAACATGCGATGGAAGTGGCGGAACGCATCAACCAGCTGGGCGGAAAGCCCGACTTCAATCCTTCAGGCTTGGCCTCGCGGTCGGCCTCGGAATATGGCAAGGCAGACAATCTGGTCGAGATGATCAAGGAGAATTTGATCGCCGAACGAATCGCGGTCGAGCACTACCGCGAGCTCATCCGCTATTTCGGCGATCGCGATCCGACGACGCGGCATATGTTGGTGGGCATCCTGGCCGTCGAGGAAGAACATGCGAATGACATGCACGATCTTCTGGTCGCCCACGAAGGCCGTCCGATGCTCAAAAAATGACGGGTTTTGCCAGGCGCCGCGGCTAGGAGCTGCGGCCGACCGAAGGGGGGTCGCTCGCCGGGAAACTCTCGTCGAGCGCTTCGTCCAGCAAATCGCTCTCGTGGCGCGCCGAAGCGTCGATGGGTCCATCACCAGTGGGCGCTTCATCCGGGTGTTTTGCGATATAAGCCTCCGCGTATGAACAGGCGGGGACCACCCGCCAGCCATTGACTCTCGCTGCGCTCAGCGCCTCGCGCATCAGTTGCCCCGCGATTCCGCGCCCCTCGAGCAGCTTGGGCACGCCCGTGTGGGTGATCGTCATGACACCGGACGCCAGGGTGTAATCGAGCACGACGTCCTCTCCGTCCACCACCGTGATGAATCGATGCGCGGCCGACTCGTGCTCGACCTTGATCATCCTCGCGGCTCCGGGTGCTCGGGATGTTCCTGCGGCGCCGGACGCTCAGGCGTCGCCGGGTGCGGAGCTGCCGCCGGCGGGTGGGCGGTAGCGGGATGCGCGGACAGCGCGGGATTTTCCGAGACAGCGGAATGGTTTTCGACAGGGGCGTGCTGCTGCTGGGGAGCCGACCGTTCCAGATTATTGGGCGCTGGACGGGGGGCCAGTGGCCCCGTCGTCGGATGCGCGGCAGGCGGAGGCGACGCCGCGTGCGTCGAGGGACCTTCGTCCCGCAGCGTCGCATGCGCGGTGGGTGCGGGATGCGCTGCCGCGTGCGGCGGTGCAGTGGCGTGCGCGGGCGCGCCTCGCGCGGCCACCACACCGTGGGTGAAATCACCGGGCTTGGCCGTCGCCGCAACCGCTGGATTGCCGTGATTCGCCTTCGCCTGCAAGGCGGGATTGGAGCGTGCGGCAGTCACGTGACTCTGCTGGGCTGCGGTCGGCGGAACATGCGTTTCCTTCGCATAAGTCTCTTCCGCCGCGGTAGGCCGTGCCTGGATACCGCCGCTGCCGCCATTGAAACTCACCCGATTCACGGTGACATTGTTGACGGTGACGTTTTTGACGTACACGTTGCTGATGTGGGTGGTGCCGACATTCACCACGGCCGTGTTGTAGAACAGTCGGCCGCCTTGCCAATAACCCCCTCCGTAGCCGGCGCCTCCGTAGCCGAAGCCGTAGTTCACTCCGCCGTAGAACCCTACCTGCGGGCCCCAATAGCCGGCATTCCACAGGTAGGCGCCGCCGTTGTAACCCCAGTAGCCCGGCGTCCAGAGCAGTCCCGGCTGCGGAGCCTCTACCCATGTGCCCGGCACCCAAAAGTAATCCTGCGCGTCGGCATCCCAAAACCAGTAGCCCGGCGACCAGAGGTAGCCATCGCCCGGAATGGGCGGCTGTGCGTAAACCGGCAATTCAGGCGGAGCCAGATTGACCGAAATGTTCACCCCGAACTGGGCCATGCTGATGGCCGGGAGCATGGACAGAAAAAGTGCGGGTAGCCAAGTGCGCCGCCAAAGCTTGAACATGATGATGATCTCCGGAGTTCAGACTCGCGCCTTTGCACCGGCGCTTTTAGGTTTGGAATGTCGACTAGTGTGAATATGTGTGAGCGAGTCTACCCGCTGTGTTGGAACGCCTGAGTCGGTAAGCTACCGGGCTCTGTGTAGGAGATCGCCGATAGGGCCCGCCGAAGGCCAGCCGGCCGAATGGCCGCGAGGGATTAGATAACTGCATGAAAACCAGCGATTCCCCCCTGGAGCAGGCGTACGCGCAGCTCGAGGCCGGTACCGACGAGGCGTCGCGCATCGCCGCGGCGGCCAACCTGGTCCTGGCGATTTTCGACGATTTCTACAGTCTGCTGTGCGAGTACCCCTACCGGGCAAAATGCGCCTTCGAGCTGATGGACCCCCACGCCTCGATCCGCATCAGCAAGGAACGGCTGGGGCTATATAGCCGGTACATTAGCGAGCATGGTCCGCGGGTTCGCGCCGCGTTCCCGGCGCTGGCTGACGATGCCACTCACTGGGACGCCATCGAGCGGCTGTTCGCTGCCATGATCGTCGACCGCTACGAGGCGGATACCGCCTTCAGTTTCGCCCACTCCCTGCGCCGCAATATCAGCCAGGGGGAGTGGCGGCCCGTGGCCTACTCATTTCCACCACCGAGCAAGCTCCGAGCGTATTCCATGGCCTCGGTTCATCGGCGACTGCCCATCCAGTCCCGAATCGATGCGGAATTGATCGCTTCCTTCCTGCGGGTGCCGGGATTCTCGGTGCCTTTCCGAGATCTGTTGGGGGACTCGCAACGCATCGTGCAACGGGTCGATGCGCTTTTGTACGGTTCACCGGACGATCCGCCGCCGGTCGCGCTCGACGTGATCGAAGCGGGGTTTTTCCGAGACCGCAGCGCCTTCGTGGTGGGTCGGTGGGTGCGGAGCGACGAGAGCATTCTGCCATTCGTCTTGGCCCTGCTGAACAGCTCCGAGGGCATCTACGCCGATGCGGTGCTCTACCGGGTTGCGGACATTCACGGGCTGTTCAGCTCGGCTCTGGCCAATTTTCACGTCACGACGCGGCTCTATTATCAAACCTGCGTGTTCCTCTACAGCCTGATGCCGCGGCGCCCGTTGGGCCATCACTATTCGACGATCGGCTTCAATCACGTCGGCAAGGTCGCAATCCTGAATGACATCACCGAACAAATTCGCGCGAGCGGACAACGCTTCCGGCGCTCCCCGGGTGCCGCGGGGACCGTGGCTCTCGGGTTCACCTTCGACGCCTGTTCTTATCATATAAAGGTCATTCGCGACCGCCCGACCACATCGTACAAATGGGGGTCTTACCCGGGTGTTGCCGCGGTGATCGAGAAATACCGCGTGGTGCACGAGATCAACCGCGCGGGAAGCATGCTGGACAATGTCATGTACTTCAATCTGCGGCTGGATCGCGACATGTTCGAGCCCGATTTTCTCGAGGAGCTCTGCCGCGAATCGGCCGAGACCGTTCATCTGGACGGCGACGGGGTGATGTTCCGTTCCTTGATCGTGCAACTGAAGATCATTCCGCTGCCGGTTTTTTTGGAAAACGCATCCGAGAGCGAGACCCGCGAAGTCATCGTCCACCTGGGGCAATGCATCCGCAACAACGCGGCCACCAACATCTTCAACCGGGATCTGGATTCCAGGAACTACGGCGTCGGACGCTACGGCCGCGTGTTTTTGTTCGACTATGATGCCGTGGAAAAGCTCACCGACGTGAAGATCCGCACCAACCTGGACCGGGAGCCCGGCGAAGAGACGGTACCCGACTGGTTCTTCGAAGAGGGCGTCATATTCCTGCCGGAAGAGTTGCAGCATGGAATGCAGCTGATGAATCGCTATGCCACCAGTTGTTTCCGGGAGGAGAACAGCGATCTGCTCAGCACTCAATATTGGCAGGATGTGCAGAAGAAGCTCTTGTGCGGTGAAGTGCCCGAGCTTCAGATGTACCCGGATGCCTGCAAGCTCGGCGTCGATGGCGTTGCGCGGACGGAGGTGGGCGTCGACATCTAAGGGCGCTTGAGGCCCGGCGTCAGGCGACGGCCGCAGGAACCGGCGCGAGCGCCGTCCGGCAAAGCGAATGCCATCGCATTTCGACCGCCGCATCGGGTATCGTGGGCCGATGGGCGCCATCGCATCGAATGCCGTTGAGAATCCGCCCGGTCCCTGGAATCCCGGCCTGAAGTCGCAGATACCGAAGGAATGGCGGGAACTCGAGACGATTTTCCGGTCGGAGAACAATTACTCGACGCTTGCCGCCGCCGAGGAGCTGCGCGGATTGACCGGTTTCGGTTTGAGCGATCTGGCGATATTCCGCCCCGAACGGCTCGCGCTGCATGAACTTCTGATCCGCGTGACGGCCGATTTTTCCGTGCCGGACGGATCGCGCATCGGGGATCTGGGCATCAATTTCCGGCGGATCGCACAACGGATCTTGACGAATTATCTCGAGCCCGAGATGCCGGCGATCACCGCGGCGTTCGAGGAGGCGCGGCGGGAGGTTGCTGCGGCCGTCGCGGCGGCACTGTCCGGCGTGCTGCGCGGATCCAAGCCGCCGGTCGATGCCGCCGCAAAAGGACGGCGGTTCATCTTTTGGAAATCACGGCGTCCTGCCGCCTCCCCGTCGTCTCCCGATTTCAGCTGGGACGCGAGCCACATCGCGGAATGCGAGCGACGTGCGCATGGCGCACCCGAACCATTACAGCGGCTCGCTTATGAAACGCTGTCGAAGGTTCTGTCAGCGCTATTCACGACGCACGGATGCGCGTGGGGCACCCGGGATCTGATCGTGGCGCTGGCGCGCGATCTTGCGTGCAACGCTCACGGTAGCGACGCCGTCGGGCGAGGCATCGCTCCCTTGCTGAAGCGCGCGGCTGCGCTCGAGGGTTACGGGCTGCTGCCGCGCCAGGAGCGGCCGGTGGTCATCAATACCAAGGGGGCCTCGGCATCCGGCAAGAGCACGTTGCGCCTGCTGCAGAAGAAGCTGGCAGGCGATATCGGCGTCGATTGGAGCGCCTTTGCCTTGATCAGCCCGGACATCTGGCGCAAGCAATTGCTGGACTATGGGTCGCTCGGCCAGGCCTATAGGTATGCGGGTGCTTTCACCGCGGAGGAGCTTCAGATCGTCGACCGCAAGCTCGACCGCTACATGGCCCAAAAATACGCCGCCGGCAACATGTCTCATCTGCTCATCGACCGGTTTCGCTTCGACAGCTTTGCGCCGGACTCCGATGAGGAGGGCAGCAATCTGCTCACGCGCTTCGGCCAAACCGTGTTCCTGTTCTTCATGATCACGCCGCCCGAACAGCTCGTGGAACGCGCGTGGAAGCGCGGTCTGGAGTTCGGACGCTACAAAGCGGTCGACGACACTCTTGCGCACGCAGTGGATGCCTATGCCGGCATTCCCAATGTGTTTTTCACCTGGGTGCATCGAAGCGACAAGCGCATCCGGTTCGAATTTCTGGACAACTCGGTGGCGCTCGGCGAGCGCCCGCGCACGGCGGTATTCGGCGACAACGATTCCGTGCATATATTGGACGTGAGGAAGATGCTGGACATCGATCGCTATGGGCGGGTATTCGTCCACGCGTCCTCACCCGACGAGCTGTACCGCGACCCGGCAGCGCTGGCAGCGGATCGCAATGTCGGGTTTTTGCGGCGCTGTGTCGAGCGATTCCGATTCGCCAATTTCGCCTCGCAACGGACCGGAAGAATCTATTTGCGGATGGAATCCGGGGTTCCCGCCTGGGTCGATTCCGGGGCATTACAGGCAGCGCTGGCGGATCCGGATACGCGCGCCGGTCTCATGGCTGTGGCGCCTGCGGCCGTCGAGGGCCGGGTTCGCGCCGCCGAGGGACCCCGGTATTTGAGGCCTTACGACGCGAGCTGCGCGCACAGCGAGGAATTTGGCGAGTCACCGCGCGGCGCGGACATGTTGCCCACTCTCGGGGTATGGGGGCAACAGAGCGAGTGAACGCAGAGCGCCACGCTCCGTAACGCGCGCCTCGCGCTTGCCCTCACCCCAAAAACGCGCAATGCCTATCGACGTGATCTGCGAGATCCAAGGTGTGCTGGCGGGTGAGACGTTCCGCCAATTCGGTATCGCGCCGCTCGAGCGCTTCGATGATGTTCAAATGATCGACGATCGAGCGGGCGGCCCGATTGTCCTGAGCGATGGTTGCCCGGCGGATGGCGCGCACGTGAATGAGGAGATTTCGAGTGGCGTCGATCAACGCTTGTGATCCGCCCAGGGCGATGACGGCCGTATGGAATGCGATGTTCGCGTCCGAGTACTCGCACAGGTGCTCGGACGGCGGGGAGTTCTGGAATTCGTCGAACAAGTGCCTCAGCTTGGCGATGTCCGCGTCCGTCGCATGCAGCGTCGCAAGCCGTGCCGCCATCGATTCGAGCGCGGCCCACATCTGCACCATTTCGATGATCTCGCGCTTGGATTTTCGAATGATATAGATGCCGCGGCGGGGCACGGTCCTGATGAAGCCTTCCTGTTCCAGCAACGAGAGCGCCTCGCGGATGGGAGTTCGACTGACTCCGAGCGCGGCGGTCAGCTGACGCTCGTCGAGACGCAACTCCTGGGCGGGGTCGTATATGTCGGTCTCGGCGATCGCATTCTTCAACAAGCCATAGGCTTGATCGCGGAGACTGGTGGCATTCAAGGGACTCAAGGTGAGCGGCGCGGTCGGTGCAGCGCGCTGGACCAATTTGGCAATGCTATTCATCTCAAATCCCCTGGGAGCCCTCTGTGGCGGAGCTTGGCAGCAGAACACGGCGACGGTATCAGTCCGCGAGACGCAGTTGCAGATATATCATACCGTGGCCTCGGGTGCAGCCGGGCACCGGCGGGCCGGGTTTCCCGTGCAGATTTTGGGGGCCGATCGTCCCTCAACGACCATGGCACGGTATACACGAAAATTCCTCCTTGAGTTGACAGCCCAAAAACCGTTCATATATGGTATACCACGGAAAATAACTTATGGCTGGGGGATGACCCGACCGCTGGTACGGTCGGACATCCTGGTTTGGGGGCAAACGGTGGCGCGAGACTTCGCACATTCGCTGTTGCGGCTGAACACCGAAGGTCTGGAAAGGCCCTCCGCGTTATCTATTTCTCATGCCGATAGATCCGCGCTGCATACCCTTGCTTGCGCGGTCGTGTACACGCGCAAACAAGGACAACTACATGAACGCGACTTCTCCTAATTACACGATCAAGTCTCAGGGGGGCGCCTCGGCGCTCGGCAATCCCTGGGTGCAGCTGATCATCGGCATCCTGTGCATGGCGTGCGTGGCCAATCTTCAATATGGCTGGACGCTGTTCGTCAATCCGATCGATGCCAAGTTCCACTGGGGTGTCAAAGACATCCAGTGGGCGTTCACCTTGTTCGTCCTGATCGAGACCTGGTTGGTTCCGGTGGAAGGCTATCTGGTGGACCGCTTCGGACCCAAATGGGTTGTCATCGGCGGCGGCGTTCTGGTCGGAATCGCGTGGTTGATCAATTCTGCCGCGAGTTCGCTCGCAGAGCTCTACGCCGGCGCCGTCGTCGGTGGCATCGGCACGGGCGCGGTGTACGGCACGTGCGTCGGCAACGCGCTCAAATGGTTTCCCGGCAGGCGCGGTATCGCTGCCGGCCTCACGGCCGCCGGCTTCGGAGCCGGTGCGGCGATCACGGTCATTCCCATTTCGCACATGATCGCGGCAGACGGTTACCAGCACGCATTTCTATTCTTCGGGCTCTTGCAAGGCAGCATCGTGTTCGTGCTGGGTTGGCTCTTGTTGGTCCCGCCGCCGCAGATTCTGAGCGCCCAGGTGAAGCCGAGCACCACCTCGCGCGGCTTCACCCCGCGGGAGGTCCTGCAAAGCCCGTGTTTTTACGTGCTTTACGTCATGTTCGTGCTGATCGCGGCCGGCGGTCTGTCGATGACGGCTTCCTTGAAGCCCATGGCCATCGATCTGAAGCTCGACAAGGTGCCGGTGGCTCTATTCGGGATCACGATGGCGGCGGGGATCTACGCCGTCTCGCTCAGCCGCATCTTCGACGGCGTCGGGCGCCCCTTCTTCGGGTGGCTGTCGGACCAGATCGGTCGGGAGTACACGATGGCAATTGCCTTCCTGATCGGCGCCGCGGCGCTCTTTACGCTGAGTCAAATCGGTGGGACAAATCCGGTGATGTTCGTGCTGGTGACCGCGTTGTACTTCGGCGTGTATGGCGAGATCTTCAGCCTCTTCCCGGCAACTCAGGGAGACACCTTCGGATCCAAGTACGCGGCGGCCAACGCCGGCATGCTGTACACCGCGAAGGGCACAGGCGCGATATTC
Organism: Steroidobacteraceae bacterium; assembly: GCA_050012215.1. GTDB lineage: Bacteria > Pseudomonadota > Gammaproteobacteria > Steroidobacterales > Steroidobacteraceae > Bog-1198. The sequence goes on from JBEKHO010000004.1 coordinate 17,553, forward strand.
GTCCCGTATGCCGCATCCATCGCCAAGGCGCACGGCTACGGGGCGATATTTACCCTATTTTTGGTCTGCAACATCATCGCGGCGCTGCTCGCTCTGTTCGTGTTGAAACCCATGCGGGCGCGGCATTTTGCCAAAACCCGCGCATCGCTCGCCGCCTGATGGCGCGACCATGATGATCACTCGCTTGATACTCGACGACTCGCGGGCCCACTTTGGGCGACGAGTCGAATTTCCAACCGGAGGAATCTATGTCACCCGCTAATCCCGCTGCGGCGGAAAACAAGTCCACCACGGCAGAGGACACCCTGCAGCGCAAGAGCCGCGAGGCGGGCGTCGTATCGGGCGGCCATTTGGTGGCAAAGGCGCTGAAGAACGAGGGTGTGGACACCATATTCACGCTATGCGGCGGCCATATCATCGACATCTACGACGGCTGCGTGGACGAGGGCATCCGCATCATCGACGTGCGTCACGAGCAGGTCGCCGCGCACGCCGCCGACGGCTACGCGCGTCAAACGGGCAAGCTGGGCTGCGTGGTGACCACCGCCGGTCCGGGCTGCACCAACGCGGTGACCGGGATCGCGACCGCATTCCGCTCCGAGAGCCCCGTTCTTCACATCGGCGGACAAGGCGCGCTGACGCAGCACAAGATGGGCTCGCTTCAGGATCTGCCGCACGTCGACATCATGACCCCGATCACCAAATTTGCCGCCTCGGTGCCGAGCACCGAACGGGTGGCGGACATGATTTCGATGGCGGCCCGCGAGGCGTTCAACGGCGCACCGGGGCCGGTGTACCTCGAGATTCCGCGAGACGTGCTCGATCGCGAGGTGGATCTTGCCAAGGCGGTCGTACCGCAGCCCGGGAAGTATCGGGCATCCACCCATTCGATCGGGGACCCGAGAGACATCGAAAAGCTGGCCGACATTCTCGTCAATGCCGAGCGCCCGGCCATTCTGTACGGGCAGCAAGTTTGGACCGCTCGCGGCCAGAACGAGGCCATCGCGTTGCTTCGCGGCCTGGACATCCCCGGCTATTTCAACGGCGCGAGCCGCGGCCTGCTGCCGCCGGGCGATCCGCATCATTTCGACCGGACCCGCTCGCAGGCATTTGCCAAGGCCGATGTGCTGGTGATCGTCGGCACGCCGTTCGATTTTCGCATGGGCTACGGCAAGCGCATCAGCAAGGAAATCAAGCTGGTGCAGATCGACATGGACTACCGCACCGTCGGCAAGAATCGCGACATCGACCTGGGGCTGGTCGGGGACCCGGGCGCCATTCTCGGCGCCGTACTGCAAGCCGCCACGGGGCGGATCAAAGGCGACAAGCGCCAGGCCCGCCAGCAATGGTTGAAGGAGCTGTCGCAGGCGGAGGCCGTCGCGACCGAGAAGTTGATGCCGCTGTTCAAGTCGAACAGCGTGCCGATCCATCCGTACCGGGTGGCGTGGGAACTGAACGAGTTCCTGGCGGAGAACACCGTGTACATCGGCGACGGCGGCGACGTGGTGACCATCTCCGCGCAGGCCGTGCGACCGCGCAGGCCGGGACAGTGGATGGATCCGGGTGCGCTCGGCTCGCTCGGCGTCGGCACCGGGTTTGCGATCGCAGCGGGGCTTGCGAATCCGTCGAAAGAGATTCTCTGTTACTACGGGGACGGCTCGTTCGGCATGACGGCGTTCGACATGGAAACCGCCAACCGATTCGGCGTGCCTTACATCGCCGTCATCGGCAACAATTCGGCCATGAATCAGATCCGCTATGGGCAGCTTGCCAAGTACGGCGAGCACCGCGGCAATGTCGGCAATCTCTTAGGCGATGTGCCGTTCGGTAAATTCGCGGAGATGCTCGGCGGATACGGCGAGGAAGTCCGTGACCCCGCACAGATCGCACCGGCGCTGCAGCGAGCGCGTGAATCCGTGCAGAAGCTGCGCCGATCCGCGGTGATCAACATCTGGGTCGACCCGCGCGAATACGCACCGGGCACCAAGAACCAGACGATGTACAAGTAAACCGGACGATCGACGGGATTAATCCATGGAAAAAGCGCTAACCGGGGTGAAGATTCTCGATTTCACGCATGTGCAGTCGGGCCCCACGTGCACCCAGCTTCTCGCGTGGTTCGGGGCCGATGTGATCAAGGTCGAGAAGGCGGGAAGCGGGGACGTCACGCGCGAGCAACTGCGCGACATTCCCGATGTCGACAGCCTGTATTTCACCATGCTGAACCACAACAAGCGCTCGGTGACGCTGGACACCAAGAGCGAGCAGGGCAAGAAGGTGCTGGAGAAGCTGGTCAAGCACTGCGACGTGCTGGTGGAGAATTTCGCGCCGGGTGCACTCGATCGCATGGGCTTCACCTGGGAGCGGATCCAGGAACTCAATCCCAGCATGATCGTCGCATCGGTCAAGGGCTTCGGCCCCGGGCCCTACGAGGACTGCAAGGTCTACGAGAATGTCGCGCAGTGCGCGGGTGGTTCGGCATCGACCACGGGGTTCGATGACGGGCCTCCGTTGGTGACGGGCGCGCAAATCGGCGACTCGGGCACCGGTCTGCACTTGGCGCTCGGCATCGTGACCGCCCTCTATCAGCGCAAATCCACCGGCAAGGGACAGAAAGTGCTGGCTGCCATGCAGGATGGCGTTCTGAACTTGTGCCGCGTCAAGTTGCGGGATCAGCAACGGCTCGAGCGCACGAAGGTGATGCAGGAGTACCCGCAGTACCCGCACGGACAGTTCGGCAGCGCCGTGCCGCGCGCTGCGAACGCCTCGGGCGGCGGACAGCCCGGCACGATCGTGAAGTGCAAGGGCTGGGAGACGGATCCGAACGCCTATCTTTACTTCATCGCCCAGGCGCCGGTGTGGAAGGAGATCTGCCGGGTGATCGGCAAGGAGAGCTGGATCACGGATCCGAAGTACGCCACCCCGGAAGTGCGCTTGCCGCGGTTGAAGGAGATATTCGCGACCGTCGAGGAGTGGACCGTCACCAAGACCAAATTCGAGGCGATGGATCTGCTCAATGAGCACGACATTCCATGCGGCCCGATTCTCTCGATGGAAGAGCTCGCGCATGAACCGTCGCTGCGCAAGACCGGCACGGTGGTGGAGGTCGACCATCCGAAGCGCGGCAAGTACTTGACCGTCGGCAACCCGATCAAGTTGAGCGACAGTCCGACAGAGGTCACGCGCTCGCCGCTTCTCGGCGAGCACACCGATGAGGTGCTCGCGGAACTGGGCTACCGACCTGACGAGGTGAATGTGCTGCGTCAGAAGAAAGTGATTTGACAGGAAGCGATTCGAGAAAGAGAGTGATTCGAGGCTGGGATCTGAGTTTAAAACGGGGGATGTCACAATGCTGAGATTGAAATTGGCCAAGCCCATTTTGGCCGTGTTGGCGGCGTGTGCCGTGAGCGGCGCCATGGGAAGCCGCGCCGTCGCGGAGGATGCTCCAAACGCTCAACAGCTTCAGGACCAGATGCGTGTCCTGCAGCAGCAGATGCAGGAGCTGCAGAAACAGATTCAAACCATGTCCACGAAGCAGGCGACTGCACCCGCCGCTCAAGGGGCGGATTCGGGGCCCCCTGCCTCGGCGGCGAAGAAGCCGGAAGAAAAAGAGCCCTTGCTGCATCAGATCATCAAAGGTTTCTACGGCACGCTCGACGTGTCTTTCGATGAGATGACGAAGGGCATGACCGGTCCCGCGTGGGGGTGGAACTGCACGAGTCCGTTGACGGATTCGGGCTGCACGCACAATCCAACTCCGAAGAACGGCGGAGCTCCCCCCGTGGGCCAGGTCGGCTACCAGCCCGAGCTCGGAACCAACAAGTCGGTGCTCGGCTATCACGGCGCCATACAGATCGGCACCAGCTCGACCGATTTCATATTCCAGATCGAGACGCAGCCGTCGATCACCGCCTCGCCGGGTCTCTATACGTCCTACACGCAGCAATCGAACGTCGTGAAGGCGGCCATCGGCTACGGCGACAACTTCGTGGGCCTGGGTTCGGCCGATCCGATGAACGACTGGGGCAAGATCAAGTTCGGCACGACGTATGCGCCGTACAAGAAGTCCACGGATCGCATGAATCCCTTCTCCGGAATGATCGGGGACTACGCGGCCATCATGGGCAACACGGGTGGGGACAACCGGGTGGAGTTCGGGACCCGCTTGAACAACTCGATCTGGTATGAATCGCCGCACCTGGTGCACGGCATTTTCAGCTTCGATCTGTTGTTCGCGCCCGGCCAGAACCGCACCTACGACAACGTGGTGCAATCGGCGGGCTCGCCGGATTGCAACGGCGGCAATATACCGGGGAGCGGCAATCTCCCGCTCAGTTGCGATGACGGCTCCTTCGGCACGGCCTACAGCGCGGATTTGAAGTTCGAGTTCGGGGGCTTCTATGCCACGGTCGCCTGGGAACTGCACAAGGACGTGAACCGCAACAGCGACGGGATCGGCTCGAACAGCCCGGTTTACGGCGCGCTGCTCGGCGCCTCCAACAACTGCGCCCTCGCCTCGGCAATACTCGATTGCAACGGCTACAACGCCTACCTCGGCGAGTACGGACTGGCGTTCGTCACCGCCAACGGCTTCACGCCGGAGTTTGCCACCGACGTGGCGAACGAGTCTGCGTTCAAGGTCGGAACCGAGTACAGCTTCGATTTCGGGCTGTCCATCGGCACGATCTACGAGTACATGAGACGATCCGTGCCGGGCGATCTGCAGTTCCAGAATGAGCGCACCCGGGACGGCTGGTGGTTCTTCGCGACCCAGGACATCGGCCGCGCCGACAACATCAGCATCGGCTACGCGCATGCGGGAGCCACGCCGGGCGATCCCGCCGGTCAGCACAACTACGATCCGGTCGCAGGACCCGACTATGCGTACATGATGACCGCGGCGTGGAAGCATCGCTTCGACAAGCATTTCTACGCCTACTTCGATTGGGCGGACACGCTCAATCACGGCAACTCGCATTATGATCTGGGTGCCGGCGGCCGGGGTTTGACGACCGATTGTCACGACGGAACGAATACCGTCGTCAACGATTACTCGAGCGCCGGGCCGACCACCTGGGGCGGCGACAAGTGCCACCCGCAGGGCATGTCCGTGGGCATGAACTACAAGTTCTGAGCTCGAGGCGATCCAGCGAAACCCCTCGTGTCATAACACGAGGGGTTTCGTGACCCGCTCGACGGCGGGCTGAATAACGGCCATCGGCGGCCCGGGACCGGTTTTCGTCCCGTGCCGCTTGCCGTAAGATCGAACCAACGAAGGCCGCAGCACCGTTGCGCGCCATGGGCGAGTGCACTTTGAAGATAGCGATCATTGGTGTGGGCGCAATCGGCGGCTACTTGGGCGCCCGGCTCGCGCATGCCGGCGAGAATGTGACTTTCATCGCGCGGGGCGCGAATCTCGAGGTCTTGAAGACACGCGGTATCCGGCTGGTAATGGGCGACGGCAGCGAGATGGCCGTACCGCGAGTGAACGCGACCTCCGATTATGCCGCCGCCGGTCCCCAGGACGTGGTGATTCTGGCCCTCAAGGCGCACCAGGTCGCGGCGGTGGCCCGCGACGTGCCGAAGCTATTCGGGCCCGAGACCGTCGTCGTGCCCATGCAAAATGGAATTCCGTACTGGTACTTTCATCGGCACGGCGGTGAGCTATCGGGTACGCGGGTTCGCAGCGTAGACCCCGATGGATCGATCAGCGACCACATCCCCTGCGAGCGCGTCATCGGGTGCGTCGTCTATCCGGCGACGGAGCTGCTCTCTCCGGGCGTCATCAAGCACGTCGAAGGCAACCGATTCCCCGTCGGCGAGCCGGATGGGACGTCGAGCGAGCGTGTCCAGCGTCTGTCGGAGTGCTTCGTGAGAGGCGGACTGCAGGCGCCGGTGCTGAGCGACATCCGCGCCGAGATCTGGCTGAAGCTTTGGGGGAACATGACGTTCAACCCGATCAGCGCGCTCGCGCGCGCGACGCTTGCCGGTATTTGCCAGTATCCGCCCAGCCGCGAGCTCGCCCATGCCATGATGACCGAGGCTCAGGCCATCGCGAACAAGCTCGGCATCACTTTTCGCGTTCCGATCGACAAGCGCATCGCGGGTGCCGAACGCGTGGGTCATCACAAAACTTCGATGCTGCAGGACGTCGAGGCGTTGCGCCCTCTCGAGACCGACGCCCTGCTCGGATCCGTGATCGAGCTGGCGCGGCTCACCGACACACCGGCGCCGCATCTCGACGCAGTGTACGCGTTGACCAAGCTTCTGGAGAGGAGCCTCGAGGAAGCCCGGCCGCGGTTGGGCAGTCCCCACTAGCGCTGCGGCCTGCACGATTCCATTTATAAGGGCTCACGCCCGGTGAGCCGAAGAGGACTGTCGTCATGAATGTTCACGAGTATCAAGGCAAAGAGATCCTGCGCAAATTCGGCGTCGCAACGCCGCGCGGAATTCCCTGCTTCTCGGTGCCGGAGGCGGACGCCGCCGCGCGCTCCCTCGGCGGCAAGGTGTGGGTGGTCAAAGCGCAGATTCACGCCGGGGGTCGCGGCAAGGGCGGCGGCGTCAAGGTGGCCAAGTCGCTCGACGAAGTGCACGAGTACGCATCCAAGATTCTCGGCATGACGCTGGTGACGCATCAGACCGGCCCGCAGGGGCGCTTCGTCAAGCGCCTGCTGGTGGAGGAGGGAGCCGACATCCGCAAGGAGCTCTACGTCGGCATGGTGGTCGATCGCGCCACCCAGCGCGTCACGCTGATGGCGAGCTCCGAAGGCGGCATGGAAATCGAGGAGGTGGCCGCGCACACGCCCGAGAAGATTCACCGGGTGGCGATCGATCCCGCGACGGGATTGACCGACGCTCAAGCGGACGAGGTTGCAAAAAAAATCGGCGTTCCCGAATCCTCGGTCGCGCAAGCGCGTCACTTCATGCAGGCGCTGTACCGCGCTTTCGACCAATGCGATGCGTCGCTCGCCGAGATCAATCCGCTGATACTGACCGGTGATGGAAAGGTCCTCGCGCTCGATGCCAAGCTCAATTTCGACGACAACGCGCTGTTCCGCCATCCGGAAATCACGGCGCTTCGCGATATCGAGGAAGAGGATCCCGCGGAGGTCGAGGCGTCCAAATTCGACCTGTCGTACATTTCGCTCGACGGCAACATCGGCTGTCTGGTGAATGGCGCCGGCCTCGCCATGGCCACGATGGATGCGATCAAGCTGTTCGGCGCGGAACCCGCGAACTTCCTGGACGTCGGGGGCGGCGCCACGGCGCAGAAGGTCACCGAAGCATTCAAGCTGATGCTGAAAAATCCGGCCGTGAAGGGCATCCTGGTGAATATCTTCGGAGGAATCATGCGCTGCGACACCATTGCCGAGGGCGTCATCGCCGCGGCAAAGGAAGTGAAGCTCAGTGTGCCCCTCGTGGTGCGCATGAAGGGCACGAACGAGGAGCTCGGCAGAAAGTTGCTCAAGGAGTCCGGGCTCCCCATCGTCTCCGCCGGCAGCATCGAGGACGGGGCGCAAAAGATCGTCGCTGCCGTCGCCGGAAAATAGGGGAGCCTCATGAGCATACTCATCGACGGAAACACCCGGGTGATCACGCAGGGCATCACCGGCAAGACTGGCGCCTTCCACACCCGGCTCTGCCGTGAATACGCGAATGGCAAGAACTGCTTCGTCGCCGGCGTCAATCCGAACAAGGCTGGAGAGAACTTCGAAGGCATTCCGATCTTCGGCAGCGTCAAGGAAGCCAAGCAGCGCACGGGCGCGACCGCCTCGGTGATCTACGTGCCGCCGCCCCACGCCGCCGGTGCCATCGACGAAGCCGTCGATGCCGAGCTGGATCTCGTGATTTGCATCACCGAGGGGGTGCCGGTGCGCGACATGATCGCCACCCGCCACCGGATGTCCGGCAAGAAGACCATTCTCGTGGGACCGAACTGCCCTGGGGTGATCACGCCCGATGAAATCAAGATCGGCATCATGCCGGGACACATCCACAAGAAGGGGCGCATCGGCGTGGTGTCGCGCTCCGGCACCCTCACCTACGAGGCGGTCGGGCAATTGGGGGAGCTCGGATTGGGACAGTCGACCTGCGTGGGCATCGGCGGCGACCCCGTCAACGGGTTGAAGCACATCGACGTGATGCGACTGTTCAATGACGATCCCGAGACCGATGCGGTCATCATGGTGGGCGAAATCGGCGGGAACGACGAAGAGACCTGCGCGTACTGGATCAAGGACAACATGAAAAAACCGGTCGTCGGCTTCATCGCCGGCGTGACCGCTCCGCCGGGGAAACGCATGGGCCATGCGGGCGCCATCATTTCCGGCGGGAAGGGCGGGGCCGCGGAGAAGTTGGCGGTGATGGAGGAGTGCGGCATCAAGGTCACGCGAAATCCTGCCGACATGGGTAGATTGCTCAAGTCGGTTCTCTAGCCCGCGCCCAGGGTGTCCATGAGCACCAGACCGCCCCTGCCAACGCCCCGCGCGCTTTTGCTGCAGATGTTCCAGGCGGCGATCGCCTCTGCGCAGCCCGCCCTGTGTGTGCCGCGTCATCTGCCGCAGCCTCCGAGCGGCAAACTGCTCGTGATCGGCGCCGGCAAGGCTTCGGCCGCCATGGCACGTACGGTGGAGGAACACTGGCCCGGTCCGCTCTCGGGCCTGGTGGTCACGCGCTACGGCTATGCGGTGCCGTGCGACCGCATAGAAGTCGTCGAAGCCGCACACCCGGTGCCGGACGCGGCGGGAATGGCTGCTGCGCAGCGAATGCTCGAGCTCGTGAGTGGATTGAGCGAGAACGATCTGGTTTTGTGCCTGATGTCGGGTGGAGGCTCGGCGCTCGCGCCGCTCCCTGCCCGTGGACTCACGCTCGATTCGAAACAGGCCGTGAATCGTGCATTGCTCTCCTCCGGCGCAACCATCAGCGAGATGAACTGCGTACGACGCCACCTGTCGGCCATCAAGGGCGGGCGGCTCGGTGCGGCATGCTACCCGGCGAGTGTGCTGACCCTGCTGATCTCCGACGTGCCGGGAGACCGGCCCATCGACATCGCGTCCGGACCGACGGTCGCCGACCCGACCACCTGCGCCGATGCGCTCGGCATCGTGCGTCGCTACGGCATCGAACTGCCCGGCGCGGCGCGCGAGCTGTTGGAAAGCGGCCGAGGTGAATCGATCAAGCCGGGCGATCCGCGCTTGGCGCGCAGTGCGGTGCGGACCATCGCCACACCACAAATGGCATTGGAAGCGGCTGCGGGCGTGGCGCGAGAGGCCGGCATCACGCCCCACATTCTCGGCGATGCGCTCGAGGGGGAAGCCTGCGATGTAGGCAAGGTGATGGCGGGAATCGCCAGTCAGGTCGCCGGGCGGGGCCAGCCCTTCGTCGCGCCCTGCGTGCTCCTGTCGGGCGGTGAAACCACCGTGACCGTTCGTGGAAACGGGCGCGGCGGTCGCAACGTGGAGTTCCTACTGTCGCTCGCCATCGCTCTGGAAGGACGGGCGGGGATTCACGCGCTCGCCGGCGATACCGATGGTGTCGACGGACAGGAGGAGATCGCGGGCGCCTACATGGCGCCGGACACGCTGGCGCGCGCCTGGGGGAAGGGGCTGAAGCCCCGAGATATGCTTGCCAATAACGATGGCCATGGCTTCTTCTCGGCGCTCGACGATTCCGTGATCACCGGACCCACGCTCACCAACGTGAACGACTTTCGGGCCATTCTCATCGAAGGCTGAAGGCCGCCGCCGGGCACCGCGGGACATGCCCAGCCTGTCTGCCTGCAGGCGCGGCGACTTTAAGGTTGCGCGCCGATCGTGAGCTGATTGACGACGCGCCTTACGCCGGCAACGTGCTTGCTGAGGCGGACGGCGGTTCGCATATCCCAGTCGTCGAAAACCAGCCCTCGCAATACCACCACTCCATCGCGGGTCATGGCCGACACATGATAGTTGTAGAAATAGCGATCGGACTGCATGGCCGATTCAACCTTGTTGTTGAGTTCGGCGTCGGCCGGGGTTTCCGGGATCTTGCTCGACTCGACCACGATTTCCTTCAACGACAGCACGGGGAAGCCTCCGGCACCGATGCCCGCATCCCCGGCTTCGGCGGCTGCACACAAGGACAAGGTCCCCATCAGCCCCAGAAGAAGCACTTTGCCGCTAGCCAACCGAAGCGTTTGAAGTGACATGCATCCATCCTTCTTTTCGAGTTTTCGCGCGGACTCGTCGCAGCCAATCTTACTGAAAGTCCCCCATATATGATATATGAGAAGTGTCAAGTCGAGACCGTGAGGGGCTATCGATCTAGAGCTTCCCGCGCACCAGGGCATACACCGCCTCGCTCTCGGCCGTACAGGAGGTCATGAGGCCCTCGAGTTCGGCGAGCGACCGCTCAGCGAACGCCCGATCCTTGAGAGCCGGCGCATTGATGTACACATTCAGGGCTGCACTGCGGGCCGCCGCATAGGCCGCCGACACAGCCACCCCGGCGTCGCTGATCACGCCGAGATAGCCCTGCTCGCCGGCGCGCCGCGACAGACGAATCACCTCGGCGCAATCCCGGGCGCAGGCCAGCGGGACCTCGGTGGCGCGTTTGAGACTCGCTTGGATGGCTTGCGAGCGGCGCTGCTTCTCCGGGTCCGTCTCCTTGGGCAGCTTGTAGGCGGCCATCAATTCACCGAAGGCCGACACGTCCTCGGCCACCATCCCGGTGAGGCGCTGACGCAGCGCCTCGGATTGCTCGCACACCGCACGCAGCTCCGGCTCGGCGGCCTCACAGCCCTTCTTGCCAAAGGATACGTTGCACACCATGGACACGAGGGCTGCGCCCATCGCTCCCATGATGGCCGCCGCGCTGCCGCCGCCCGGCGTGGGATCCTTGCTGGCCAGCCGATCCAAAAAATCGTCGATGGATGTTTCGTTGATGTCTTCGTTGGAATGCAGTGCGTTCACGATGCCGTCTTCCCGACCATGGTTTTGGCGAGCGCGTAGATTTCTTCCGCATCGAGGATTAGGTCGTTCTGATCGAACAGCCTGGCAATGCAGGCCCGGTGCAGCGCGAGCTTGAGCGCTCCGAACCCCAACGCGCCGAACAATATCTTGCCGTGGCTCTCGGTGCCGCGATCGGCCATGGCCACCCCCTCGATGCCGGCAGGTGGCGATGCATTCGCATCCGCCACCAGTTCCAAGGTGGGATGCTCCTGCCACTGGCTCGATTGCAGCAGTGTGATTCCGGCGGCGCCGGTGGCGAGCACGATGTGGGCGCCCGCGATGGCCACCGCGCGCTCCTCGTTGGTCGCTGCGGCTCGCGCCTGCACATCGATGCCGAAGCGCGACTTGATGGACGCGGTGGCCGTCTGCACCGCGTCGAGCTTGCGGCCGGTGATGGTAACGGTCGCCCCTTCGCTCGAGAGCAGCGCCGCAGCGCGCTGCCCGACCGGGCCGGTGCCCGCGAGCACCACGGCGTGCTTGCCGCGCAGCAATCGCCCGTGAGCAAGCCACGCCACTGCGGCGGCCGCCGTGGTATTCGATCCGTTGCAATCGAACATGACCGAGACGCGAAACTTGCCGAAGAACTTGGCCTGCACGGCACCGAGCAGCGCCTGTCCGGCGGTCATGTTGCCGCCGCCGATGAACAGCGCGGTGTTCTTCTTGTCTTTGGGGCCCCGGGTGAATATCGCCCCTTCGACCAGTCCGCCGACATTGGCGGCGGTCACGCCGCCGTAGGCGGTGATGTGATCGGCGCCGCCATCGTAGGCAACTACATTGTCGAAAACGGCAGGCAATGGATCAGTATCGAATTGGTACAGTAATTTCTTGGTCATCGTAGAGCGCGCTCCCCGGCGCGCCAGCTCAAGTAACGAGATGCTGTGGTCTGCCGGCCGCCCAGGCATCGATATTATCGATCAATTGGTCCGCCAGGAACTGCATCGCGCCATCGGAGGCCCAAGCGATGTGCGGCGTGAGGATGAAATTGGGCCGGTGCACATCGAGCAGCGGATGCCCGTCCTTCGGCGGCTCGACGGTGAGCACGTCAAACCCGGCGCCGGCGATCAATCCCTCATCGAGCGCCTGGATCAGTGCGGCCTCATCCACCAAGCCGCCGCGCGCGGTATTGATGAGGATCGCGCTACGCTTCATCTTGCGAAAAGCGGCCAGGTCGATGAGATTGCGGGTCGACGGCATGAGCGGGCAGTGCAGCGAGATCACGTCCGCTTCGGCGAGCACCTGTTCGTGGGGAGTGAAGGTCACGCCGTCCATCTTCGGAGGCGGATGATCCGCGAACTTAACCTGCATCCCGAAGGCTCGACCGATCGCCGCGGTCCCCTGGCCGATCGCACCCTCGCCGATGATACCGAGGGTCGCGCCGTGCAAATCGCCGATGGGATGCGTGAAAAAACAGAACTGGTCCGATTTGTTCCAGACGCCGTTTTCCACGTCTTGGCGGTAGGCGAGCAGGCTCCGGCGCAGCGCCAGGATCATCATGAAGACGTGTTCGGGCACCGTGTGGACCGCGTAGTTGCGGATATTGGCGACGGCGATGCCGTGCGCCTTGCAGTACGCCACATCCACGACATCGTAGCCGGTCGCCGCCACCGCGATCAGCTTGAGCTTCGGCAGCTTCTCGAGCGTGGGCGCGCGCATCGGCACCTTGTTGACGATCGCGACCTCCGCCTCGGCGAGACGCGGCACGATCTCGTCGACGGCGGTCTTCTGATACTCGACGTACTCGCTCGCGTGCCTGGGCTTGCGCACCGTCGCCTTGAGCGAGGCACGATCCAGGAAGACGACCCGGTGGGTCACGCCGCCTTGCCTTTCGCGGGCTCGCTCCGGGATTGAGCGGCATGCTTGCGCCAATAATTCTGGGCGGCGGCGACACCGCTTCCCGGCTCGATCTTGACGCCCACATCCAGCATGGCCAGTTCGGCGCCCGCGATGGCTCCAAGCAGCATCAGCTCGTTGAGATCGCCCAGGTGGCCGATACGGAACAACTTCCCGGCCACTTTGGAGAGGCCGGCGCCCAGCGCGAGGTTGTAGCGCTTGAACGCCCGCGAGATCACGTCCGCACCGTTGATGCCCTCGGGCACCATGACCGCCGACACGGTGTCGGAGTACCACTTCGGAGCGACCGCGCAGAGCTTGAACTTCCAACCGTCGATGGCGGCGGCGCGTGTGCCGCCGGCAAGATACGCATGGCGCTGGAACACATTCTCCAAGCCTTCCTCGGCCAGCATGGCGAGCGATTCGCGCAGGCCGTAGAGCATGGGCAGGGCAGGGGTGTAGGGGAAATATCCCGACGCGTTGGCCTGCACCATGTCGGCGTAATCGAAATAACAGCGCCGCGAGTTCGCCTTCTTGGCGGCTTCGAGCGCCTTCGGGCTGACGCAGGTGATGCCGAGGCCGGCCGGCAGCATCAATCCCTTCTGAGACCCGCTGACGCACACGTCGACACCCCACTCGTCCATGCGAAAGTCGATGCTCGCCAGCGCGCTCACCGAATCCACGAACAGAAGCGCGGGATGCTTCAAGCTATCGATCGCCTGGCGCACGGCGGCCACGTCGCTGGTGACACCGGTTGCGGTCTCGTTCTGGCACACGAGCACCGCCTTGATCTTGTGCTGCTTGTCGGCGGCGAGCGATGCGAGGTAGCGCTCGATCGGCGCCCCCTCTCCCCACGGCGTCTCGAGAATCTCGACCTCGAAACCCAGGCGCTGGCACATGTCGATCCACAAATGGCTGAACTGACCGAAGCGCGATGCCAGTATCTTGTCGCCGGCATTCAGGCAATTGGTGAGTGCGGCCTCCCAGCAACCGGTGCCGGAGGACGGGAAAATGAACGGCGTTCCGCTGCTGGTCTTGAATATCGGCTTCAAACCGCTGAGGCAGGCCCTGGCGAGTTCAGGGAAGATCGGGGAACGATGATCTTCCATCGCGACCGCCATGGAACGCAGTACGCGATCGGGCACATTGGTCGGGCCCGGCACAAATAAAAAATTACGACCAGCCATTTGAAACTCCTTGGCGCATGGGCTGTATGGATCACTGGATATATTACCGGGCGCGCCTTCAGGCGCACGCTTTTACTCAATTATACCGCCAGAGCGCAGACTATGATATATGAGATATCTGGCTGGAGTTTGGGGGGAGGAATATACAAATGCGAATAGCCATTATTGGCCAGCAGAAGTTTGGAAAAGCCGTGCTGGATGCGTTCTTGGACCGGGGCGATACCGTCGCCGGTGTGTTCTGTACGCCTGACAAACCGGATACGCCACCGGACCCGCTGCGCGTCGGGGCCGATGAGCGCGGCGTACGGCTGTTTCAATTTGCCTCACTCAAGAATCCGGAGGCGCTCGAAGCGTTGCGCTCGCTCGACGTGGACTTGGGCGTCATGGCCTACGTACTGCAATTCGCGCCGGAGGAGTTCACCGGCATACCGCGTCACGGGATGATCCAGTATCACCCCTCGCTGCTTCCCAAATACCGGGGCCCAAGTTCCATCAACTGGCCCATCATCCGCGGCGATACGCGCACCGGGCTTACCATATTCCGGCCGAGCGACGGACTCGATGAGGGGCCGGTGATTCTGCAGAAAGAAACGGTCATCGGACCCGACGATACCTTGGGGAGCGTCTATTTCGACCGTCTGTTCCCGATGGGGGTCGCGGCCATGACCGAGGCGGCCGATCTGGTGATGAGCGGCAAGGCCAGGGAAGTGGTGCAGGACGAATCGCAGGCGAGCTACGAGGGCTGGTGCCGGGATCCCGAAGCGAAGATCAACTGGCACAACCACATCGACCAGGTTTACAACCTGATCCGAGGTTGTATTCCCGCGCCGGGCGCGTGGACCACGTACAACGGAAAGAAGCTCCGGATCCTGGAAGCACGCAAGCTCCCTGCGCGCACCTTCTCGGCGGTCAAAGGCAAGATCGGTGCGGTCACGGAAATCGGCGCGCGCAGCATTTTCGTGAGCACGCAGGGAGGTCAGATCGAAGTGCTGACGCTGCGGCCGGACGACGGCAAGAAGCTCTCGGGTCCCGAATTTTGCGCGCAAGCGAGTCTCGCGCCGGGAACCATTCTCGGTGCCTGATGCGGGCCGCACAGTCCGCGCGGCAGAAGAGCGCTCGACGCGTGGTATATTGCGCCGCCATTTCACCGGACGGCGCCGATCGTCTGCCGCCCAAACCTGCGGCATCAACTAATTTAATTACTTTCATCGGGGGAGTTACACGTGCGTTCCGACATAGAGATTGCCCAAAGCGCGACCATGAAGCCCATTTCCGAGATCGCAGCGCGTCTCGGTATACCGGCCGCGAGCGTCGAGAATTACGGTCATTACAAGGCGAAGATTTCGCTCGACTACATCGCGAGCCTCAAGGACAAGCCGGACGGCAAGCTGATCCTGGTGACTGCGTTGAGTCCCACTCCTGCGGGCGAGGGTAAGACCACGACCACCGTAGGCCTCGGCGATGCCTTGAACAAGATCGGCAAGAAGGCAGTCATCTGCCTGCGCGAACCGAGCTTGGGGCCGGTCTTCGGCATGAAGGGCGGCGCCGCCGGCGGCGGCTTCGCCCAAGTCGTGCCGATGGAAGACATCAACCTGCACTTCACCGGCGATTTCGGCGCCATCGGGCTCGCGCACAACCTGCTCTCCGCCCTGATCGACAATCACATCCATCACGGCAACGAATTGGGCTTCGATGTGCGGCGCATTGCGTGGAAGCGCGTGATGGACATGAACGATCGCGCGTTGCGCGACATCACGGTCGGATTGGGCGGTCCCGGCAACGGCTTTCCGCGCCAGGATGGCTTCGACATCGTGGTCGCTTCCGAAGTCATGGCGATCTTCTGCCTCGCACTCAATCTGGAAGACTTGAAGCAACGGCTCGGCAATATCGTGGTCGGCTACCGCCGCGATCTCTCGCCGATCCGCGCCAAGGATCTGAACGCGCAGGGCGCGATGACCGTGCTGCTCAAGGAAGCCTTAAAGCCGAATCTGGTGCAGACGCTCGAGAACAATCCGGCTTTCATTCATGGAGGCCCGTTCGCGAACATCGCCCACGGCTGCAATTCCGTGCTCGCCACGTCGACGGCGTTGAAGCTCGCCGACTATGTGGTCACCGAAGCGGGCTTCGGTGCGGATCTCGGCGCCGAGAAATTCATCGATATCAAGTGCCGCAAGTCCGGACTCCGTCCGTCGGCGGTGGTGATCGTCGCGACCATCCGCGCGTTGAAGTATCACGGCGGGGCCGATCTGAAGCAGATCAACACCGAGAATCTGGGGGCGCTGGAGAAGGGCATTGCCAACCTGGAACGTCACGTGAACAACGTGCGCAACCACTACGGCCTGCCGTGCGTGGTGTCGGTGAATCAATTCACCGCGGACACCAAGGCGGAGAGCGAGCTGCTCGCGAAGAAGATGGCCGCGCTGAACGTGCCACTGGTCACGGCGAAGCACTGGGCCGAAGGCGGCGCGGGCGCGGCGGACGTGGCCAGGAAGGTGGTGGAGTTGGTCGAGACCGGAAAATCGAACTTCAGCTTCGTCTACGACGAGAATCAGACGCTGTGGGACAAGATCAAGACGGTGGCCTCCAAGATCTACGGCGCCGCCGACATCGGCTCCGATGCGAAGATCCGCGCGCAGATCGACAAGCTGCAAAAGGACGGCTATGGCCACTACCCCGTGTGCATCGCCAAGACGCAGTACTCTTTCTCGACGGATCCCGGTGCGCGCGGCGCGCCGAGCGGCCATATCGTCAACATCCGCGAGGTGCGTCTTGCGGCCGGTGCGGAATTCATCGTCGTGGTGTGCGGCGACGTGATGACCATGCCCGGGCTGCCCAAGGTGCCCTCCGCCGACAAGATCGACATCGATGCGCAGGGCAAGATCGTGGGTCTCTTCTAGGGACCACGCCCGCTCGGGAAGCGCCGGCGCCCTCGGGCCGGCGCGATCCGCCTCGCGCGACCGCCGCGCGCGCCTCAGACCTCGAGCACGATCTTGCCGATATGCTGCGAGCTCTCCATCAACCGATGAGCTTCGCTCGCCTGGGCGAGCGGGAACGTCGCGTGGATCACGGGCTTGACGCGGCCCTCGGCGAGCAGCGGCCAAACATTTCGCCGCACGGACTCGGCGACGAGCGCCTTCTGAGCGACGCTGCGTATGCGCAGTGTCGAACCCGTGAGCGTCAGCCGTTTGCTCAGAATGATGTTCAGATTGATGTCGGTCTTCGCCCCGCTCATCAGCGAGATGACGACGATGCGCCCTTCGACCGCGGCCGCCTCGAAATTGCGGGTGAGATAACTCGCGCCCACGATATCGAGGATCAAGTCCACGCCCCGGCCACCGGTGGCCTCGCGCACCACCGATACGAAATCCTCGTTGTGGTAGTCGATTCCGCGCGCCGCGCCGAGCCGTTCGCAGAAACGCGCCTTGTCGGCGCTGCCGGCCGTGGCGTAGACCTTCGCTCCCCAGGCCGCGGCGAGCTGAATCGCGGTCGTGCCGATGCCGCTGGTGCCGCCGTGGATCAAAACGGTGTCGCCGGCCTTGCAGCCGCCGCGGTCGAACAAGTTGGTCCACACCGTGAAGAACGTCTCGGGCACCGCCGCCGCCTCGACCATGCTCAGATTCTCGGGGATCGGCAGGCACAGAGGCGCCGCCGCCACTGCGTATTCGGCATAGCCCCCGCCCGGCAGGAGCGCCACCACCTTATCGCCGAGCGCGACGCCCGAGGCGCCCGGACCCATCGAGACGACCTCCCCCGCGACCTCGAGCCCCGGGATGTCGGACGCGCCCGCCGGGGGCGGATAGCGGCCTTGTCGCTGCATGACATCCGGACGATTGACGCCAGCGGCGGCGACGCGCACCAAAACTTCGCCTTCGCCGGGCTTCGGTGTGGGGCGCCGGGCGGATTTCAATTGCTCCGGACCGCCCGGTGCGGCGATCTCGGTCACGTTCATTTCAGCGGGCACGTTCGCCATAAAATCGACCCTCATTCTCTCATCGGTTATCGCCCTTCGGGCATGCCCATTCAGGTATCCCCATCGTACCCCTTTCGCGTAGACTTTTGCCGCGAGGAAAGCCGATGAAATTTTGCATTTACGGCGCCGGTGCGATCGGTGGCTACGTCGCGGTGGAGCTGGCGTCGGCCGGTCACGACGTCTGCGTGATCGCACGCGGCGCGCACCTTCGCGCCATCCGCGAGCGCGGGCTGATCCTGCGGATAGACGGTCGGGAGAAAGTCGCGCGCGTGCGCGCGAGCGATGAACCCCGGGCATTCGGTCACCAGGACTTCGTGATCTGCGCGCTCAAAGCACATCAGGCGCACGCGAGCGCGCCCGAATTCGCGCCGCTTCTCGGACCTTCCACCGCCGTGTTGACTGCGATGAACGGCATCCCCTGGTGGTATTTCTACAAGTGCGGCGGCCGCTTCGACGGGCACCGCATCACGTCGGTGGACCTCGCAGATCGGCAGTGGAACGCCATCGGGCCCGAGCGCGCCATCGGCTGCGTGGTCGAGCCGGCGTGCGAAGTGGCCGAGCCGGGTGTCATCGTGCACCACGCGCTGAAACGGTTCATTCTCGGCGAGCCGGACCGAAGCCGTTCGGAGCGCGTCGCAGCATTGAGCGACGCCCTGGTCGGCGCCGGCTTCGATGCGCCGGTGCGCGAGGATGTGCGCTGGAACATCTGGCTCAAGCTCTGGGGCAACGTCTGCTTCAACCCCATCGGCGCACTGACGGGGGCGACGCTCGATCGCGTCATCGCGGATCCCGGGCTTCGCGGTTTGTGCAAAACCATGATGCTCGAGACCAAGGCGGTGAACGAGGCCCTCGGGATCGACATTCCGGATGAGATGCTGGAGCGGCGCCTCGCCGCGGCGGGATCCATCACCGGTCACAAGATGTCCATGCTGCAGGACCTCGAGCGCGGGCGATCGCTGGAGATCGATGCGCTGGTCACCGCCGTGCAGGAGCTCGGCAGGCTCGCCGGCGTCGCGACGCCGATGGTCGATGCCGTGCTCGCGCTCGTTCAGGAGCGCGGCCGAGGAGCGGGTCTCTACCTTCCCCTGGGGGCGGAGTCTCGCGCCGAACCACGGCGCGACGATTCATCACGCAATTCAGAACCTTGAGGATTCGCCATGACGACAGCCTACATCACCCACGCTGAATGTCTGCGGCACGAGATGGGCGCCGGCCATCCGGAGAATCCCGAGCGTCTCAACTCGGTGAACGAACACATGCGCAGCAGCGGAATCTTGCCGGAGCTTCGCTGCCTGGAGGCGCCGCTCGCCGATCAGAAGGACTTGAAGCGCGTGCATCGGGCCGCGTACGTCGATCTGATTTTCGAGCACGCGCCGAAGGAAGGCTACGTGCAGCTCGATCCGGACACGGCCATGAATCCCTCGAGTCTCAACGCAGCGCGGCGCGCGGCGGGAGCCGGCGTGCTCGCAGTGGAGGAAGTGATGTCGGGCCGTGCGCAAAACGCGTTCTGCGCAGTGCGGCCGTGCGGGCACCACGCCACGCCGGCCCGCTCCATGGGCTTTTGCATCTTCAACAACATCGCGGTCGCTGCCGCCTACGCGCTCGAGGTCAAAGGGCTGGAGCGGGTGGCCATCGTCGATTTCGACGTGCATCACGGCAATGGCACCGAGGACATGTTCAGCGCGCCCGAGTGGCAGAAACGGGTGCTCATGGCCGGATTCTTCCAGCATCCTTTCTATCCAGGGAGCGGCGCGGATGACCCTGCTCCGAACATGTTCAATGTACCGCTGGCGGCCGGGAGCGACGGCACGGCCGCGCGGCGGGCGCTGAAGGAGAAATGGGCGCCGGCGCTCGAGGAGTTCGAGCCGCAGATGATCCTGATCTCCGCGGGCTTCGATGCGCACCGCGAGGACCTGCTGGGCGGCCTCGCGCTGGTGGAAGAGGATTACGAATGGATGACCCGCGAGCTCATGTCGCTGGCCGCGCGCCATGCGCAGGGACGCATCGTGTCGATGCTGGAGGGCGGCTATAACTTGGGCGCGCTCGGGCGGAGCGCGGCGGCCCACGTGAAAACACTGGCGGGCCGCTGACCGGGCGCCGTCAGGGCATCAAAATGGGCGAGTCAACTCGGCGACGCATCGAGCGCGCTCGTGTTCGTTGGCGATCCGATCCGCCAGGCGCGCATAGAAGTCCGACTCGTCTACTGCGCTGGCTGCCGTCTTCTTGACGATCACGGCGGCGATCGGACCTATGTAGCGTGCGAGAATTTTAGCCGCGCGCTCCAGGGTCGCGGGCGCCATCGAATCGAGCGGCTTGGACATGGAGGAGGGCATCGACCCGCCGACTGCTCTGGTCTCGCGCGGCGCTGTCGCCAGAAAGCGCTTGCGTTCCTCATCGGTGCGCAACTCACCGGCCAGTATCCGGTACAACTCGGCGCGGTATCGCGTCTGATCGGCGGCGCGCTTCACGGTGATCTTTGCCAGGGGCCCAAGTATCGGAGTGAGCTGCCGTACTATCTCGGCGATATCCGCGACCGACCAACCCGCGGGATTTTGCGTGGACGGCGGCTGCGGTTTGGTTACCCGGGCGGTGACATCCATCGCCGATACATCGGATGCCGGCCCCCTCTCAACTCGGGGCTCGTGCCGGGTTTCGTGTCGTCCCCCGCCGCGCCCCAAGTCATCTCGCACGGTCGAGAGTGCCGCGCCAAATTCCTCCGCTGTTTGATAGCGTGCCGCGGGATCCTTTGCCAGCGCCCTGGCGATGACACGGTCGAGCAGCTCCGGAAGGTCCGGTCGCACCGCCGTCAACGCGTCCGGCGGCGCATGGCAGATCTTGTAGATCAGCTCCGTCAGCTCGCCGCCGAATGGCCTTCGGCCGGTGAGCAGCTCGTAGCAAAGCACACCGGCCGAGTAGACATCGCATCGCTGATCGATGCCGCCGCCGGAGTAGCGCTCCGGAGCCATGTAAGCGGGCGTCCCGATCATCATGCCGGTCTGCGTATGCCGGAGAGAATCCACCTTGGCGATGCCGAAATCCGTGATCTTGAGCCGGCCTTCGCGTGTGACCAGCAGATTGGAGGGCTTGATATCCCGATGCACCACGCCGCGTTCATGCGCGTAGCCGAGACCGCTCAGCAGCTGACCGACCAGATCGAGGGTCGGTGCGACATCCTCTCCTTGAAGGCGGCGCACGTAGTCCTCGATGGTCACCCCGTCGACGTACTCCATCGCGATGAACACCGACGCGGGATCGGCGTCGGAGAATTCGTAGACGGCAACGATGGCGGGGTGGCTCAGCCGGGCGATGGCGCGCGCCTCGTTGAGGAAGCGGCCTCCTCCTTCGGCCGCCGCCGGCACGTGGCTTGGATGCAGCACCTTCACCGCCACGATCCGTTCGAGCACCCGGTCCCGCGCGCGGTAGACCGTCCCCATCCCGCCCTGGCCGAGCTCGTCGAGGATTTCGTAATTTGCGAGGGTGCGAGCTTGAGCCACCGATTTCCCTTCCAGTACCTGCCGCTGCTATTGCAGCAACTTGATCGCCTCGACCAGGCTCCGGCGCATGCGGTTGAAGGACTGCCCGAGAGCCGCCATCTCGTCTGCGCCCCGCGCCGGAAACTCCGGCGCGTCCATGTCGCCGAGGCTCACCTGGTCGGCAATCGTACCGAGTTTCTTGATCGGACGGAGAACGAGCGTCGACAGCAAAAGATTGAGCGCGACAAACAGCACCACGAACAAAGTCGCGAGCAAGTATAAGATTTTCGAAACGATCGCATCGGCGCGCTCGAGCGCAACCGATTGGGGCACCGAGACGACCTGGGCGCCGACGATTTCCCCGGGCTTCCAGCCGAATCCATTGGCGGGTCCGTACAGATCGATCATGGTGGCGGGCGCTGCGCCCACCGTGCTGTGACAGGCGAGGCACGCAAGGTCGACGATTTGCAGCGGCTGGGCGAGGTACAAGGACCTGCCGAACGCTCCGTCGCGCTCACCGAAGATCTCCTTCAGATCGGGATGCTGCCGAAAGCGGTTGACCACGTCCACCTCCCAATCGACCGCGCGGTCGCGCGGATTGGTCGGGTTCAGCGTCGCCTCCTTGTAGCCGTAATCACGCAGGTCGGGGCTCGCCGCAAGACTGTGAAAATATTCCGTCGCGGAGTAGGACGGCACCGTCTGAGGCAGGAATTTGTAGTGATTCTGGCCGTCCAGGAGCGGCTTGATCTGTGTCTCCGTGTACGTGCGTATCGCAAGCGCCGACCGCATCATGATGCGGGCGTTCTCCTGCACGTTCGCGCGCGCATTGAGCTCGAGAAGCCGGCGCGCGATGAAGTAAGTTGCGCTCATGGTAAGCGCGAACACCAACAGCAATGCCAGATTGAATTTGAGCGCGATTTTCATATGCGTGACGCTAGAGCTAATGAGAGAACGCCGGGCCCTTGAGCCGGGGGCCAAATCGCTTCGCCAACCCCCGCCGCCAATCCCGCGGTGCGGAAAGCCAATCCGCCACGTCCTCGTACGCGACCTCCCGAACCCGCTCCGGCTCGGCGCTGCGGCGCGACCGAGCCGCCAGATCCAGGGGCAGCGGGTCACGGAACGACGGGGGCATAGCATCCACGAAATCCATGTCGGGGCCAAATCGGGCGTTGATCGGGTCGGCGCCGCCGCGGCGCGCGAACTGGTTCGGTGTGCTCGACGCGCTCGTTCGGGCGCCGTCAGCGTTACGGCTCCAGAGCTGCATCGAACCGCTCTCGTGAAAGACCTCATCAACGGCATCGCCGACGTGCAACACGAAGGTGCCGGCGTCGCTTGCGGCACCGAGATGCGGACCTTCGGCATGCACAGCGAGGTGTTCACCTGCCGCCAGCGTGTCGACTTTGACCCATCCACGCCGCACGGCAAGAGTCACCCGATCCGGGCGGTCCATCCAATAAAGCCGGCTCGATGGCCCTACGGCGACGATGCCGCCCACCGCCGCGCCGGACTTGAACGCCACCATCAAGAGCGCTCCCGGCTCGGTCGCAATCAGATCGCCCGGCCTCAAGACAGCGCCCTGGCCTGCCCGGAACAGCTCAGTGCCGCGGATCAGGAAGCAGGGCCGGCCATCGTCGCTCACGATCTCGGCAGACGGTGTCGCGGTCGACGGAGAAGGCGCAGTCGACGCAGAGGGCGCAGTCGACGCACATGCCACCGCGATCAAGGCGACGGACAAGACTCCGGCCCATAGCATTCGAGTGGCGGCCGATAGATGGTTTGTCATTTTTGGGTAGCGATCCCGGGCCGCTATATTGCCGCTGTTGCGGCGCGCTTGCACGGGCGATTGAGATCTGCGGGGCAAAGTGCCCCGTTGGGGCAAGGGGAGGGATGTTTACGGGGGCGGAAAAAGACATTTCCCGGGAAAGCTGGTCGTTCCGCTGTCACCACCCCGGCCGGGTAGACTGGTCCAGAAAAAAAGCCCCAGTCGTATGACTGGGGCCATATGAAGCAATCATACCGAATGATGGGATCGCTTATTCGTCGGCGTAGCGGACGAAGCTCTTCACCTTCGAGACGCCGTTGGAGAAGAAGCCCACGATGTCGCCAAAGTCGTTGATGCCATTGATCAGCGTCCCCTGAACGCCGAGCGCGGGCACCTGCGAGGATCCGGGCGCATCGTACTGGTGGAATCGGCCTTCCTTGTAGATGAAGCCGTGCAATTCACCGGCCGAGTCGGTGACCTGTCCTACGATCCCGCCGTTGTTGTTGCAACCGAATACCTGCGTGCTCATGACTTTCATGCCGTCGATCTCGGCCTCGAAGCTGTAATAGTGCCCGCCCAAGACTCCCACGAAACCGTGGCTGATCTTGTTGGCGTCGGTCCAGAAGCCGCACACTTCGTGCTCGTCGTTGATGTTGCTCACCTGGGTCGCAACGGCGCCTTTGAACAGCGACGGCGGCACTTCGGTGAAGGCGAACTTCATGGTCGATTCATCGAGCTGCGCGACGAAGCCGTGCTCATTGCCGTTGTTATCGACCCAGAAGCCGGCCGCCTCGTCCCGGTCATTGACCCCGAGGAGGTTCTGCACCGGCGCTGCGACGTAGGGCGGGCTCCCATGCGGGTCATCCACCGCCACTTGCACGCCCTTGGTGTCGAGAAAGCCATGGGTGACACCGGAGTTGGCATCCATGTAAAAGCCGACGATCTTCGGAGCTCGTTCGCTGTTGCTGATCCCGATCGCCTGGGTCTGAGAGGCACTGTCGCCGGCCGGCAGATGGGTAAAATTCTCCACCGAGTAGTGATTGCGAGGCAGCAGCACGTAGCCGTTGTTGGGAACCACCGTGCCGTCGCCGAAATAGCCGACGATGATGCGCGCATTGTTGATGCCGAGCAGCTGGTTGAAGTTGGGATCGCCCGGGTTGTCGAGGACGACGAAGTCCCCCGAGGCTGCGCCCGCGATGGCCGGCAGTGCGGTCACCATGGCCGCCGCGAGCAGGCCCTGGACGGATTTGCGAAATGTCTTCTGGTCAATGGTCTTCATGATCGTCTCCTTGAGATGGTTGGGTTTCAAGCCTCGGTGAGCCGTGTGGCACCCCCGGGCCATGGAAGCCAAGTTAAAGGGGAAGACCGGGAAGGTCCTTAGGGACTTATTCGGAAGTTGTGAATTCTCGACGCCAGGCAGGATAATCTGATGGATAATTCCACGATCGCAACCGTTGCGCCGCGCGTATGGATCCAGACCTAGCATTCGCCGATTGCGTTCTCAAGCCGGCCTCCCGCCAGTTGCTTCGCAATGGCGCGGCCGTCGCCCTCGAGCCGAAGCACTTCACTTTGCTCGAAGTGCTGATCGAGCGCCGTCCCGCCGTGGTCACCTACCATGAGATCGACGAGCTCATCTGGCCGAACGTGTATGTCGCGCGCACGAGCCTTACCCGGCTCGTGTCGGAACTGCGCTCGGCGCTCGGCGACTCCTCGGGGGACGGGCACATCATTCGCACCGTTTACAAGACGGGCTATGCGTTTGCGGCGGACGTCATCGCGGTGGGGGGGCAGCCGCGCGCGGCGCCGAGCGCGCTGTCGTTAGTGTGGAATGGGCGCTTATTGCCGCTTGCCGACGGTGAAAACATCGCGGGCCGCGGAGTCGACTGTTCGCTCGTGATCGAGGCGACCTCTGTGTCCCGGCGGCATGCCCGTATCGTCGTATCGACCGGAGCGGCGACGCTCGAAGATCTCGGCAGCACCAACGGCACCTTCGTGAATGACGCAGCCATCAGATCGGCGACCGCGTTGAGGGATGGCGATATGGTCACGTTGGGGAAAGCCGTCATGCAGTTTCGAGCTTTCGATCCGGCCGCCCCGACCGAGGTAACCCAACGGCCGGCGCCGCGCCAGCCGTCGTAGTCAGGCTGTTACAGCGAGCGTCAGCCTGCGTCGCCGCCCGGCGGCTCGTGCGGCTTGACGTGGGTTCCTCGGTCGAGGCTCTCAAGAGCCTCGCGCGGCAGTTCATCCAACTCGGCATTCCCATGCTGAGAGATGTACGCCGAGAGCTTCTCCCGCATCCGCGGCGTCCAGAACTTCGAGATGTGATTGGCGATGCCCGTGACCGCATCCGTGTGCACGGGTTCCGAGCGGAAGAAATTCCCGATGTCGTTCGCCATCTTCACGAGGTGAGTATCGCCGCTCATCGCGTATCCCTACTTGCCCGCGACGGCTTCCGCGCCGGCGCCTTTCAGCAGGGCTTCCTGCGTATCGGTGAACTCGCGGAAGCGCCTCTGCCATTCGGAGGGCTGACTCACGCGGGTCGCCTGCACGGCGGTGACCTTGTACTCGGGACAATTGGTGGCCCAATCGGAGTTGTCCGTGGTGATCACGTTCGCGCCGGATTCCGGGAAGTGGAACGTGGTGTAAATCACGCCCGGCTGAACCCGCTCGGTGATGCGCGCGCGCAGCACCGTGTCGCCGGCGCGGCTCGCGATGCCGACCCAATCGCCGTCCGCGATGCCCCGTTCCTCGGCATCGTGCGGGTGCATCTCCACCCGGTCCTCGTCGTGCCAGCGATTGTTCTCCGTGCGCCGCGTCTGCGCACCCACGTTGTACTGGCTCAAGATCCGGCCGGTGGTGAGGATCAGCGGATATTTCGCATTGACCTTCTCGGCCGTCGGCACGTATTCGGTCAGCAGGAACTTGCCCTTGCCGCGCACGAACTGCCCGATATGCATGGTGGGCGTGCCCTGCGGATGCTGATCGTTGCACGGCCATTGAATGCTGCCGAGCTCGTCCAAGCGCTCATAGCTCACGTGGGTGAAGGTCGGCGTCAGCCGCGCGATCTCATCCATGATTTCGGAGGGGTGCGCGTAATTCATGGGATAGCCGAGCGCGTTGGCGAGCAGCTGGGTCGTCTCCCAGTCGGCATAGCGCGCCTTCGGCTCCATGACCTTGCGCACGCGCGAAATGCGCCGCTCGGCGTTGGTGAAGGTGCCGTCCTTCTCCAGGAACGAGGAGCCCGGCAGGAACACGTGGGCAAACTTCGCCGATTCGTTCAGGAACAGATCCTGCACGATGATGCACTCCATCGAGGTGAGTGCCGCGGTGACATGCTGGGTATTGGGATCGGACTGCGCGATGTCCTCGCCCTCGATGTAAAGGCCCTTGAAGTCCCCGTCGAGCGCGGCCTCGAACATGTTCGGAATGCGCAGGCCGGGCTCGTTCTGCAGGCTCACGCCCCAGGCAGTCTCGAAAAGCGCCCGCACCGCATCGTCCGACACATGACGATAGCCCGGAAACTCATGCGGGAAGGAGCCCATGTCGCAGGAGCCCTGCACGTTGTTCTGGCCGCGCAGCGGATTGACGCCCACGCCCTCGCGGCCGACGTTGCCGGTCGCCATGGCCAGGTTGGCGATACCCATGACCATGGTGGAGCCCTGGCTGTGCTCGGTGACGCCCAGGCCGTAGTAGATGGCGCCGTTGCCGCCGGTGGCGTACAGGCGCGCCGCGGCGCGCACATCGGCAGCGGGCACGCCGGTGATCGACTCCATCGCCTCGGGGGAGTTTTTCTCGAGCGATACGAACTCGCGCCACTTCTCGAACGAATCCACCTCGCACCGCTCGCGCACGAAATCCTCTTTGACCAGACCTTCGATGACGATGACGTGGGCAAGGGCGGTGATGAGCGCGACATTCGTGCCCGGGCGAAGCTTCAGGTGATAGTCCGCGGCAATATGCGGCGTGCGCACCAGATCGATGCGGCGCGGATCCGCGACGATGAGCTTCGCACCCTGGCGCAGCCGGCGCTTCATCTGGGAGGCGAACACCGGATGGCCGTCGGTGGGATTGGCGCCGATCACGAAAATCACGTCCGCCTGCATCACCGAATCGAAATTCTGGGTGCCCGCCGACTCGCCCAAGGTGTTCTTCAACCCGTAGCCGGTCGGGGAGTGACAGACCCGCGCACAGGTGTCCACATTGTTGTTGCCGAAGCCGGCGCGCACCAGCTTCTGCACCAGATAGGTCTCCTCGTTCGTGCAGCGCGAGGAGGTGATGCCGCCGATGGAGTTGCGGCCATACTTCGCTTGAATGCGCTTCAGCTCCCTCGCCGCATGCCCGATCGCCTCCTCCCACGACACCTCGCGCCAGGGATCGGAAATCCGCTCACGGATCATCGGCTTCAAAATGCGGTCCGAATGCGTCGCATACCCGATCGCAAAGCGCCCCTTCACGCAGGAATGCCCGTGGTTCGCGTGCCCGTCGGCATTCGGCACCATGCGCACCAGCTCCTCGCCCTGCATCTCCGCCCGAAACGAACAGCCCACCCCGCAGTAGGCACAGGTCGTGGTGATGCTGTGCTCGGCTTGCCCCTTCTCGATCAGCGACTTCTCCGACAGCGTCGCCGTCGGGCACGCCTGCACGCAGGCCCCGCAGGAGACGCACTCGGAGTCCATGAAAGACTCATCCTGGCTCGCCGCGACCTTCGACTCAAAACCCCGGCCCTGGATCGTGAGCGCCAAAGTCCCCTGCTGCTCATCGCAGGCGCGCACGCAGCGCGAACAGACGATGCACTTGCTCGCATCGAACGTGAAGTACGGATTCGATTCGTCCTTCGGCGCATCCAGATGGTTCGCCCCCTCGTAGCCGTAGCGCACCTCGCGCAGTCCCACCACCCCCGCCACGTCCTGCAACTCGCAGTGCCCGTTCGCAGGACACGTCAGACAGTCGAGCGGGTGATCCGAGATGTACAGCTCCATCACCCCGCGGCGAATCTCCGCCAGCTGCTTGTTCTGCGTGTGAACCACCATGCCTTGCACCACCGGCGTGGTGCACGAGGCGGGCAAACCCTTCATCCCCTCAATCTGCACCAGACACATGCGGCAGGAGCCGAACGCCTCGAGCTGCTCGGTCGCGCACAGCTTCGGTATTTTCACATCGGACAGCGAGGCGGCGCGCATCACCGAAGTGCCCTCCGGCACCGTCACTTCGCGCCCGTCGATGCTCAACGTGACGAGCTTGGCGCTCTCGCGCTGTGGAGTTCCGTGATCGTGCTCGACTATCGATAACATAAGTTGCTTCCTGGGAAACGCCTCAAGCTGACGCTCGAGCGCTGGGTGTTTTGTCGAAATCCTCGGGGAAATGATTCAGCGCCGACAACACCGGATAAGGGGTGAGTCCGCCGAGCGCACAGAGCGAGCCGTAAGTCATGGTCTCGCAGAGGTCGCGGAGCAGCACTTCCTGAGCCGCGGCGTTGGTGCCGCTCGTCAGGCGGTCGATGACCTCGACGCCGCGCGTCGATCCGATGCGGCAGGGCGTGCACTTGCCGCACGACTCGACCGCGCAGAACTCCATGGCGTAGCGCGCCTGCGCCGCCATGTCGACCGTATCGTCGAACACGACGACTCCGCCGTGGCCGAGCATGGCCTTGATGGCGGCGAAGGCCTCGTAGTCGAGCGGCGTATCGAACTGCGATTCGGGCAGGTAGGCGCCCAAAGGGCCGCCCACCTGAACGGCGCGGATCGGCCGACCGCTCAAGCTTCCGCCGCCGAAATCGTACAGCAGCTCGCGCAAGGTCATGCCGAATGCGACCTCGACCAGACCGCCCCGCTTGATGTTGCCCGCCAGCTGCATCGGGAGCGTTCCGCGCGAGCGGCCCATCCCGAAGTGCTGATAGAACGGCGCGCCACGCTCGAGGATGATGGGCACGGACGCAAAGGTGATGACGTTGTTGATCACGGTGGGCTTGCCGAACAAGCCGGCGAGCGCAGGCAGGGGCGGCTTGAAGCGTACCTGACCGCGTTTGCCTTCCAGCGACTCGAGCAGAGAAGTCTCTTCCCCGCAAATGTAGGCGCCCGCACCCAAGCGGACCTCCAGATCGAAGCGCTTGCCGCTGCCTTGAATGTTCTCGCCCAGATAGTGCGCGCCGTAAGCGGCAGAGATCGCCGCCTCGAGCGCGCGGTGCGCGTCGGGGTACTCCCAACGCAAATAGATGTAACCTTCGGTCGCTCCGGTGGCGATGCCGGCGATGGTCATGCCCTCCACCAGCGTAAGCGGGTCGCCTTCCATCAGCATGCGATCCGAGAACGTGCCCGAATCGCCCTCGTCTGCATTGCAGACGATGTACTTTTGATCACCCGGCGCGCCGAGCACGGTTTTCCACTTGATGCCCGCCGGGAAGGCGGCGCCGCCGCGTCCGCGCAGCCCCGACGCGGTGACGCTTTCTACGATTTGCACCGGTTGCATGCCGAGCGCCGCCTTGAGGCCTGCGTAGCCGCCGTGTTGCACGTAGTCCTCGATCGACACAGGATCGATGATGCCCACGCGGGCGAACGTGAGGCGCTCCTGCCGCTTGAAATATGAAATCTCCTCGGTCGGCCCGTGCGCCAGGGCTTGACCGCGGGAGGCGGCTTTTGCCGGTTCGCAGAGGCCGCTGTCGAACAAATCGGCCACTTGCGCGGCCTGCACGGGGCCGTAGCCGTAGCGCTTTGCGTCCGATTCCACCTCGATGAACGGTTCGAGCCACAGCATGCCGCGCGACCCGTTGCGAACGAGCTGCACCTCGATCCCACGGCGCCCGGCCTCTTCGACGATTGCCCGGGCAGTCTCATCCGCACCCACGGAGCGCGCAGCGGCATCGCACGGGACGAAGATCCTCACGGCCTTCATGGGGACTTCGCTCGCAGCGGGGCCATCAGCTCATCGAAGCGCTGGGCAGAGACCCGACCCTTCAGTTCGGTGTCGATCATGAGCGAGGGACCGAGCGCGCAATTGCCGAGGCAGTAGACGGGCTCCAAAGTGACGGCTCCATCGGCGCTCGTTGAGTGAAAATCGACGCCCAAGGTCTTCTTGGCATGGGCCTCCAGATCGGCCGCGCCCAAGGCCTGGCACGCCTCCGCGCGGCACAGATGAACGACATGGCGGCCGGCGCGCCGGGTGCGGAAATAGTGATAGAAGGTAACGACGCCATGGACTTCGGCGCGCGAAAGGTTGAGCTCGCTGGCGATCACCACCACGGCTTCCGGCGGCACGAAGCCGATGGCATCTTGTACCGCATGCAGGATGGGGAGGAGCGCCCCGGGCTGATCCTTGAGCCGCGCGCACGCCTCGAGCACCCGGATCCGTTCCGCCGAACGCAATGAGTCAGGCGGGTCCGTCTGGATGGGGATCACGCGCCGGGTCGAGGTATTGGTCATGGGGATAGGGTCATCATGGTCGCTAAGTCCTGGCAACGCCACGACGGGCTCATCTAGTTGATCATGTGACCATTAAAGTGCGCTTAGGCCAATATGAAATTGCATGCATAGGGTCGCCAAATGGTGTTATGCGGCAATGCAGCAATGCGATGGCACGGTGCTACTCGGCCCGGACTGATGATCTGATAGCCATAGGCGTATAAGATAGATAAAGACAGGATTTCGGGAGAGGCACCGCCATGAGCGACCGATCGGAGCCTGCGAATTCTTCACACCGAGCGACGGCCGTTGCTGTGGCAACTCTGGTCGCGCTCATCTTTGGGTTGTCGCCCCAGAACGCGCCCGGCACGATGCAAGCGGTGCCGCCAGCGGTTGGTTCGCCCACCGCGGCACCTGCGGCCGCGACCGCGGAGGCGGTCGACCAACTCGCGGAAATCATGGTGCAGACGCGCGAGCCGCGGTACGTCGCGCCCACACGCCGCGATCAGATCGGCAGGATCTGGGCCCCTGTGCTCATCAACGGCCGCGGGCCCTTCCGGTTGGTTCTGGACACCGGTGCGAGCAGTTCGGGCGTGACAGCGATGGTCGCCATGGCGCTGGGAATCACCACCGATGGATCGCAGCACGTCATGCTGCAAGGTGTAACGGGCACTGCCGACGTGCCCACCATCAAGGTCGATACGCTGACCGTGGGCGACCTGGCCGTGGACTCCCCGCTTTTGCCCATCGTCCCCGATGCCTTGGGTGGGGCGGAGGGCGTCCTCGGCTCCGAGGGGCTGAGGAACAAGCGCATTTTCATCGATTTCCGCCACGATCAGATCTCCATCGCCTATTCCCGTGACGAGCGCCCGGCGCGGGGATTCCTGACCGTGCCATTCAGGCTGGTGCACGGACAATTGATCGTGGTCGACTGCAAGATCGGGGGAGTGTTCACCCACGCGATCATCGATACGGGGGGGCAAACCACGATCGGGAACGTCGCGCTTCGCAACGCGTTGTCCGTTCACAACCTCGGGTTTCGCGGCAAGCCTGACCAGATCATCGGAGCCACGCTGGCCGTGGAGACTGGCGAGCTCATCGATACGCCAGCGATTGCGATGGGGCCCATACAAATACACGATTATGGCGTGACGTTCGCGGACGTCTACATTTTCAGGCATTGGCGCTATACCAACGAGCCC
Source organism: Steroidobacteraceae bacterium (assembly GCA_050012215.1). Taxonomy (GTDB): domain Bacteria; phylum Pseudomonadota; class Gammaproteobacteria; order Steroidobacterales; family Steroidobacteraceae; genus Bog-1198. The sequence continues at coordinate 49,359 of JBEKHO010000004.1, forward strand.
GCGATCATGATCGGCATGGACGCGCTCGGGACGCTGGATACGCTCATCATCGACTATCGGCGCAAAGAGCTGCAGATCCGCACGGCTCACGCCGGGTGACGGCGAACCGAGCCGCCTGCACGCGTGTTCGCGGCGATCCGGGCGGTCGCTGCTTTTTTCGCGAGATTGCGCCAGAATGAGACGGGCATTCGGACGCCGGAGAGTCGATGGTCAACAAGCCGATGATCGTGGTCGCGGCGGTGGTGGTTGCGGCCGGAGTAGGCACGGCGTACTACTTCCATAAGCGCCATGCCGAACTGCCGAGTCCGGTGGTCGCCGAGACTGCGGCTCGGGCTTCGCCCCCGTCAGAACCTGCCATAGCGAATCCCGTGCCAAGCCCGCCGTCCGCGGCGCAAAGCCCCCTGCCGGCGTTGAACGACAGCGATCCCGCGATCAAGGATGCGCTCGGCGAAGCGCTCGGGACCGATGCCATGCAATACCTGGTGCCGGAGAGCATCGTGCGGCATCTCGTCGTGACCATCGACAACTTGCCGCGGCAAAAGGCGCCCGCGGCCAAGCGTCCGACCGTATCGCTGGGGGGGCCTTTCCTGGCGCAGGGCGATGAGATTCATGCGACCCTCGACCCCAAGAATTACGCGCGCTACGAGCCCATGGTGAACGCGGTGCGCAAGCTCGACATGCAGCGGGTGGCCGATGTGTACGTGCGCTTCTATCCGCTGTTCCAGGGCGCGTACCAGGATCTCGGTTATCCGAGTGCTTATTTCAACGATCGGCTGGTCGCAGTGATCGATTCTTTGCTGGCGGCGCCCGAGCCGGCCGGCCCCGTCGAGCTCTCGCGGCCGAACGTCATGTACACGTTCGCGGATCCCACGCTAGAGGCACTGCCAGCGGGCCAGAAATTGTTGATCCGCATGGGCCCGGACAATGCGGCCGTGATCAAGGCTAAGCTCCGAGAGTTGCGCTCGATCGTCTCCACCGGGCGGCCCGGCGCGGGATCCTCGAGCGGCACCACGGCGCCGTCCAAACACTGATCGATCACCGGCGAGCGCAAGGGGGCGATGGCATGAACAACACCACGACTGCGGTCGCAGGGACGGCTCACGTCCCCCATAAAGTCGCGCAAAGCCAATGGCTCACGATCGGTGCGTCGTCGCTCGGCACGGTGTTCGAGTGGTATGACTTTTATCTTTACGGCCTGCTGGCCAGCATCATCACCGCGCAATTCTTCTCCGGGGTTAATGAGGTCACTGGATTCATATTCGCCCTGGCCGCCTTCGCCGCCGGATTCGCCGTGCGGCCGTTCGGGGCGCTCGTGTTCGGCCGCCTGGGAGATCTCGTCGGCCGCAAGCACACGTTTCTCGTCACCATGAGCATCATGGGCGGCGCCACCTTCCTCGTGGGCCTGCTGCCGAGCTACGCGACCGCGGGAGTCGCGGCTCCGATCGCCCTCGTCGCGCTGCGGTTGCTGCAGGGCCTCGCGCTGGGCGGAGAATATGGGGGCGCCGCGACCTACGTCGCCGAGCATGCTCCGCAAGGAAAGCGCGGCCTGTACACCAGCTGGATTCAAACGACCGCGACGCTCGGTCTGTTCGCAGCCCTGCTGGTGGTGATCGGCACCCGGACCGCCCTCGGGGAGGATGCCTTCAAGAGTTGGGGATGGCGCATTCCCTTCCTCATTTCCTTGCTGCTGTTGATGGTTTCGCTCTGGATCCGCATGCAACTCGACGAGAGTCCGGTGTTCGTCAGCATGAAGCGCGCGGGCACGACCTCCAAAGCTCCGCTCTCGGAAGCCTTCGGCCGGTGGGGCAACTTGAAGATCGTATTGATCGCGCTGCTCGGCGCCGTCATGGGGCAGGCGGTGGTGTGGTACACGGGGCAGTTCTATGCGCTGTTCTTCCTCGAACGCGTGCTGCGCGTCGACGGTGCCACCACCAACATCCTGACTGCGCTCGCGCTCGTGCTCGCCACACCGGCCTTCATTCTCTTCGGCTGGCTGTCTGATCGAATCGGACGAAAGCCGATCATTCTCGCCGGGTGTCTGCTCGCGATGTTTACCTACTCGCCGTTGTTTCACGCCCTGACTCACTACGCGAATCCCGCGTTGTTCGCGGCGCAAGCGACCGCGCCGGTAGCCGTGATCGCCGACCCTGCGCAGTGCTCGTTCCAATTCGACCCCATCGGCAAGAACAAATTCGATTCGACGTCGTGCGACATCGCCAAGAGCTTTCTGGCGAAGGCGGGTGTTTCCTATCAACGAATAGACGCTCCCGCGGGAGCGGTGGCGCAGATCAGGGCCGGGGACACGACGCTCACGGCACCGGATCCGCGTGCCGTGAACGGAGTAGCAGAGCGCAAGAGCGCCATCACCGCGTTCCAGACGTCCACGAAGGTGGCTTTGTCGGCGGTGGGCTATCCGGACAAGGCGGACCCGGCGGCTGTCAACAAACCCATGGTGGTTCTCATCCTGTTCATCCTGGTGCTGTATGTGACCATGGTGTACGGTCCGATCGCCGCGCTGCTGGTCGAGTTGTTTCCCGCCCGCATCCGCTATAGCGCGATGTCGCTGCCGTATCACATCGGCAACGGTTGGTTCGGCGGATTTCTGCCGACAACGGCGTTCGCGATGGTGGCGGCCACCGGGGATATCTACTATGGGCTTTGGTATCCCATCGTCGTGGCCGGCATCACCGTGGTGGTCGGGTTGCTGTTTCTCCCCGAAACCGTGAATCGCACCGTCGACGAGTAGCAAAGCACAGGCGGCTCCATGGGCTGTCGCCGCCCGGCGACAGCCGCCCGCGTTCAGCGCAAATTCTTTTCGGGTTACATTTGCTTCATTGAACTACCTGTCTTTCGCACTGTGACGTTATATGAGTTCAAAGCGGCGTCGGGTCACTACGCTGCATCGGTATAGATAACCAAGCAAAGGCAGGAACATGTCGACACCATTGCAAAAATCATTGTTGTGTTCGGTGGCCGCGGGGAGTTTGCTCGCAGGCTGCGTCGCCACCGTGCGAGTGCCCGGCCCGCCACCTCCTCCCCCTCCGCCGCGCGTTTACTACGCGCCTCCGCCGCCGCCCGCAGCGGCGCCGGTCGAGGTCGAGGTGCAAGCGAGCGAGGCACCACCTCCGCTCCCCGACTATGAGCAGCCGCCCTGTCCCGAGGACGGATGGCTGTGGACGCCCGGCTATTGGGCCTATTCGACGGGGGGCTATTATTGGATCCCCGGCACTTGGGTCGCACCGCCGCAAGTGGGCGTGCTCTGGACCCCCGGCTACTGGGGATTCGTCGGCGGCATGTATGCGTTCCATGCCGGCTATTGGGGTCCGCACATCGGATTCTACGGCGGTGTCAACTATGGCTACGGCTACGGCGGCGTCGGCTTCGCGGGCGGTCGCTGGGTCGGCAATTCCTTCTCCTACAACACCGCGGTCGTGCACGTGAACACCACCGTGATCCACAACACCTACGTGAACAACGTGACGGTCAACAATGTCACGGTGAACAAGGTGAGCTACAACGGCGGCGCGGGTGGCGTTGCCGCGGCACCGACGTCGCAGGAACGGTCGGCGATGGCGGAGCCGCACACATCGCCCACGCCGGCGCAGACTCAGCATGTCAATGAAGCGGTGCGTAATCCCCAGCTCTCCGCCAAGGCGAACGGTGGCCATCCGCCGATCGCAGCCACGGCGCGACCCGCTGCGTTCAATGGGCCGGGTGTGGTGAGTGCGAAGGGTGCGCCGCCACGCGCGGCTGCGCCCCCGGCTCCGGCAGCCCATGCGGCACCGGCCAACGCCGCGCCTGTGGCGGCGCACGCGCCGGTCAACGGCGCGGCGCATCCGCCGGTGGCCGCGGCTCCCAAGGCCGCGCCAAAAGCGCAGCCCAAGCCTGCCGCGAAGCCGAAACCTCCGGCGGAACGCAAGGAGGGTGAGAGGCCCTGAAGCGCTGATTCTTCGATCGTTCGAATCGAGCGCCCGTGCCGGCTACCGAGCCGCCACGGGCGCCGTCGTTTTCACGACAGGAAGATCGATGAAGCTCGCGAGCCCACCGCCGTCGAAGATCTTGATGGTGGCCTTGCGATAGTCGGCCGGTCTGGCAAAGAAAATGTTGTCGACGTACGTTTGCGGATTGCGGTCGTACAACGGAAACCAGGTGGATTGAACCTGCACCATGATGCGGTGCCCGGCAAGAAACACATGGTTGGCGGTGGGCAAGGCGAAGCGGAAAACCTGGCTCTTGCCCGCCGGTATCGGTTTGGGATGGCTGTACGACTCCCGATACCGGCCGCGAAGAATGTCGGCGGCGATCATGAGTTGGTACCCACCAAGCTTGCGGTCGCGTCCGAGTTCGTCCGGATACACGTCGATCAGCTTGACCACGAAATCGGCGTCGGTGCCGCTGGTCGAGGCCACCACATGGGCAACCGGCTCGCCGCTCACCTTGACGGGCTCCTTCAATTCGGAGGTCGAGAAGGTGAGCACGTCGGTTCGCGATGCCACCTCCCGCTGGTCACTCACCAGCCAAGTCTGCCAGGCGCTCGCTCCGTCGGCCCCGGACGTATTGATCGGCCGCGGAAGGTAGGGAACCGGCTTCGACGGATCTGAAACGTAAGACTCGAAGCTCGATTCGGTGGATGCCGTCGGCCCCAGGCCGCCGCCGGCGCGTAAATACAGCCTCTGGTGATCGATGGTGCAGTCCCCGGTGCATCCGGAGGGCCAGCGCGCGAGCCCAAGCCAGCGGTTCGTGCCGGTTTCGAATGCGTTGACGGACGCGATGCCCAGCGGCGGCGCATCGTCCTTGAGGTAGTGATCGAGGAACGGCCGCAGAATGTGCAGGCGGAAATATTGCGCGGTGTCGCTGCCAAACTCGATGGGGCCGATGCGGCTTCCGTCCAGCCGCTCCTGATGGTGGAACCAAGGGCCGAGCACGAGGAACAAGTTGGAGTGATCGCCCGGCTGCGCCTCGAGCGCTTCATAAAGCGCGATGTTGCCGTAGATGTCTTCCTGATCCCAGAGGCTATGCACCAGCATCGTGGGCACCGTGACCCCTCGGGCCGCGAGGAGCTTATCGAGTGCCTGATCCTGCCAGAACGAATCGTACGCCGGGTGGCTCATGACCTTGCCGGCAAAGGCGACTTGATCGAGACCGTGCAGATGCGCCATGTCGCCCGCGGATCCCGCGGATAGCCACGCATCGTACTCATCGTAATGGTCCGTCCACCAGTGCAGAGTGCTTGCGCGGGTGGCCTCCTGGTTATGGAAGTAAATCAGGCTGCTTTGCCGGAACGCTCCTTTGTGAAACCAGTCGTCTCCCATCCACCCGTCAACCATCGCGTTGATGGGCACCGCCGCGCGCAGCGCCGGGTGGGGGTCCACGAGGGCCATCAGCGAGGTGAATCCATCATAGGAAATACCTAGAATGCCCACCTTGCCGTTCGACTCCGGAATGTTCTTCACCAGCCAGTCGATGGTGTCGTAAGTGTCGGTGGCGTGATCCACGTCGGTCGGGTTCTGCGGCCCGCGCAGCGGACGCGTCATGGCATAGTCGCCTTCCGAGCCGTGTTTGCCGCGTACGTCCTGCATGACCCGGATGTAGCCGCCATGAAGCACGGCGTCATCGGCCACGTCGGTGTCCCCGATGACCTCCGACAGATGCGCGCTCGCATTCAGCTCGATCCGTTCCGAGGCGCCGTAGGGTGTGCGCGTGAGCAAGATGGGCGCGTGTTGCGCTCCCCGGGGAATCAAAATGAGCGTCTTGAGCTTCACGCCGTCGCGCATCGGGATCATCACGTCGCGGCGGGTGTAATCGAAGGAATCCACGTGAGGCTTGAATTCGAGGGGGCTCTCGTTTGCGAGGGGCTCGCCGGCGAGAACCGCTGCGCCGCCGAGTGCGAGGCCCAGCGCCAGCGCGCAAAATCGGCGCAAAAAAGCACGGACGGCCCCCGGGCACGGAGATATCAAGGTCATGGGAGCTGTCTCCGGGATACCGCGCGGTGCGGCTCGTCAATCTTCGCGTATCGCCGATCGGGGCGCAAACGGCCGGTCGTATTGCAGGGAGTGCACGCCGGGCGCATGATCGGTATGCATGGCACGGAGCTGCAGTTGACAATATAAATCGGCGGTGCGTTATGAGTTCACTATCCGTCACGGTCTCCGACGGCGTTGCGACATTGAGCATTCAGCGGCCGCAAGTCAGCAACGCGATCGACATATCCATCATCCGCTCGTTCCATCTGGCGCTCGATCAAATTCAAAAGGGGGAAGGGGGCGCGCGTGCGGTGATCATCACCGGGAGCGGTGACGTGTTCTGCAGCGGGCTCGATCTGCATTCGGTGGACCTCAACACCCCGCAGGCGAGACAGCGCGCGCACTTCGAGATGCGCCGGTTCATGGACCCGCTGATCACGCGGCTCAGCGGATTTCGATATCCGATCATCGCCGCCGTCAACGGCGCCGCGGTCGGTGCGGGCATGAGCCTGGCGCTCGCAAGCGATATCATCATCGTGGGGGAAAGTGCTTATTTTTGTCCCTCGTTCGCCCGCCTGGGGTTGGTGCCGGATGCGGGCATCACCTTTCATTTGGCGAGGCGCATCGGCGGCGGCCGCTCTCTCGCCGCGCTCATGCTGGCGGAGAAGATCGACGCCAAAAGGGCGCTCGATTGGGGCCTGGCTTACGCCATCGCGCCGGACGGCGAGGTTCAGGCGAGGGCACAGCAAGTCGCTCACAAGCTGGCATCCGGTCCCTGTGCCGTGCTCGGACAGATTCGTGCCCTGCATGCCTCGACCTTCGACAACTCGCTCCAGGAACAGCTCCGGGCCGAGCGCAGTGCGCAGGAGATGACGCTGGAGACGCAGGACTGCGTCGAAGGCGTGCGAGCGTTTTTCGAGAAGCGGGAACCCCACTTCTCAGATCATTGAGTGCGCCAGCGAGCGGACTTGCGCGTCGATCTCGCGAATGTCCGCGGGCGTGCTTCGGCAGCAACCGCCGATGAGGCGTGCCCCCGCACGATACCAATTCCCCACTTGGTCGCCGAGGCGCAGGCACCCCGCGTGCCCGGTCCAGCGCTTCTCGCGGGCATCGTAGGCCTCCCCGGAATTCGGGTATGCGAGCAGCGGTTTGTCGGCCTGCGCACCCATCCTCTCGAGGATTTCGGTCACGTAGGCCGGTGCCGTGCAGTTCACGCCGAGCGCTGCAATCTGATCGTGGCCGCGTAAAGCCGCGGCGCAATCGCAGATCGCCTCACCTTGGCGATTGCGACTGCCGTCCAGGCACGAAAAGCTGAGCCACGCGCTGATCGCCGGAAACTCCTGGAGCAGCCGGGCCAGGACCAAAGCCTCGCGCAGGCAGGGCAGCGTCTCGCACGCGATGAGATCGGCGCCGGTGCTCGCCAAGATCTCGAGGCGCGGGCGGTGAAATCGTGCAAGTTCCGCATCGCTCACGGCGTATCCGCCGCGATACTCGGAGCCGTCCGCCAGCATGGCGCCGTAGGGTCCGATGGACGCTGCCACGAGCGGGCGGCCGCGCGCCTGCCGGTTCGACGGTTCCGCCCAGAACTCATCGCGAGCGGCCATCGCGATCGCGACCGCATCGCGCATCAGGCGTTCGGCGCCTTCCCTGCCGATGCCGCGGCGCTCGAAGCCCTCGAAGGTTGCCTGGTAGGTCGCGGTGGTCGCCACGTCGGCGCCGGCGATGAAGTAATCCAGGTGCACCGCGCGGATGGTCTCGGGCGACTCGATCAGGCATTTGGCCGACCATAGCGGGTCGCGAAGGTCCACGCCGCGCCGCTCGAGCTCGGTTGCAAGTGCGCCGTCGAGCACGACGACGGGGCGAGTGGCGAGCGCTTCGGCAAGCGGATTCAAGGCTTCCTCCCCGCGACGGTTCGCGCACGCGCGCCGCAGGCCGGGCCGTTGAGACTGCGCGATCCGCTCACATGGCCACTGCCCGCCACGAAATATCTCAATCGTGCCTCGGCACCCTTGGTGAGGCCGATGCGCACACTCTCACCTATCGCGTCGACCGATGCACCGTCCTCGCCGATCCACAGGCTTGCGCGCCGGCACAGGTCCATGCCGTCGTGCCGCAGATCGACGCCCATGGCCTCCGCCAAGCGGCCCGGCCCTCGTGCCAGGTCGCGCGGACTGCCGCTCCCGCGGGCGCGCTGCATGCGCTCTATTCCGGAAATTGGTTCGAGGGCGCGCAACAGGACACCGGCCCCGACACCCGCAGCTTCACTCGATACGTTGAGCATATAGGAGGTGCCATAGCACAGATATACGTAGGCATGGCCAGCTTCCAGGAAAAGCGACCGATTGCGCTGGGTCATGCCGCGGAACGCATGACAGGCCGGGTCGGTCTCCAGATAGGCCTCGGTCTCGACGATGCGTCCGCTGAGCACCCGCTTGCCGATCTCCCGCACCACGATCTTGCCGAGAAGGAATCGAGCGAGCGCGACCGTGTCGCGAGGAAGCGCTCCGCGCTCGAGCGGCGCAATCCCGCGCGAGCCCAACGCGGCTGCCGGAGAATCGATTCGACGGGGAGAGGAGTCGCGCAATGGTAATCTCAACGCAGCGAAGACTACCGGATTATTGTGACCGCTTCCGCATCGTTCAAGTCGAACTCCCTCGCGTTGCCCGTCGGCATGCTCGCCATCGCCATGATCAGCGTTCAGGTGGGCGCGGCTCTGGTCAAGGGGCTGTTTCCGATGGTTGGGGTCGCCGGCGCAACGACGCTGCGCCTCGTGCTCGCGAGCCTGATCCTTGCGGCGGTATGGCAGCCCTGGAGGCTGCGCCCCACGATGCGGGAAGCCCGCAGCATCCTGGTCTACGGGGTCGCGATGGGGTGCATGAACTTTTGCTTTTATTCGTCGCTTTCGCGCATTCCGCTCGGCATCGCCGTTGCGCTGGAGTTCACGGGGCCCCTGGCAGTCGCCATCGCGGCCTCCCATCGCGCGCTCGACTACCTTTGGGTCGCGCTCGCGGCGCTCGGGCTGCTCGCGCTTTTGCCGCTGGGACATGGGTCGGTTTCCGGCGTCGGCATCGCCTTTGCCCTCGGAGCCGGGGTTTGCTGGGCGTTGTACATCGTTTTCGGACGCAAGGCGGGAGACGCGCACGGCGGAGTCACCACGGCGATCGGCACCCTGATCGGCGCCCTGGTGATCGCCCCCATCGGGGTATGGCAGGCGGGCGGATCGCTGCTCAACTTAGGCGTCCTGCCGGCGGCCCTCGCAGTGGCCGTGCTGTCGAGCGCGCTGCCGTATTCGCTGGAGATGTTCGCGCTCACCCGCATTCCCACCAGGACCTTCGGCGTGCTGATGAGCGCCGAACCGGCGCTCGGTGCACTGTCAGGCCTCGCCTTCCTGCACGAGCGGCTGTCGGTGATCCAATGGGCGGCGATCGTCAGCATCATGGCCGCCTCGGCCGGGAGCGCCGCGACGAGCACGACAGCGACGGCTCCGATCAAGGACTGATCCACGGGACAGAATCGCGCTCAGCCGAAGAAATTCACCGCGAGATAGAGCACCGCCGCCCCCACGAGCGTCATCACGGTGGTCAGAAGCTTCGGGTGAGCGTGGTAGCTCTCGGGGATGAGATCGCTCGCGCCGATGTACAGAAAGAAACCCGCGAACAGCGCGAGCACCACCCCGAACCCCTCGATGCGTAATTTGAACAGAGCCGTTGCCGCAATGCCCGCGACCGGCGCAATCGCATCGAGCAGCAGCCAGGACAACGCCCGCGAACGGTCGCCTTGATTCTTGAGCACGATGTTCATGGTGTTGATGCCGTCGGAGAAATCGTGCGTCAGCACCGCGATTGCCACGATGATTCCCACGCTCTTGGAGGCTTGAAACGCCAATCCAATGGCCACGCCGTCGAGCAGGCTATGCACACACAGGACGGCGGCCCCCACTGCGCCGCGCGGCAAGGTATCGGCATGAAACAGAAGAATGCGGTCGAGCACCAGATACGCGAGAAAGCCCAGCGCCGCCACGGACAGCAGAGTGGCCGCCTCGTGAAAGCGCAGGCCCAACGCGAGCGATTCCGGCAGGAGATCGAAAAACGCCACGCCGATGACCGCGCCCGCGCTGAAACCCAGGATCAGATGCAGCTTGTCGCGCAAGCCGAGCGCCAGCATGCCACCGGCAAGCGTGCTCGAGAACGCCGCGAGGGCGATGACGATCAATAACACGAACGCGCGATTCCTTATTCCCACGCCGCGCAGCCGGCGGAGTATATTGTCGCCATTCAAAACACTGGAGGCGACGTGAGCTACGACGCATATCATAAACGCAAAATCGGCAATCACGTGCTGAAGCCGGAGACCCAGATGATGGGCTTCGGCTACGATCCTTCCCTGTCGGAGGGCTCGCTCAAGCCGCCGATATTCCTGACCTCGACGTTCGTATTCAAGACCGCGCAAGACGGCAAGGATTTCTTCGACTATACCTCCGGGCGGCGCGAGCCGCGGGCGGGGCAGGCCGCGGGCCTGGTCTATTCGCGCTTCAACAATCCGAACCTCGAGGTGCTCGAGGATCGGCTCGCCCTCTGGGAAGAGGGCGAGAACGCCGCCGTGTTCTCGAGCGGAATGTCCGCGATCTCGACCGCACTGTTCGCGTATGTGCGGCCGGGCGACGTGATCCTGATGAGCCAGCCTCTCTACGGCGGCACGGAAACGCTGATCCACAAGACGTTGCCCGCCTTCGGCGTCAGTACCGAGGGTTTCGCCGAAGGGTACGACCGCGCGGCCGTCAGGGACGCGGCGGAGCGCGCGAGCGCCCGCGCCCGGGAGAGCGGCGGCAAGGTCTGCCTCATCATGACGGAGACGCCCGCCAACCCGACCAACAGCCTGGTGGATCTTGCGCTCATGCGCGAGATCTCCGCCGAGATCGGCGCGCGGCAAGCTGGAGGCCGTCCCCCGGTCCTGGTGGACAATACCTTTCTCGGTCCGGTGTTCCAGCGTCCGCTCGCGCTCGGCGCCGATCTGGTGCTGTACTCGCTGACCAAATACGTCGGCGGCCATTCGGATCTGGTGGCGGGCGGCGTGGTCGGCGCGCGCAGCGTGGTCGAGCCGATCAAGAGGCTGCGCGGCGCACTCGGCACGCAGCTCGACCCCAACACCGCGTGGATGATCATGCGCTCGATGGAGACCTTGTCGTTGCGCATGCACAAGTCCGCGCAGAACGCCGCGCAGGTCGCCGGCTTTTTGCGCACGCACCCCAAGATCGCCGGCGTGAACTACCTCGGTTTTCTCGCCGCGGACGATCCTCGCAAGGGGGTGTTCGATCGGCAGTGCCTGAGCGCCGGCTCGACCTTCGGCTTCTCCGTCAAGGGCGGCGAGGCGGAGGCATTTCGCATGCTCGACGGGCTGCAGTTCATCAAGCTGGCGGTGAGCCTCGGCGGAACGGAAACCTTGATCTCGCATCCGGCCAGCACCACGCACTCCGGCGTACCGAAGGAGACGCGCGATCGAATCGGGATCAGCGATGCGCTGATCCGAATCTCGGTCGGCATCGAAGATCCCGATGATCTCATCGCCGATCTCGGAGCGGCATTAGATGCGGTTTGAGGCTCGTGTTCTGTCGATCACGCTGGTCGTGCTGGCGAGTGCAATTCCGGCTGCGTTGCGCGCCGAAGGCGCCGCGGCGCCCGCGGACATCGTCTACCGCGACGGGTTCGTGTACACGGTGGACGCGCGGGACAGCGTCCACCAGGCGTTGGCGGTCCGCGGCGGTGTCATCGTTTACGTCGGCAGCGACGCCGGCGCGGCGGCCCTGATCGGCGAGCATACGCGGCAGATCGATCTTCACGGGCGCATGTTGATGCCTGGCCTCGTGGACGGACACATGCATCCACTCGAGGGCGGCGCATCGCTCCTGAAGTGCAATCTGCAATACCTGCAGCTGACCGTCGGGGAGATGCAAGCCGGGATTCAGAAGTGTCTCGACGCAACGCGCTCACGCGAGCCGGACGGCTGGCTCGAAGTCGTCGCCTGGTTTCAGGAGGGCATGATCCCGGCCGGCATCCAGGCCACGCGCGCGACTCTGGATGCGCTCAAGACTCAACGGCCGATTATCGTCGTCTCCTCGTTCGGCCATACGGCGCTGGTGAATTCCCGCGCCATTCAGTTGGCGGGCATCAACGCTGCCACGCAGGCGCCGCTCGGCGGCAAGATCTGGCGCGATCCCAACGGCAATCCCACCGGGCTTCTGGAGGATGCCGCTCAGGAGCTGGTCACCAAACTGGTGCCGACGCCCACACCCGGCGAGGACGTACGCTCCGCGCAGGCAGCGCTCGATGTCATGCGCAAGCAGGGCATCACCACGTTCCTCGACGCCATGGCGCTCAATCGCGATCTCGCCGCGTTCGCGGGCGTCGAACGCACACAAGGCCTGACCGCGCGTGCACACTTCGCCATTTTGATCACGCCACCGGACGGCAGGGATCCCGAGAAGGCGGTCGCGGCAGCGGCCGAACTCGCGCGCCGTTACGACGAGGGGGACGTGCGCGTCTCGCCCTCGATCACCGCGCGCAACGTGAAGCTGTTTCTCGACGGCGTCATCTCTGCGCCCGCGCTGACCGGTGCGATGCTGGAGCCTTACTTCGAGCCTCGAGGAGCGGGAGCGAATCCCCCTTGGTCGCCCGGCAAGAATCGCGGGCCGGATGTGTATTTCCCCGCGCCGGTGCTGCGCGCGTTGATCATCGCCGTGGCGGGTGCCGGCTTGGAGCCGCACATGCATGCGGACGGCGACCGGGCCGTGCACGAGGGATTGGACGGAATCGAAGCGATGCGGGCGCAGTTTCCCGGCAAGGACATCCGTGCCGCGATCGCCCATGACGAGATCGTGGATCCGCGTGACTTCGGCCGCTACAAACGGCTCAACGTGATTCCGGTGCTGTCGTTCCAATGGGAAAAGCAGGCCTCCGACACCGTCGACAACGCGCGCGACTACATGGGCCCGGCGCGCTACAAGTACATGGAGCCGGCCGCGTTTCTCGCGGATGCGGGAGCGCGCATCGCGTACGGCAGCGATTGGCCGGTCGATCCGCTGGATGAATGGTTTGCACTCAAGGTGGGCGTCACCCGCACCAACTCTCCGGCAAGTGGTCCCAAATATGCCGGCCGGCGCTTGAGTGAGGATGCCGGTCTATCGCCCGCGCAGGTGCTGCGCGCCATCACCATGAATTCGTCTTACGAACTTCATCAGGACCAGGCCACCGGCTCGCTGGAAGTGGGCAAGTTCGCGGATCTGATCGTGCTCGACCGCAACGTGCTCAAGATCCCGGCTGAGGAGATCGCCGAGGTGAGGGTCTTGCAGACGGTGGTGGGCGGCAAGGTCGTGTATCAGGCTGACCCGAAATTGTGACGGGCGGCTCGCCGCCCGGGGCGGTGGGCGTCGGGGACCCGATGCGCCGTGGGCCGCAAAGTGCGCTGTTATCGGCACTTTGCGCCGGATCTTGAGCAATACCCTTACGTTCTGCGACCGTAGTCACGCCGCCCCAGGCGCCACACCGTCAAAAATAGCACCCAGCAAGGCCGCCCGTTCGGTCAGCCCCACGCAAATCCCCAGATCGAGGCGGGCGGCGGGGCGACGAAGATCGGGCGAGCCTTCGAGGTGTTGAATAGTTTCAATCAGCTTCAGAGCGAAGCTTCAGACCGAGGTGACGAAATGATGTCTCACAGAAAGATTTTGGCCGCTGGCGTGGCGATGGTATTGGGGGGTGCCGCGTTGAGCGCTTGGGGCGGCACCGGGAACACGACGTTCAACGTGACGACGACGGTGGTCAACGACTGCACCATCGGCAGCACGAACATCGCGTTTGCCAATTACGATCCGACCAGCGCGACGGTCCTTACGGCCACCGGTGCGGTGACCGCCAAGTGCACCAAGGGAGATTCCGTCTCGGTGGCGCTCAATCAAGGCGCAAATCCGGGCACCGGGTCGACGGCGGCCGTACCGGTTCGTCAGATGGCCAACGGCACCAACCTGTTGCCCTACCACATCTACATTGCCGCCACCGGCACGACCGAATGGGGTACCGGCACCCTAGGGACCAATGAGCCTGTCGCGCAGACTGCTGCCAGCGTCGCCACGGCTCTGTCCTTCACGACCTATGGCTCGCTCCCGGCGGGCGCGGACGTGCCGGCCGGCGCGTACACCGACGCGGTGATTGCGACGGTGACCTTCTGATTGTTTGACTCCCGGGGGGTGGCTCATCTTGCAGGAGGCAAGGGACCACTCTTCAGGGGGTATTAGGCATGAGAATTTACCATAATCTGGCCGGTCCTTGGGCGCTGGCCGCACTACTATTGGCGCTCGTTCCGACCGTTCGCGCGGCTACGTTTTCCATCAATCCGCTGCGCGTCGAGCTCGATGCCCGCCATCGCACCGACATCATCAATCTCAAGAACACGGCCGAGACACCCTTGCGTGTCCAGGTGCGCACGATGCTCTGGAGCGTGGCAGACGATGGCCAGTGGCAGCTCACGCCCTCAAGGGACCTCATCGTCACTCCGGAATTGCTGGAGATCGCGCCGGGCCAGTCCGCCCAGTTGCGTGTCGGTGTGCTCGCGGATCCCGGTGCCAACGAGGGCACTTACCGGCTGCTGCTCGATGAGCTGCCGAACCAGGACGCTGCGCCGGGCGCGCTCTCGGAGATCCGCGTGCTGACGCAGGTCAGCCTGCCGGTATTCCTCGAACCCACGCGGCGCACGCGGATTCCATCACTGGGCACGGCAACCGTGGAACACGGCGTGCTCGCGATGGGTCTCGGCAATAGCGGTACTCAGCGCCTCGATCCGCAACGCATCAAGATCGCGCTGCTCGACGGCGGCGGACATGTCCTCGACCAGCGCGACATGACAGCAAACTATGTGTTGTCGGGCCGCACCTGGTACCTGAACTCAAAGCTGCCGGCAGGCTCGTGCGAACGCGCCGCCACGGTGTCGGTGACATGGCCGGATCTCGCGAATACTTCGCTTAGCCACGCCATCGCGACAGACACTAAGGCATGCGACGGCGCCGGCTCTCCCTGATTGCAGCGGCGCTGCTCGTGTCCGGTCCCCTCGTTGCTCAACCGGACCGGATGCTGCTCGAGCTGTGCGTCAATGGAAATTGCTACGGCACGGCGTTCGTGCTCGTCAGGCAGGAGCACGTCCTGGTGGATGCAGAATCGCTCGGGCGCGCTCACGTGATGCTGCGATCGAGCGCTGCACAAACCATCGATGCCAAACAATTCTTCGAAGTGAGCCTGCTCGCCGACGGCGTGAAGGTCGATATGAATATTCAGGGAGGGCGGCTCGTGCTGACGTTGCCGCCGAGCGCCTTCGGCAAGAGCCGCATCGACCTCAATACAGGGCCGAGCGTGTCGACCTCGGCTGCGGTTCCGAGCGCATACGTCAACTATGGCCTGAATGCCGGCACAGCGGCGGGCGGCGATTCGGTGTACCTCGACGGCGGATTTGCGATGGGCCGGGCGCTGTTGCGCGACAACCCGTACTGGAGCGAGGCCACTGGATTCTCGCGCGGGCTGTCCCGGCTCGAGTATGACGAACCGGGGAGCCTCGCGCGCTGGACGGTGGGCGATCAAACCGCATCCTCGAGCGATGGTCTGGGCGGCTCCGCCTTGCTGGGGGGCATCGGCCTCACGCGTGCCTTCGATCTGAACCCCTATCTCATCACCTATCCCCAGCCCGTGTTCACCGGGGTGCTGCAAGCGCCGGGCACGCTCGACATCTACCAAAACGGCGTGCTCGTCGGACAGCGTCAGGTCCCGGCGGGTCCTTTCAGCCTGGCGAGCCTCGGGCTGTCGGCGGGAGCGAACAACGTGCGCGTCGTCGTTCAGGATCCCTTCGGGGGCACGACCGTCCTGCAGCAGAATTTTTACGGCGCCAGTCAAATGCTGGCGAAAGGTCTCAGCGACTACGCGTTCGAGATCGGCGCCGAGCGCGCCTCGACGCTCGCCAACGGCTATCTCTCCGGCCGCGCCGTGTTGCTCGCGCGCGATAACTACGGCTTCAACGATGAGATCACCGCGGGTTATCGGCTCGAGGCGGAAAACGGTCTCGTGAATACGGGCCCTTCCATGAGCATCCGCTTGCCGGCTGGCGTTTTGTCGATGGGGGTCGCCGGCAGTCGCGCGGCCGGCGCGGACGGCTACGGTACTTCGGCCGCTTACCAGTACAATACCCGCCACTTCAGTGTCGGCGGCGGTGCGCAAGTTTACTCGAGCGATTATATGCGGATCGGAGATGACCTTTTGCCGCCTGCGGATCGAACGCGGCGCCTGGTGTCCGCCAATGCCGCCTGGCTTCCCAACGAACACGTCAGCGTGCAGCTGAGTGCCGGCGACACCGTCTATGACGATGGAATGCGCCAGCGAAACATCGGCCTGAACAACGAGATCAATCTGTTCGGCGGCTCACATATCACGCTGAGCCTCAACCGGCAGCTCAACCAACCCGGCCCCAATGACAATCAGATCATGCTGACCTTCGTCATGCCGCTCGGCGGCGGCAGCTTCGGTGTGGAGGGCACGCATGATCAGAACAGCGGCAACAACTATGGATTCTTTGCGCAGCGCTCGGTGCCGAGCAACGCCGGCTGGGGCTACAACGTGAACGTGCAAGATGGCAGCGCCGGCGCGACCGGCCTGGGTCAGGTCTCCTATCAGAACCAATACGGCCTCGCGCAGCTCACGGCACAACGCTTCAGTGGTGACACTGCCGAGAGTGTGCTGGTTGCAGGAAGCCTCGCCGCGCTCGATGGGCACGTGTTTGCCGGCCGCACGCTGCAGAGCGGCTATGCGCTCATCGAGACACCCGGCCTCTCGAACGTCGACGTGACCAGCCAGAATCTGCCGATCGGCAAGACCGATGCGAGCGGCAATTTATTGGTGACCAATCTGTTGCCCTACCAGGTCAACAAGGTTGGCATCAACCAGGCGAGCGTGCCACTCGAATACGAGATCGATGCCACCGATCAAACCGTGAGCGTGCCGCGCTTGGGCGGAACGATCGTGCGCTTCGGGCTGCACGCTTTGCACGCAGTACGGGGCGTGCTGCGGGTCGGCGGCAAGGCCGTGCACTACGGAAGCGCCACCGTCCTCAAGCAAGAACAGCCGATCAAGACGCTGATCGGACTCGACGGAAGCTTCTATTTCTCGGATCTGCCGGGCGGCAAGTACGTCCTCCTCGCTGACACCGCGAATGGACACCTGCGCTGTCCCATCAATGTGCCCGGAAGCTCGAACCCGGTGGTCGATATGGGGCCGATCGACTGCACCGTCGAACCCGCGGCCGTCCGATGAAACGCTGGCGACTTGCATGGCCCTGGCTGCTCGTGGCGATCGGCTCGACGGCCGCGCATGCCGGCGCGCCGGCCTGTACGATGTCGACCAACGGCCTCGCGTTCGGCAACTACGCACCCACGTCCGCGACTGCCTTGACCGCCAATGGCAGCATCGGCTTCACGTGTACCTACACGGGGACCGGGTTCACGGCGACGCTCTCGATCAGCACGGGCAATAGCGGCAGCTATACCAATCGAACGCTCAACTTCGGCACTCAAACTCTGAGTTACAACATTTACGTCAATGCCGCGGATACCGAGATCTTCGGGGGCGGGACCGGGAACGGGGTCAACGGCACCTACTATTATTACCTGTGCTATGCCGGCGGCACGGTCGGTTGCGCGGGTGGCAGCGGACAGAGCGGGACTCAGTATGTTGCGCCGATGTACGGCTTGCTGCCGGCGCAGCAGGATGTGAGCGCGGGCCTGTACACGGATACGATCATCGCAACGATCACGTATTAGAACGTGACGATCGCGATGACGATGTCTGTATACTCGCCGGCCGGCGCGTTCGTACCTGCCGACAGCGCGCCATACGTGGTGAACACGACGGGCGCGCCTACGCCCGCAGCTATCTGTGCCGGCGGCTGATTTTTGCCCGCGGCTCCCGAGCCCCACTCCGCGCGGTTGGGCGGGGCACCGATGTAAATGTGATACGGTAGGTAGTGAGAGGCGCCATCGGTCATTCGACGGAGGGGCGCCACGGGAGTCGATCCCGGCGCGGGATTGGCGCCTTGATTGAGCGCCACCGAAACGGCATCGCCTTTCGTGCATTTGGCGGCGATGGTCCCCTGGGCGCGCAGTGAGGCGGCGTTGGTCGGATCGTAGCCGCCGAAGGCGAGGCCACTGCTGCTGACCGTACATCGGTCGAGCACGGTGGCGGTGACGTTGAAGTTGGTGTTGGACGTGCCGGCCGAGACCATGGAGGCGGAAACACCCAAGATGACCACAGCAGCGGCCTTGGGCCGCGCGGGCAAAGGAAGAGGGCTTCGCGATGCTCGTTGCCACGGGATTCTCATGCTCCAGAATAACGGCCTGCGCTATCCAGACTTGAGCCGGTGCGGAACGCGAAATTCGGGCAGGAATGTTTCCTGGGATGCGCGTCGAGCATCGCTGACATAACATAACTTACAAAAGCCGGGGGCGCGTACGCTCCGATCACCACAAGACGCCCGGACGAAGACCGCAATGACAAGAACGAAGGGGATTTCGGCCGCCGCAGCGATCATCGCGCTGTGCGGATTGAATCAACGGGCCGTGGCGCAAGACAAGACCGATCTGTCGCCCGTCGTGGTGATCGCCACGCGCGTGGCGGAATCGAGCTTCGACATTCCGGCGTCCGTCGACCGCGTGAGCCAGGCCGAGATCCAGAATGGGCAGCTCCAGGAGAACCTCTCCGAGTCGCTGATGACCGTCCCCGGCGTCTCGGCCGAAAGCCGGCAGAATTACGCCCAGGATCTGCAACTCTCGGTGCGCGGCTTCGGCGCTCGCTCGAGCTTCGGCGTGCGTGGCGTGCGCCTGTATTCGGACGGCATTCCGGGCACGATGCCCGACGGCCAGGGCCAGTTCTCCCAGTTCGATTTGGGCTCCGCCGACCGCATCGAGGTTCTGCGGGGGCCGTTCTCTGCGCTCTACGGCAATTCCTCAGGCGGCGTGATTTCCATCTTCACCGAGGATGCACCGCCGGGCTACTACCTGGACGGCACCGTGCAGTACGGCACGTTCAACACTCAGCGCTACGCGCTCGAGACCACGGGCGACGACGGGACGTTGAACTACGTCATCGATGCCGTGCATTTCCAGACCGACGGCTACCGCTTCCACAGCAACGCGGAGCGCGATAATTTCAACTCGAAGGCACGGTTCGCCTTCAGCGAGACACAGAGCCTCACGCTGGTGGCCAACGTGATCGAGACGCCGTTCGTGCAGGATCCGATGGGGCTGACCGCGGCGCAGCTGCGGGCGAACCCGAGCCAGGCGAGTCCTGCAGCGCTGCTCTACAACACCCGCAAGTCGCTCAATCAGGAGCAGATCGGCGCGATATACGAGAACGAGTTGAGTGCAGATGACACGCTCTCGAGCACGATCTATACGGGCCATCGCGCGACCACGCAATTCCAGTCCATACCTCAGGCAACGGAAGAGAAGGAGCCGCTGTATCCCGGCGGCGTGATCGATTTGAACCGCGAATTCTACGGCATCGACACACATCTCACCGACCAGCGCACGCTTGCGGGCACGGCGCTGCAGCTGGTCGGGGGATTCGCATATGACGACCTCGAGGAGTCGCGCCTCGGGCTGTTGAATTACGTGGGCGACGAACGCGGTGTCGAGGGCCTGGTGCGGCTCGACGAGGCGAACCACGTCTACGATCTCGCCGAATACCTGCAAGCGCAATGGGATCCCGATGCATGGTGGCGCCTGACGGCGGGAGTTCGCAACAACCTGGTCGAGGTGGGCTCGAACCAGCACGTCCCGCTTGCCGAGGATCCGCATTCGAGCGTGCGCTATACGGCGGTGAGCCCGGTGGCGGGAGCCGTGTTTCATGCAACCCCGGACGTGAATCTTTATGCATCGTACGGCAAGGGATTCGAGACGCCGACGCTGAACGACCTCGCTTATCGTTCCACCAACGGGAGCCTCCCGGGACTCAACGTCGGGCTGCAGCCCGCTCGAAGCGACAATTACGAGCTGGGCGTCAAGGCGGGCAAGGGTGCGCTGCGGGCGGATCTTGCGGCGTTCTACATCGACACCCACGATGAGCTCGCGGTGCTGCAGAATTTCAACGGCCGCGCCGTCGAGCAGAACATCGGCGAGACATCGCGGCATGGCGCCGAGGCCTCGGTGGATGCGGATTGGGCCGGCGGCTTCTCAAGCCGCCTGGCCTACACCTTCATTCGTGCCGTGGTCGGCCAGGCGTACCAAACCTGCGTCGGGACGCCCTGCCTTGCGGCGACCGTCGCAGCCGGCCGTTATCTACCGGCGGTGGCCCGCAACGCGCTGTACGCCGGACTTACCTGGCGCTACGCACCGCTCGGTTTTTCGGCCACGCTCGAGGAGCAGGCGCGGGCCAAGATCTATGCCGACGATCGCAACACGGCATCCGCACCGTCTTATTGGGAAACCAACTTTCATACGGGCTTCGAACAGCAGACCCGGCGTTGGCAGCTGAGCGAGTTCATTCGCCTTGATAACCTCACCGATCGGGCCTATATCGGTTCTGTGATCGTCAACGAGAGCAATTCTCGATATTTCGAGCCGGCGCCCGGCCGGACGGCTTACGTCATGTTCAGTGCCAAATGGCGTGTGGACTGAGCTCCACCTCCATTAACTAACTTTCACCCGCAGCGAGTGCACCCAATCGACAGACTCGCGTTGTTATCGTTAGGGAGCCTGGGGTTTCGAATTTGGCCGGGAAGTGCGCAGAACGCCCGCTCTGGCCGCGGAGACAGCATCCATGAGTATAGTTTCGGGTCTTGCGGTCGGAATCCTCGCAGCGGTGCTGACGGCCGGCCCGGTGCTTGCTGAGGCGCATCCCGGGGGCGGGGGTGGTCACGGCGGGGGCGGCGGCCACGCGGCAGGCGGTGGAGGTCATGCGAGTGGCGGGGGTCACGCTGCCGCAGCGCAACATTTCAGCGGAGGCGGGCATTTTGCGCCGGCGGCCCATTATGCCGCAGGCGGAGCGCGTGGCTATGGCGGCGGGGCCGCAGCTTATAGCGGGGCCTCGCGCGGCTACGCGGCGGGCGCTCATGGCTACGGCGGGGCTTATCACGGGGCATCGTACGCGGGCCGCGGATATGCGGGCGGGTCCTACCGCGGCGGTTATGGCGGATATCACGGCTATTCGACGGGTGCCTACTGGCGTGGCGGCTACTGGCGCGGCGGGTACTGGCCGCGGGCCTATTATGGTCTCGGCTATTCGTGGTTCCTCGCCGCCCTGCCGCTCGCTTATGCGACGTATTGGTACGGCGGGATTCCCTACTACTACGCCAATGATGCGTATTACACCTGGAGCCCCGACTACAGCGGCTATGTGGCCACGGATCCTCCGCCCGTAGCGGACTCGAGCGGCGCGGGCCCCAATGCGGCACCCCCTCCCGACAGCCAGTACCCGGCGGACAGCCAGTACCAGGGAGACCCCAACGCCGCGGGCGCGGCTGCGAGCGCACCTGCGCCTCCGCAAGCGGGTGCGGGTGCCCCTCTGCAAAGCCAGCCGCTCGCGCAAGCTCAGCCGCGGATGTTCATGTACCCGAAAAACGGCCAGAGCGACGAGCTGCAGCGCACCGATAAGCTCGCGTGCGAGAAGTGGGCCTCGGATCAGGTGGGCCTCGGGACCAACGGCCCGGACTACCAGCGGGCGCTCGCGGCCTGTATCCAGGGGCGGGGGTACAGCGTCAACTAGCTACCAGCGGCGGCGAAGCTCAGTTCCAGCAGTCGACGCTCGGATTTGCGCCGGGGCCGGTGGCTGTCTTCGTTCCGTTCGAGCTGATACCAAAACTCGTGCAAGCCGCGTCGTTGACCTGCTGGTTGATCGGGGTTGCCGTGAATGCATACGTGGCGGGCGATCCCGCGGCGTTGCCGGCCGTCGGTGCGGTTGCTCCCGCCCAGAGCAACGGGTTGATGTCGACCCGATAGTACTGGTTCCCCACGATCACAGGAAACCCCGCGCCCGGATAACCAAGATCGGTGGGAAGCTGGCTGTACGCGTTGTTCGTGCTGAAGTAGCGCTCTTCCATGCTGGCGAGGTCCAGTAACGCAGTCTTCGCTTCCGTACGGTGCGATTTCAGCACGTAGCTGTTGTACGCCGGGATGGCGATCGAGGCCAGGATGGCCGCGATTCCCATCGTGACCACGAGCTCTATCAGCGAGAAGCCCTCGGAGTGATGCTGCACACCCAGGTCTCGTCTGCACTTGGATCGATGGGATCTGGTCATGATGGCTATCCTCAGGGCTGCCCGCTAGCGCCGCTCGATCCAGGTGAGACGGCTGCCGATCAAGCCGCCCGGCGGATTGATCGACATCAGCGCACCGGTTCCCGACACGGTCTGAGTGACCAGATAGCTCTGCGTGCCCTGGACCACGACGGAGGTGCTGCCGGTGCCGCCCAAGGCCACGCCGCTCACCACCGACGTGGAGGAGTTGCCGTTCGCGTCGGTGGTGGTGACATTGAGGAAGTTATGCGCCGGCGTACCGAAGAACGAGTTGGTGAAGGCGCCGCCGGTCGCGGGGTTGACCGCCATCGTCCAACCCGATTCACTCGCGGCAAAACACATGGTGGCCGAAGAGGCCGGAGGGATCGTGGTGTTCACGACGAACGCGCCGTCTTCCAGGGATGGGTTGAATATCACCTGCTCGTAGACCAGCGGCGCTGAGGCATATTGCGCGTTGCCGTTCTGCGGCGTGGCCGGATCCGGCGTGTAGGCGTTTCCGGAAACCAGGGAAATGTACCACCCATAGGCGTTGCAACCCGCCGAATCGGCGTAGCACACGGGGTAGCTCGTGAGTGTACGGTAATCGCTTCCCGTGCCCGCGACCGTCGCCGCGTAGGGGCCGCCGATCGTCTGTTGAACCAGATTCGAGGTGCCGGAGAGCGACGAGCCCGGTGCGGGTATCCCATTACCGGGCAAGCTGGTGTATTGCACCACTGAATTCCCGTTCCACGCACCGAGATTCCAGTCCCAAATGCCGTACAAGGCTTGAGCGGCGGTGGAGAAGCTTCCGGAGGAATAATTGGTGATCGGCGTCTGCATGCCGGTTCCGAATTCGACCAGCACGCGCGGGTTGATCGCGCCCGCGACGGAGGCGATGACGAGCTTCGTGGTGATGGGCTGCCCGCCCGGGGTGGTGAACAGCGGTGTGACGCTGCCGCCGCCGCCCGTTGCGGCATTGATCGACACACCGGATGCGTTGGTGACGCCCCAGTTCGCGGCGTTGCTGCCGGTGAGATCGAAGCGCCAGACGTGCCCTTGCAGGTCGCCGGCGTACACGAAGTCGGTGATGTGGTCGCCGTCGAGATCCGCAGGTGTCGTGTAGTCGATGCCATTCGGACTGGCGAGCGAGCCCGTGCCGGTACTGAGGTAGACGAAAGTGATATTGCCGGGGCCCAACGCGGGGTCGACCAGCATCACGTAAATGCCGGCATCGCCGCTGGCGCTCCCTTGGCCGTTGCCGATCACGGCTCCCCACATACCATTGTGGAAACGGCGTATCTGCGGCACCCCGTACGTGTCGCCGAGATTGTTGTAACAGTTGGACGCGTTCAGCTGCGAGGTATTCGTGCAGCTCAACGAGTTGACCGCCGTGGTCGTGGCGCCCACGGTGAACTTCTGCGAGCTCCACTCGCCAACCACGGTGCTCGCCGGAGTGCTTTGCGGGGGGCTGCCGTTCTCCGCGAAATTGTCTCCGCCGGCAAGTCCCGGATTGGTCACGTCGAGCGCATAAATCGCCTTGCCGCCGGGGCCGAGACCGCCGACCAGCCACGTATGCCAGCTGCCGCCGTAGAAAAGGTCGCCCGCGCCCGGAGGCGCGTCGACGTCGAACCGATGGCCATACTGCGGGTCGGAGTAGTTGAGTGGGGCAATGGTGGCGTTCTGGATGTGGTTGACGACGTATCCCGGGACGTAGGCCATCACTTCGTAGCCGTCGTTGCTCGCCGGCTGATAGGTGTTCGTGGCGTCGAAATAGCCCGACCGGAAGCCATGCAGCATGCCGTCGTTCGCTCCCGCGTAGACCACGTTGGTGCGGGTACCCATGCCGGTCGAGGAAGCGAAATTGGCATACGGCTGACCGGCATTTTCCGGGTAGCTCTCTCCGCCAGAAGCCGGCGGGTACTTGTCCGCCCAGGCATCGGGATAAGGCGAATTCGGCGGTCCCACCCAGGTGGGACTCGAGTCGATGATGTCGCCGAGCACGCTGGTGCGGTCACGGAACACGCCCTGATAGGTGGTGCTCGAGCTCGCGGCGGGGGTCTGCTCGTTACTGCGGTCGCCGCGCAGATAGTCCAGGCGTGAGTACGCCTGCGGCGGGGCGGGCACCCACGTGGTGCCGTCGCCGGCATCGAGCAGCGCCTGCTGGTTGAGCGATGCCAGCGGCCAGTTGGTGCTCAGGTTCGCATACTCGAACGGAACGCCGCCGCTGCCGTTCCAGGTGAACACGACCCGTTGCACGTTCGTCTCCGCCGCCGTCGGCGCGCCCGGATAGGTGCAGGTGCCGCCGGACGGACCCGTCAGCACGCAGGAGCCGTCCCAATTGACCGTCGAGCTGATGAACAGGTCATTTGCGTTGGTCGTGTCGCCCACGAGGTACTGGGAGGTGAGTGAGCCGGCCAGGGTCGCGGGGTTGTAATAGGCGAAATACACCTGCGTACCCGTCTGAACCTTCGCCGTCTGCTTCTGGTTGAGGCCAGCCGAACTCTGCGCCGCGTTCGACGGGGTCGCCTGGAAGCACATGATCTCGTGAATGTTGCGGCTGCCGCCGGTGGAGCCTGCGAAGCCGAAGCGCACGTTGGCGGGCACCGGAATCGTGCCCCCTTTGGTGATGTCCTGGGACGAGATCACGTTCTGCAACGCGCCCCCGTTGTAGCTATAGGAGAGGCTCAACAGCGCGGTACCGCCGGAGCCGGGCACCACTTTGAGATTGTAGGTGATGGGCACCGCCTGCGAGCGCATGGTTGCCGACTCGTTCGCGATGGGGTCGATCGTCGGCAGAATCGAAAAGGCCCTCGGAATCGCGGTGTAGTCGGTCAATTGGACCGTCGTTTCGACCGCAGGCGATTGGGTGTAGTCCCAGGCATATCCGGTGCTGCAAGCTTGTTGCACGGCCGCAGCCTTCTGCGCGTTGGTCAGCGTCGCCGGGTAATACGCCGAGGTTGCGCTGCCGGTGCTCAACGAGGTCCAGCTGGTATTGCCGGGACCGCGCAGGCCGATACGTCCCGGTTGATAGTCCCCCGTTCCCGCCAGGTTCAGATCGCCGCTCGCGGTGTTGTCGGGTTGATTCAAGAAATTGCCGAATTCGTCGATGCCGAGGCCGACGAAACCTCCGGACAATCCATCGTAACCTCGCGGTATGCCCGAGGCGCGCAGCGTGCCATCGTTGTTCGTATTGGAGCAGGTATAGCCCAAGCTGCCGCCGAATGCGCCCACGTCGGGCGTATAGGAGCTGTCTTGCAGGAAGAAGCTGATGCCGTCGGCGCCGTCATGGCCGCCGCCGCCCGAGTCGCCTTCATAGGTGACCGTGGTGAAGGACACCTGCAGTCCCTGTGCTCCGGTTCCCGTCAGTGGAAAGGTGAAGTTGGACAGGATGGCGCCGTTCTCGCCGAACCAATTGGTGAAGCGCAACGCGCCCGAGGTGACATCGGGGAGGGAGCCGGTGTCGCCGCCGATCAGCGTATCGCCCTTGGCGATGTAATAGGACAGGCCGACACAGGCTGGATTCGCGGCGGTCGAGGTACCGGCAGTGCCCGCGGTCAGACAGGCGCCGTTCGCGAAATACCACGAGTTCTGCGTGGTGGTGCCGGTAAAGTTTTCCGTGAATACCGTCTGCGCGCGCGCGAGCATGGGCATCGAGCCCGTGATCGACAGCACGCACAGGGCGGCGATCAGTTTCATGTTCATCACAAGCCTCCCAAATCCCTGACGCTTTGCTGCACGAGATAAGTACTCTCGACGACGGCCGTGGTATCCGGGCTTCCTGCATATCCCGCGGCGTCGATTTGATACAAGGTGCCGAGGCCGTTCGGCGTCTGTCCCAGATAGGAAATATAAAAAGTTGGCGCGTAATAGAACGAATTCTGCGCGGACGGACCGAGGCCGTTGGTCGGCGTGATCACCATCGACGGCGGCGCGGACGCCGGCACGGCGTAGGCCACGCCGTTGGTCCAAGGCATGGGCAACGTCCACGCGTTGGTCAGCACGTTTGAGCACACCTCGCCGGTCGTGGCGGACACCAAAGGAGGCGCACAGACGACTCCGCTGCCGGCGCCGCCGTTGCCGTTGGCCAGCCACCATTCCGCGTATTCCTCCGCGGTCTCCGCGGCGTTCACCGCACGGTGCTTCTCGCGCACGTTGCCGGCGATTTTCTCGTCCAAGCCGAAGCTGCGGAACATGCCCACGGCCAGGATGGTCACGACGATCAGCAGTAGCAGCGCGGTGATCAGCACCATGCCGCGTTGCGCTTCGCGGTGCCGCACGTCGTGTTGGGATGCCCGGCGCATCAGGTGACCCCGGTCTTGTTCATGACGTCGATGACGCGCGTGAACTGGATGGTCGGCGGCACAGTCATGCTCTGGCCGGCCAGACTCCCATAGAGCGGATTGACGAAGGTCAGGGTGATTTTCACCGACACGATCTTGCTCCAGTAAATGCCAACGCTCGCGGCATCCAAGTAAGTGTCCGCCGAGCCGTTGTTGACGGCAGGATTGGTTTGAACGCCGTAAAGAACCTGCAGCTGGGTGACGCCGCTCACCAGGTAAACGGTGTTGTTGGTGCCCGCGGCGCTGTTTTGAAGCTGGCAGGCCAGATCGTACGTTGGCGGGACGCTGGGATTTGGATCCGGAAGGACGAGGAAGGTATTGGTCAACAGGGTCAGACCGGGGCTGGTGTTTCCGGTGCAGTCGATGGTGTTATCCGGCCCCACGATCGGCGGCGGCGGCGGCGGCGTGGTGCCACCGGTCTCGTAGCGCACCGTGATGCTGTTGCCGGGTTGCGCCGGATCCCCGAGCGCGCCGGACCCGACCACCGATTGGCCGGCGAACGTGAACGCGCCGGTGATGGGAAACTCGCCCGCCGCTGTCCTGACGGTCGGTTGGGGAAAGTAGCCGGCGCTCTGGATCACGTCGGCCATCAGCGTCATCGCCATGCGTTCGCTGTCCTGGAGCTGCGACATGCCGCTCTGCACGCTAGTGGTCTTCTTCATCGCCTGCACGAGCGTCAGGAGGCCGCCGGTGAGAAACAGTGCGATCAAAACCGAGATCATGAGCTCGATCAGGGTGAAGCCGCGCTGACCGGAGTGATGCGCGGGATTCGGCCGCAGTGTGACTGCTGCGCTCATGGTTGCACGTAAAGCACGTAAGTCGGGGTCTGCAGCAAATTGAGTTGGGTCTGCTGCGCATTCGCCGCCACCGCGTTCTCCGTCCACTGAATCTGGATGGTGCACGTGACCGGGAAGGCGGTCGTGGTACAGGTGATGGTGGAGAAGGAGCCCGGCAGGAGCGCCCCCAACGAGGTCGCCCAACTCTGCACGTCGAAGGCGGCCATCTGGTCGGCTGTGCAGCTAGTCGTCCCGGGCACGGAACAGCTGTTCGGCGGCGGCGAGTTCAGCACGGGGTCCGAAATAGTCGTCGTGTTGTTGACGACGGTCACGGTGGCCGAAGCCGGGGCGGTGCCCGAGGCCCAATAACCTCGGTTGGCATGCATCGCGGCGGCGAGGCTCGAGGCTTGGATGGCGGCGATCGAGCGGGCGGCGGCGACCGAGGTGCTGGACACCGCCAGGGATTCCATCTTGGCGAGCCCAAGCAGCCCGATGGCGCAGACCACCAGCGCTACCATCACCTCGACCAGGCTGAATCCGCGGGAGGTCTGAATGCTGCGCCGAGTCACGAGCAATTCCCCGTACCGGCCCTTTGGGTGGTCAGCATGCCGACCGTGGTAATGGCAAGGCAGCGCGTCCAAGCCACGTTGGAAGTGAGGTCGTGCAGCAGGAGCGTGACTGTCTGGGGGTTCTGGGTGCTCGCATAACCTTCCCGGTTGAACGTGATCGCCTGGAAGTTGCCGCTGGATGGTTCGAACGTGTCAGTGGAGGAAAACGCCGTCTGCCAGCGGATGACGGCGGCGGCGTTTTGGGGGTCATTAGCCGAATTCCAATTCAGGTACACGATCCAGCCGCCGTGCCAGTCACTGTTCGGGGCGCAGGTCAGTCCGTCGGTAGAGGTGCATACCGTCACCGGCAGGCCCTCCTTGATGGCTTCGCTGCGCGCGAACTGCATGTCCCCGAGGAGCCCGTTCACTTCGGTCGAGATCCGATTCGAGGTCGTGACGTATTTGAACGAGGGCACACCGATGGTCATCAGGATCGCCACGATCGACATCGCGATGACCATTTCGGTCAAGGTGAAACCTGCGCTGGCCTTGGATAGCCTGTGATCCATGTCGCCATCCTAAAGAAGGAAACTTGCTTGAAACTGACGGCGAGGGATTTTATCAGCCGAAGTGAGACGAAAATCACATAAATAGTGGCTTCAGGAACCGCGAATATCGACGCCGGCGCTTGACGCGCCGTAATAAAATGGCACGCGGTGCGCACATTCCCGGGCCATATGTCATGCCCGGCGGCGTGGAATCAGGGGTACACCGCCCGTCAAGCAGGCGTAGAGCGTCAGCTAGGTCGATCCCCAACACGTCTGCGTATTGGGAGCACTCGCGCTGTTCAATGCGCCTTGAGTACCCGAGCTGTTGACGGTGAACGTCTGGCAGGCGGAGTCCGAGGTCTGCGGGGCATTTACGGCGGTCGCCGTAATCGTGAACGCAGCCGGATTGGCCTGAACCGCCACCACCACGCTGTAGTATCCCTGCGGCGAGGCGGATGTCCCGATCGTGACTCCGGCACAGGGGCTGTAGCTGAAGGTCTGCGAGTAACAGCGTTCGAGGGCCTGCGCATCGAAGGTGAGCGTACGGGTCGCGTCGGTCCGGTTGGAGCGCTGAGTGAACGCGCTATAAGAGGGAATGGCGATGGCCGCCAGAATCGCGACGATCGCCACGGTGATCATCAGTTCGATCAGCGAAAACCCTTGGTTGTTGCTCATCGCGGCCTTCATGTGCTGGGCGCGTTGGATATGCCGATGACGTTCGATTTCGCGTCGCCCGACGGTCCATCGAGTATCAAGGACACCTTCTGCCCGACGTTGAGGGTGGGTGAGGTTTTCTCCGCCGGGCTGTGCGCCTTGATGTGGTAGGGATGATGGTTCACCTCGATCTCGGTGCTCGTCGGCGAGGCGGTGATTTGGCCCACGATCGGCTGCGCGAGCGCGTGCGAGCCGAAGGCTCGATCGGGCGACATTCCGGCGATCAGCGCCGGTGCGATCAATAAACAACTCAATAAGCTCGGTCTCAAGGATTTCATTTGCGAATCTCCCACCATGCGGTGCGGCTCTTGCTGTTTCCGACCTCTTGCACGGGTAGTATCGTGCCGTTCGATTCCGTGATCAATTTCATCGCGCCTGCGGGGTTCGACCGGATGGTGGCCCCCGTCGCGAAAATGTTGCCCAAAAACTCACCGACCGGATTGCCCAAGGGAGTGCTGTCGCCGCTGTTCACCGACCCATCATGGTTGGCGTCGAACTGCGGGCTTGGGAACGCCCCTCCGGTCGCATAGTTCAAGACGTACAAGTAGGCCGAGCCGCCGCCCACGCAGACGTTGCTGTTCGGCGCATAGGTCGTGAGCACCAACGCTCCGCCGCTCTCGAGCCGGGGGTCGGTTACCGCACGCTCTCCGCTGAGCAGCGTCAGGTCGATGTACCAGCCCTTGATCGCCGGGATCGAAACCGCGTTCGAGGTGACCACGGCCACCGTATTCCCCGCCAGCATGGTCGTAGACAGAATCTGCTGCTGCAGGTTCGCGCGCAGCATGGGCGAAGCATACCCCGAGGGCGGGTCGTAGACGCCGTAGATGGTTTGGGTGTGGGTGTTGCTCAAGTCGGGCGTCCCCAAAAATTGCCCGGTCGCAAAAAACACCATGGTGCCGAGCACCTGCGGATAACGGGGATTGAGCGTCGCCACCGGCGAAGTTTCGATGGGCTGGACGTGGCCGCTCGAATCGCGTGCCTGGAATAGCACGCTCACCGTCCAGAGGGTCGGATTGGTATTGGAGATGTCGACGCGCCACAGGTTACCCTGCAGGTCTCCGGCGTACACCAAATTCGCGAAGCCGGCGAGCACGCCGCCTGAGTTCACCACGATGGCGGTGGACAGCCCATTGGCCGCCGCCAGGTTGCACGCGGTGGGAACTGCGGCGCACAGGTCTATTTTCGCGGTGATGGTGCCATGCTGTGGATCGAGCGCATACAGGAAAGGTTTGCCGTGCGCGCTGTTGTAGCCATTGCCGAAGAAGACCTGCCATCCGTCGGCGGTGCTCGCAATGGAGGGCGTGCTGAAGCCCAGACCCATGTCAGGATCCGTGAAATCCCAGAGTACCGCCGAGGCGAGCGCGCTTTCCGAGGTGATGTTGGCCGGATTGCTCACGTCCATGGCGAACACGCTGTTGCCGCCCTGCGCCTCCGCGCTGACGAGCAGCGTGTGCCAGCTTAAGTCGGTGAACTGCACGTCGAACGCCTGGGGCGACCCGTTCACATAGAATTGATGCACGGCGTTGTAGTAGGGGTTCGCGAGCTTCGCCAGATTGGCGTAGCTGCCCGTCGGCATGTACGCGAACCGCTCATTGCCGGTCGTCGCATCGAACGCGTGCAGCATGCCGTCGTTCGCACCGACGTACAGAACCGGCGGCCGATTCGCATTGGTTTGAGCAAAGGCGAGGTACGAGGTCGATTGATTGCTCGAGGTCGGCGTACCGATGTAGACGGGGTTGCTGTTGACGATGTCGCCGAGCTTGTGCGTGCGGTTTCGGAACTGTCCGCCATTGCGCACCTCCTTGGCATTGGCGCCGCGCAAGAATTGCAGCACGTCCTGGCCGTTGGTGTCCGCCGCGAAGGTCTCGAGATCCTGTCCGAGCACGGTGGAGGTTGCGATTCCGGAAGCCGGCGTGCCGGTGTTCCACTGGAACGGGATGGCATTGCCCGCGACCGGGTCCCAGGTGGCGATGAGCCGGCCGGTATCCCAGGGCTGAGCGTCGAGCTGTGTCTGCGAGCTCCACAGGGCGGCGCCGGTCACGCCGGTGTTGGGATTGATCGGATACGCGAACAGATTGCCGGTCCAGTCCTGGTACAGGTCGGATGTCGTGAACTGGGATTGGTACACCACCGAGCTCGTATTGAGGCCGGTCGAGTTGACCGCGGCGGACGATGTGGCCTGAGTTGCCGCCAGAATCTGGGTGATGATGATCTGCAGGTCGTCGGTCACCTGCCCCGGGCTGTTCGCCGGAAAGAAGTTGGTGGTACCCCCGGCATAGGCCATGGCGGTGAGCGTCTGCCAGGCGACGGGGTTGACGGCCTGGTTGACGCCGGCGCCCAGACCGATGATGTAGGTTTTGATCGGATTCGGGCCGCTGTTGAGCGCCTGGATGGCCTTGATCGTGTCCGTCATCGCTTGATCGTTGGTGGACAAAAGAGCGCCGGTACCGTTCGGGGCCGGAGCGGGCGCCGGAGGCAGGTCGAAGGTGGCGCTCACGCCGTAGCCGGCGGCTGCGGAGCTGCCGAGCGGAGGCCAGGAGTAGCCGGACAGGTCCATGGTGGGAAGGCCGTCGGTTACCAGCACCACGTAGCGCTGCGCCACGCAGCCATTGGTGGTCGGCGGATTATGGCTGAAAATCGTACCGGCTCCCTGCAGGAGCCCCGCGATCGGCGACTGCGTCGCGGACGCCTTGATGTCGGCGCTGCCGCTCTGATTGGTCTCGGGCGCGAGCGAAGGCGTGAAGGCCGCGAGCGCCGTGGCCACCGTGGTCGGAGTGGGAGTGCCGCCGGCCGAGGTCATCGGCACGACCACATTGCCGGTGGTGGATGATTCGCTGAAGGTGTAGAAGCCGAAGCCGCGCTCCTCGTACATGACTTCCTGCGAATACGGCACGTATCCTGCGTTGGTCGGACCGGTGATGGTGGCGCAACTGTTCACTTCGTTGTAGTACTGCTCGTACACCCACCCATTCTCATAGGAAACGATGTTGTCATACGGTGGGAACGGAGTGGGTGGGTTCGGCCCGTTGAACACCACGCACACGGGATCGAAGTAGTTTCCGGCATATAGCACGTCATTGATCTGCGGGTCATCGCTGCTCGCGCCGACGATCATGTACGGCTGCGTGAAAACCCCGGCGCCCCAACCGTAATGGAAGGCAAGCTGCACGCAATCCGATGCCACCGTGTCGCCCACGAAGGGATTCACCTGGTAGCAGGGATTCGCGACGGACTCATTGGCGCCGGGGATCGACGTGAAAGTGAACCCTCCCGGCTGGCTCATCTGGTATACCCAGGTCGTGTACTCGTTCAAGCCGCCGACCTGATAGTCCAGCAGCGCAAAATCGGCATCGGCAATGTAATTGTTCAAGATCGAGGTGATGCCGGCTTTGGCGACATTCAGCCGGCTGGCCGAGTTGTCGGTCTGCACTCCTCCTGCCGACACCACCGTGTAAGGCGCCGTGCCGCCGGAGCCCGGATTCACCGGCGGGGTAAATCCGCCTGGGATGGTGTAGTTAACGGGCGAGGAGGAGCTCGCGAGTTCCGGATAGGTCCCCAGGCCGCCCGACCCGGTGTAGATCGCGCCGCTCAGGTCGCCGTCCATCGACTGCGAATTGCCGAGCGCGAGCACAATCTGAGGATGCGCCGGAATCACGACGGTCATGGGTACCTGCGTGATCGGGACGTTCGGCGGTGGCGCCGCGTTCACCGGCAGCGCCAAAGTCATTCCGAACGAGTACGCCGCCACGGCGAATCGCCAAAACAGAGGTCGCGCTTTAGAGGGCATCTTCATAAAGTTTCCTCGGATCGTCAGCGTCTAACGATAGATACTCTGCAGGGTGGTGGTGGTGCTCTGGTCCGCGCCGGTGCCGGTCGCTGTCACTCGATAAACCGAAACGGTTCCGGTCGGACATCCGTATCCCGTGCAGGCGAGGTTATCGCCCGGGATGGTGACCGCCGGCAGCTGCTCGACGATATAGGTTGGCGACGGCACCGTTGGCGGCAGCGCCCCCAAAGCCGGACCGGCCGCGACGCCCGCCGTGACCGGAGCGCTGTAGGAGAGCGTCTGCGTGGGGTCGTTCCAATTGATGAGCGACGCCCAGGGCCCGTTGTTCCAATCGAGCGTGTATTGACCCGCTGTATTGGAGGTCAAGGCCGTGAACGCACCGCCGGCGATGTTGGCTTCCGCGTTGCGCAGCGCCGCCTCCGCCGCCTGCGCTCCCATTTGATGATTGGCCTCGTTGCGCGCCATGCGCTCTTCGGAGGTCTGCAAACGAGCGGCCGTGACGCCGAGCAAGCTCAGTATGACCAACAGAATGAGCGCGACGAACAGGATCACGCCGCGTTGGCGTTCCGGACGGCGCGGATAGACCGATGAGCGCATGCGCCGACTCTTCATGTTTCCATGTCCCGCAGGGATACGGTGATCTCAAAAACCTGACGCGCGCGCGTGTCGGCCGGCGCGGTGACGATGTTGCCGAGAAG
The DNA here is from genome assembly GCA_050012215.1 of Steroidobacteraceae bacterium. GTDB lineage: Bacteria > Pseudomonadota > Gammaproteobacteria > Steroidobacterales > Steroidobacteraceae > Bog-1198. Next base: position 83,023 of record JBEKHO010000004.1, read on the forward strand.
ATTGAATGTGCGCGCGGGTCCCTGTGGCACTGCGCCTGGGGCGCTCGCGGCGAGCACCGCGATCTTGACGCTCATGACCAGATTGAAGTTCGCGACCTGGTCGGCCGTGACGTAGGTGCTCGGAACTTGCGTGCCGCCCGTGTCCAGGCCATAGAGCACCTGCATCGCTTCGATGTCGGGGACGAGCTCGTTCGGTGTGGCGGTGAAGCCGCCGGTGGTGGTGAGAGAGCCGCCGTACAGATCGTATTCGAACAGCGCGGCGTCCCCATCGGCGCCCTGGCCGATGAAATACACCGTGGTGTCGATCGGGGCGACTTCGGCCCCCATCGGGAAGCTTGCCGGCAACGCGGACGCGTTATTGCCCGGCGCTCCAGCCATGGTGTGCGAGATGACCGCATTCGTTCCCGACGGTGTGACGCCCGTGATTTGGAAAGCAACGGACTTCGCGCAATCCGAGATCACGGCGATCTGGTTGTTTTGCAAGCTGCCTTGCTGGTTGACGGTGAAGTTCGATGCGCCATCCGAGATGGCGGTGACATACGAGGTTTGGCTGTACGGTAGCGTCGAGGAGACCACCAGCACATCGCTGTTCTTGACCACGAGATTGGCCAGATTCGGGTCGAGGCCCCCGGCCCAGTCGCCGGCCGACGCATCGGGCGCGACCGGCGGCGCCGTCAGGTTGAAGGCGCCCGCGCCGCCGGTGGCGTTCGCCTCGAAGCCACCCAACGGTTGAGTGAACGCGTAGGGCAGGGTACCCACCCCATTCAGCATCGACAGCTGGCGCTGAGTGGTGTTGCAGGCCATGTAGCCGGCGCTTCGCACCGCAGCTTGCAGGAACGATAGGGCAAAGCGGCCGTTGTCCGCGACGGCACCGGTCCCCGACGTGGACATGAAAGAGGATCTCGAACCCAGAAAAACCGACAGCACGGCGACTGTCACGATGAGCGCGAGCGTGATGGCGATCATGAACTCGACCAGCGAAAAGCCGCGGGTGCAGTCGCGCGCGCGCTTCATAGCACGGTCTCCAGGGTGATGGTCATGGGGGTGACGACGCCGTAGCCCGTTTGGGCGATGGCCGCCTGTGCGGCACTGTCGTCCCAGCTCACGATGATGGTCGCGGTCGCGGGATTCGCCCCGACGATGGAGACGCTCCCCTCGCCCGAGGGCAGCGCCCCCGCCGGCGCCGCCAGCCGCTCTTTCCACTGATAGACATCGTAGGCCGCGAGCTGCGCGGCCGTGCAGTTCGCACCCGTGCCGAGGCAGAGCGCTCCGGGAAGCGCCGGCCCTGTGGCAAGCGCGGTATTGTAGCTGCCGGCAAGCGCCTGGGCCCTGTTTGCGCGCATGGTGTCAAGGATCTCGTACGCGAGCTCGGTCGCCTGGCTGCGCATGTATGCGCTGTCGTTGGAATGTGCCGAATACAACACGAGCTTGGCGATGCCGAGGAGGCCCGTGCTCATGACGACCAGCGCCACCAGCACTTCGACCATGGTGAAGCCCGCCTCGGCACGCGCGGCTACCGGCGACCGGGTTGGTGGTTCGAAGATGATGCTCATGAGCAGCTCATGGGGATGCCGCTGACCGTTTGTCCGGGAGTCTGTGACGTGGCGGCTCTGCCCGTTGCATTGAGCTCTACATCACGCGCGTAGGCAGCGCCGCGCGAGTCGCAAATATTGATGGTCACCGGCGCACTCACGAGCCCGGTCGAGTGAAACACGACGCCGGTTTGCCCAGTTCCGTGTGGGTACAACGTGGTGCTGGGCGACAGGGCGGGGACCGCTTGCAAGGTGGCATCGGGCGTCGCGCCGGTGGGGTCGGTGGTCACGATCCATCCCCCTTGCCAATCGTTGCTGCCCGAACAGCTCGTGCCGTTGGCCGACGGACAGACGCTGATTCCCACCGCGAGGTTCTGCTTGATCGCCTCCGCCCGCGCATAGTTAAAGCTGATAACGAGCGAGTTCGCCTGGCCGACCTGGCGGTCGTTCTGGACGAAACTGTTGAATGCGGGCACGGCCATCGCTGCGAGGATGCCCCCCACGGTCAGCGTCACCAACAATTCGATCAACGTGAAGCCGGCGTCCGGTTGGACAGAACGCGGGTATCCGGCGGCCTGTCGCCGAGAGCCATCTCGCCCGTCAGCAAATGCTTCGAAGTTCATGGCCCGCATCCTAGGGACGCAAGCTTGCATCAAACTGTCGATGCATTCCGACATGCGAAGAATGTGAAGCGGGCGTGTCAGACACTCGCGTAAGCGCGACGCGGCTCTCAATATCCGCCGGTTAAATCGTCAGGTAAATTGCAGCGAGACGCGCGTGCCGACGCCGCCCGCGCCGGATTCGATCACGAGCGAGGCTCCGTACAATCCCGCGATCTCGGCGACGATCGCGAGACCCAGGCCTGAGCCGTGGCCGGGCGAATTCGGCAGCCGGTAGAAGCGCTGCTTGACCCGCTCGCGCTCGCTTTCCGGAATTCCCGGACCGCTGTCTTCCACGGCGATGAACGCCTTTGCGCCACGCTCGCCGGTGATGACGGTCACCGTGCCTCCCGCGGGCGTGTACTTGAGCGCATTGTCGACCAGGTTGCTCAACATATCGTCGAGGAGCGAGGGATCAGCCTCGAGGGTGGCCGGCTGAACCTCCGCGCCCAGATCGATCCGAGCCAGCAGAGCCCGGTCGAAAAATTTCGCGATCACCTCTTCGGCGATGGTCTTGAGCGACACCCGCTGATTCTTGCTGACGACATTGATGGCCGGATCGGCGCGCGCCAGAGTGAGCAGTTGATTCGCCGAGTGGGCGAGCTGTCGGATCGCCTCCTGCAGCGTCGCCACACGGTTCTTGATCGGCGCGGCGGCGGGCTCCGCGGCGAGAATATCCAATTGTGCCTGCATGCCGGTGATCGGCGTACGCAACTGGTGAGCGGTGTTGGCGATGAATTGCTGCTGCGACTGCACCGAGGTGCGCAGCATCTGGAACAGACGATTCAGCGTCACCACCACCGGCGCGATTTCGCGGGGAACGGAGCTCTCGTCGATGGGGCGCAGATCCAGGGCCGAACGTCGTGCGATTTCCTCGCGCAGCTTCTTCATGGGCCTGAGGCCCAGCTGGATGCCGAACCACACCAGCACCAGCGTGATGTCGAGCTGCACGAAGTCCCACAACAGCGTGCTCATCAAGCCGTAGCGCGCCGCAGGCTCGGAACCCCCGGCCAGGTCCACCGCCGTCACGATGAGAATCCCCGCGGAGGTGTCGAAACGGGTGGTCAACGCCCGAAGGCTTCGACCCTCGAGCTGCAGCACGGCGGACATCTGTGCCGCCGCGTCGGCAATCGCGACGGCCGGAATGTGCTCATCTCCCAGCAGGAGCTTCCCGGTCTGGTCGCGCACCGAGAAGTCGACGGAATTGGCCGGTGCCAGTGCCGGTTTGCCGTCTGCGGCGGCGTCGAGCGACACCGTGCGACGGTCGACCACGAGCCGTGCCATGAACGCATTCGTCGCCGACTTCAGGCGCCGGTCGCTCGCGATCATTCCCGGCGCAACATTGTTGAAGTAATGCACCAGCGCTCCGCAAAGCGCCAGGAGCATGAGGGGGACCGCCAGCCACAGGACCAACTGGCGGCTGATCGAGGAGCTCACGGGGAGGGGCTCACGCGGGTTTCACTTCTTCCAGCCGATAGCCCAGTCCGCGCAGACTGCGGATGACCGCGGCATCGCCCAACTTGGCGCGCAACCGCGAGACGTGAACCTCCACAGCATTCGCCGTGATGTCCTGCTCCGGACCGGCGAGCACCTGCTGCACGCGCTCCTTGGGGACAACCTGGCCGGTGCGCCGAACCAGACACTCGAGGACGAGCCATTCACGCGCGGTGAGCTCGATCTCGACGTCATCGATGCACAAGCGATGCCCGGCGAGGTCGACGCTCATGCGGTTCAGCCTGACCAGACCCTCGAGCGCGCCCCCGGCGCGACGCATCAATGCGCGGCAGCGGGCGGCTAGTTCGGCCGGTTCGAACGGCTTGGACAGGAAATCGTCGGCGCCGATGTCCAGTGCCTTGACCTTGTCGGTCAAGGTGCAGCGCGCGGTCAACACGAGCGTCGGCATGGCGATGCCGGCGCTGCGCAGCCGGCGCACGAAGGTGAGCCCGTCGGCCCCCGGGAGGCCCACATCGATCACCGCGAGCGCGAACTCCTCGGCATCGATGGCTGCACGCGCGGCCTCCGCACTCGACACGCGATGCACGGAGAATCTCTCGGCGGACAGCCCGCGCTCGATGGCGTCCGCGACGATGTCGTCATCCTCGACCACTAGCAGGCGCATGATCGCCCTCGGTGGAGCGGTCGCCGGGTCGACCTAGATGTCGCCGGCCGCGGTCGCATCGTTGCCGGGTCCGCCGTCCCCGCGCTCCTCGTCGGCGCCGCCAAAGGCGTTGCGCCGGGGCGGAAGAGCCGCGCGCAGCTTTGCCTCATACGCCTTGGCGAAGGTCTCGGTGTAGGCATGCGGAAAGCCGTCGGTCGGCCGTTGCGTGAAGCCCGCGAACATCTCGGCGTAAAGGTCCCAATATTTCCCCTTGTTCTGGCTGCCGAATACGCCGCGCTTGGTGGCGCGCTCGAAGCGCTCCTCCAGCTCCTTCGGATTCAGGCGCCCGAGGAACTCCTCGAACGCCGCCCGGCTGGCGGCGATGGTCGCCACGTTCTGGGCCTTCAACTCGCGGAAGTTGTCGCGAATCGCCTCGACCGAGCCGGCGCGCGTCGACGTCGTGGTCAGCAAGCGTACCAGGGCTTCATCGACCCCTCGCGAAAAGTTCAGCGGCGACTCCGGACCTTCGGCCGCGGGCGCCGCGGGCATCCGGAAGCGATTTCTGAACTCGCTGCGGCTCTGGTTCAGGTCCATCAATCCGAGCACGGCCTCACGCAGGAGCTGTCCGGCGAGCTGCAGCGCGGTGTTGCGCGTCTCGGAGGAGATGTTGCGCGGATCGATGCCGGCGCCGCGGCAGAACGCGGCGAGCCCTAGGTCGAAATCGCCCTCGTACAGTGCCGGATTCTGCGCGCGCGCCGCGGCGCCCGAACCGGAACCGGAAGCGGCGAGCGCCGCAATCTCGGCGGCCGGCCGTCCTTCGACCTTGATCGGCCGCGTAAGCATGTGCCAGGGCGTACCGGAACTCTCGGGATTGATGCTGCCGCCGTCGCGTTCCGTCGCAACCGATTGTCCGTACGCATTGCGCGGGCGCACACCGGAGTCGTTCGACAACCGATCGCTCGGCTCGAGCAGGAGACTCAGATCCAGATCGGCGCCGAGATCGTTGGCGGTCGATTTCTTGACCGCGGAGGAGCCCGCCTGGCCGTCGTAGGCCACGATCGCACTTTCGTCCGGAGGGAAGTCGTTGCTCTTGTCGATGCTGACCAGGAGCTCGTACTCCCCGAGGCGCACGTAATCGCCGTCCTTCAGGGTGTAATCGTGGTACTTGCCGAGCGGAACCTGCGAGCCGTTGACATAGGTTCCGTTGGAGCTCGTGTCCACCAGAACATAGGATCCCGCCCGAAAGTCGACTCGCGCGTGCTTTCCCGAAAGGTAGCGTTCCGGGTCGGGTAGAATCCAGGCATTGTCGGTCCCGCGACCAATGGTTCCGCCGTGAACGCCGAACACCTTGGTGGAGTTCTGTCCAAGCCGGATTCCATGCTCGCTGACTACGCTTAGCCGCAAGGTCATACGTTCTCCCGTGACGGGTCTAAAGGGTTGCGCTAAGTGCCCGTATATTATAATGAAATGTTAGCAACGCCTGGAGACTCCTAAATGGCCGCGAGTCACATTTTTAAAGTTATGTTCGTGAATCAAGGCAAGGTGTACGAGATCTACGCTCGCAAAGTGAGTCACGGAAACCTTTTCGGCTTCATCGAAGTCGAGGAACTGGTGTTCGGAGAGCGATCCTCGGTGGTGGTCGACCCGACCGAAGAGAGAATCAAGGCCGAATTCAACGAGGTCAAGCGTACCTACCTGCCCATGCATTCGGTGCTGCGCATCGATGAGGTCAAAAAGCAGGGCCAAGCCAAGATTGTGGCGCTCGAGGGATCGAACGTATCGCAGTTTCCCGTGCCGATTTATACGCCGGGCGGTGATTCGAACGCGCGCAAGTGAGACGCCGCGCGCCGGCCCTGTGCCGGCCGCAGTCAAAACCCCGCCTTAGCCCGTAAATCTGATAGAATTCAGCATGTTCAGTTTGCTCGGCGCGCCCGCGCTGTCGCAATTCCGGTTAGAGAAGCTGTTGCAGTCGCTCAAGTCCCGCGAGCCCCGGGTGGTCGCGGTATCGTCGCGCCTCATCCATTTCGTCGATGCGGTCCGAACTCTCGACGAATCTCAGCTCGAAGTGCTCGGGAAATTATTGACTTACGGTCCACGTCCGCACGCTCAGGCGGAACGCGGGCTGAAGCTCTTGGTGACCCCTCGCTTGGGCACTGTGTCGCCCTGGTCCAGCAAGGCGACCGACATCGCCCGCGTGTGCGGACTTGCCGACGTGAGGCGGGTGGAGCGGGGCACGCTTTATTTCCTGGAGACCTCATCCCCGCTCGGCCACGATGAGCTCGAGTCGCTCGGCGCGCTGCTGCACGATCGGATGACCGAATCGCTCTGGATGGATACCTTGGAGCCCGATCTGTTCGGCAGCGCGACGCCCCGGCCGCTGCGCGTGGTCGCGCTCGGGTCCGACGGTTGCGCCGCGCTCGCCCGCGCCAATGCCGAATGGGGCCTCGCACTGTCCGCGGAAGAGATCGATTACCTGGTGCGTGCCTTCGGGAAGCTCGGACGCGACCCCACCGATGTCGAGCTCATGATGTTCGCTCAGGCGAATTCCGAGCATTGCCGGCACAAGATCTTCAACGCGGACTTCATCATCGACGGAGCGGCCTGCCCCACGTCGCTGTTCGGGATGATTCGGGCCACCTATGCCGCGAATTCCCGCGGCGTGCTCTCGGCCTACCGGGACAATGCCGCGGTGATCGAGGGTGCCCTCGCCACCCGATTCTTCCCGGACCCGCTGACGCAGCGCTACGCGGCAAGCCAAGAGCCGGTCGACATTCTGATGAAGGTGGAGACCCACAATCACCCCACGGCCATTTCTCCGTTCCCCGGCGCCTCGACCGGTTCCGGCGGCGAGATTCGCGACGAAGGCGCCACCGGCATCGGCGCGAAGCCCAAGGTGGGGTTGACGGGCTTTTCGGTCTCGAATCTGCGCATTCCCGGCATGGTGCAGCCATGGGAGGCCGATCTCGGCAAACCGGAGCGCATCGCCTCTGCCCTCGACATCATGATTGCGGCGCCGCTCGGCGCAGCGGCATTCAACAACGAGTTCGGCCGTCCCGCCACGTGCGGGTATTTCCGCACCTTCGAGCAGACGGCGCGTGACGGCGACGCTTCGTTGGTGCGCGGCTATCACAAGCCGATCATGATCGCGGGCGGCCTCGGCAGCATACGGCGAAGCGATGTCGAGAAATGCGAGGTCGTGGAGGGGGCGCCGCTGGTCGTACTCGGCGGCCCGGCGATGCTGATCGGGCTGGGCGGGGGTGCGGCCTCCTCGGTGGGGAGCGGGCAGAGTTCTTCCGATCTGGACTTTGCGTCCGTGCAGCGCGGCAACCCGGAGATTCAGCGGCGCGCCCAGGAAGTCATCGATCGATGCTGGGCCCAGGGCGCGGGAAATCCCATTCTTCTCATCCACGATGTGGGGGCCGGCGGCCTGTCGAACGCATTGCCGGAGGCCATCGCGCACACCGCCGGCCGCGGCGGCCGAATCGATCTGCGCAAAATTCCAAGTGCCGAGCCCGGGCTCTCGCCCATGGAGATCTGGTGCAACGAGGCGCAGGAGCGCTACGTGCTCGCGCTTCGCCCAAAGAGTCTCGAGCGCTTCGCGGCGTTGTGCGAGCGCGAGCGCTGTCCGTTTGCCGTGGTCGGCGAGATCACCGGCGACGGGCGTATCACCGTGTCCGATCCACTGCTGTCCAGCATGCCGGTCGACATGCCGGTGGAGGTATTGCTCGGCAACGCGCCGCGCATGACCCGCAACGTTGCAAGCGTTGCAAAGCCGCCCGCGCCACTCTCGACCGACGGCCTGACCATTGCCGAATCCCTGGAGCGGCTATTGCGGCTGCCGACGGTGGCGGATAAGTCGTTTCTGATCACGATCGGCGATCGGGCGGTGGGCGGCCTCGTCAGCCGCGACCAGATGGTCGGTCCCTGGCAGGTCCCCGTGGCGGATGTCGCGGTGAGCTTGAGTGATTTCGAAGGCTATTCCGGCGAAGCCATGGCCATGGGCGAACGCGCGCCGGTGGCATTGCTCGATGCACCGGCCTCCGGCCGGCTTGCAGTCGGCGAGGCCGTCACCAACATCATCGCCGCGGACGTGCGGGCGCTCACCGATATCCGGCTCTCCGCGAATTGGATGGCGGCCTGCGGACAGCCGGGCGAGGATGCGGATCTGTTCGCCACCGTCAAGGCGGTGGGCGTCGATCTGTGCGCCAAACTTGGCATCACGATTCCGGTCGGCAAGGATTCGCTTTCGATGCGCACCGAGTGGACCGACGAGCGCGGCAAACGCGCGGTGGTCGCGCCGGTCTCGCTGGTAATCTCCGCCTTTGCGCCGATCTCGGACGCCCGGCTCACGCTCACGCCCGCGCTCGATCTGTCCCGTCCGTCGCGTCTTTTGCTCATCGATCTGGGAGCCGGAAAAAACCGCCTGGGCGGATCGTGCTGGGCACAGGTGTTCGAGCGGCGCGGCGGTCAGGCGCCCGATCTCGACGATCCCGAGCTGCTGCGGGCGCTGTTCGAGGCGATGCGCGAGCTCAAGGACTCGGGGCTGGTGCTCGCCTATCACGACAGGTCCGACGGCGGCGCGCTCGTGGCGTTGATCGAGATGGCGTTTGCAGGGCATTGCGGCCTCGATCTCGCGTTCGATGGCGGGGATCCGGTGGCTCAATGTTTCGCGGAGGAACTCGGCGCGGTCGTGCAAACCCCCGCGGACGCCGCGGCGCAGGCCGCGGCCGTTCTGGAACGTCATGGGCTCAAAGGCTACTGGCGGGACATCGGCGCTCCGTGCGTCGGCGACCAGGTGCGCCTCTCTGTGGCGGGGCGCTCCGTGTATGCGGCCTCGCGCATGGAGCTGCATCGGCAGTGGAGCGAAGTCTCTTATCGCATGCAGACGCTGCGCGACAATCCGGAATGCGCGCGCGAGGAATATTCGCGGCTGCTCGACGAGCAGGATCCGGGACTGCACGCCACCTTAAATTTTGATCCGGGGGAGGACGTCGCCGCCTCCTATATTCTGCGGGGCGCGAGGCCCGCGGTGGCGGTGCTGCGTGAACAGGGCGTCAACAGCCAGACCGAGATGGCGGCCGTGTTCACACGTGCCGGCTTCGACGCCTATGACGTGCACATGACCGACATCTTGAGCCGCCGCGTCCAGCTCGCGCGTTTTCACGGGATGGTAGCCTGTGGAGGTTTCTCCTACGGCGATGTGCTCGGTGCGGGCGAGGGCTGGGCAAAATCCATATTGTTCAATCCGATGGCACGCGATGAGTTCACCGCATTCTTCGAGCGCTCCTCGACCTTCACGCTGGGCGTATGCAACGGATGTCAGATGCTGTCGGCGCTCAAGGACATCATTCCCGGAACCGAGGGGTGGCCTCGCTTCGTGCGCAATCGCTCCGAACAGTACGAAGCGCGCCTGTCCCTGGTCCGTGTGCCGCGATCCCATTCTGTGTTGTTTCGCGGCATGGAGGAGTCGGTGCTGCCGGTGGTGGTGGCGCACGGCGAGGGATTCGCGGAATTCGCCGGCCCCTCGGATCCAGGCAGGCTCCTGGAGCTCGGCCGGATCGCACTGCAATTCGTCGACACTCGAGATGAGCCGACCGAGCGGTATCCCTGCAACCCGAACGGGTCACCGGCGGGCACGGCCGCCGTCTGCTCGGCCGACGGCCGCGTCACCTCCGTCATGCCGCACCCCGAGCGGGTGTTCCGCACGGTGCAGCACTCCTGGGCTCCCCGAGTGTGGGGCGAGGATGGGCCCTGGATGCGGCTGTTCCGCAACGCGCGGGTATTTCTGGGCTGACTCGCGTCCGCGCCTGCAGCGCGCCCGATCAGCTCTGCGCGGCCCTCGCGCAGGCACCCATGTCGGTCGGCGGCATGGTCGCACCCCGACGCAGGTTCACGGCCTGCACCAGCCGCGCCTTGCGCACGAAAGTCTGATAAAGCAGATCGCGCATGACTTCGAGCAATACGCCGGCACTCTCCTGGTCGAGGCGGGGCTGATTCGGCAGTGGGTCCGAGTCCGTGCCGAACAGCACGCCGCGCACGTCGGCGAAGATGTCATCGTCGAGCTCAGCCAGCGTGCGAATTTCCTGCAGGGTATCGAAGAGCTCGAGTTTGCCGCGCTCGCCGAGCTCGCGAAACAGCGATTGAGCCGTGCGCCTGACCATGGATCCGAACGCATCGAAGAAGCCCGCGGCGTAGCAACCCAGCGCCTCCTTGAACAGCCCCTCGGATTCCGCCGGCAGATAGGTCAGCGGGAAATTCTCGGGAGCACGCTCGACCTCGGTGAAGCCCGGGGCGAGCTCGATGCGCAGCGCGGTGTAGCTCCGCGCGGCGAACTTCAAAAACACCGGCTCCGCGCACGCGTCGCAGCGGAACACGATGCCGACTTGCTTGGGCTTGCGACGGCTGAGATCGTCGAATTTCGGCACGGCGATCGGCGTCAGGTGCGTCAAGGTGCGGCAATGCGGGCAGGTCAGGGCAATGCCCTCGTGCTCGACATGCAGTTCGTCCTGGGGTGTGATGTAGATGCTCATAGTTCAACCTGTCAGTGGTTTGTAGCGGATCCGATGCGGTTGGGCGGCGTCCTCGCCTTTGCGTCGCCTGAAGTCCTCGATGTATTCCTGATGGTTGCCCTCGAACCAGACCACTTGCGAATCGCCTTCGAAGGCCAGGATGTGGGTCGCGATGCGGTCGAGAAACCAACGGTCGTGCGAGATCACGACGGCGCAGCCGGGGAAGGCGACCAGCGCCTCTTCCAACGCACGCAACGTCTCGATGTCGAGATCGTTCGTGGGCTCATCGAGGAGCAGAACGTTCCCGCCGGATTTCAGCACTTTGGCCAGATGCACCCGGTTGCGCTCGCCGCCCGAGAGATCGCCGATGAATTGTTGTTGCTGCACGCCCTTGAAATTGAACCGTCCGACGTAGCTGCGCGAGGAGGTCTCGTAGTTGCCGACCTTGATCAGATCGAGGCCGCCGGAGATCTCCTGCCACACGGTATTCTTGTCGTTGAGCGCCTGACGCGACTGGTCCACGTAGGCGAGCTTCACGGTGGGGCCCACGCGGATTTCTCCCGCGTCCGGCTTCTCCATGCCGGCGAGCATCCGAAACAGGGTCGTCTTGCCCGCGCCATTCGGTCCGATGATGCCGACGATACCGCCCGCGGGGAGATTGAAGCTCAAGGCCTCGATGAGCAGCCGATCGCCGTAAGCTTTGCGCAATCCCTGAACGTCGATGACTAGGTCGCCGAGCCGATCGCCCGGTGGAATGTAGATCTCGTTGGTCTCATTGCGCTTCTGGAATTCTTGCGACGAGAGTTCCTCGAAACGCTGCAATCGGGCCTTGGATTTCGCCTGCCGCGCCTTGGGATTGGTGCGCACCCACTCGAGCTCGCGCTTCAAGGTCTTGGCGAGCGCGTCCTGTTGGCGCTCTTCCTGCGCGAGGCGCTGCTCCTTTTGTTCGAGCCAGGAGGAGTAGTTGCCCTGCCACGGGATGCCATGACCGCGATCGAGCTCCAGGATCCATTCGGCGACGTTGTCGAGGAAGTAGCGGTCGTGGGTCACGGCAATCACGGTCGAGGGATATTCCTCGAGGAAATGCTCCAGCCATGCGACCGATTCCGCGTCGAGATGATTGGTGGGCTCGTCGAGCAGCAGCATGTCGGGCTTGGAGAGCAACAGCCGGCAAAGCGCGACGCGGCGCCGCTCGCCTCCGGACAGCTTGCCGATGAGGGCGTCCCAGGGCGGCAACCGCAGCGAGTCCGCCGCAATCTCGAGCTTGCGCTCGAGCTCCCAGCCGTCGACCGCGTCGATCCGGTCCTGGAACTTTGCCTGCTCCTCGAGAGCCTTGGTCATCTCGTCATCGGACATCGGCTCCGCGAATCGGTCGCTGATCGCGTTGAACTTGTCGATCAGTCCCTGAACGTCTCCGACGCCTTCGCCCACGACCTGCCGCACCGTCTTGGTCTCGTCGAGCACCGGCTCCTGCGGCAGATATCCGACCTTGATGCCGGCCTGCGCACGGGCCTCGCCCTCGATCTCCTTGTCCTGGCCGGACATGATCTTCAGCAAGGTGGACTTGCCGGAGCCGTTCAAGCCGAGCACGCCGATCTTGGCGCCCGGGAAGAAACTCAAGGAGATGTCGCGCAAGATGATGCGCTTGGGCGGCACGACCTTGCCAACCCGGTTCATGGTGTAAATGAACTGAGCCATGTATTGCCTATGTCGAAAACGTTGCTGCGAGGGGGGGGAACCCCCCAATTATCCCAAAGATTGGGCTCAAAGAGTAATCCTTGCGAGGTGGGCGAAGTGCGGGGCCGCCAAAGGCTCCTGCGCCCGGTCCGGAACGGCCAAAATCGATAACGCTGGTGGGAATTGCCCGGCCCTCGGCTACAATCAACGGCTGTCCAAACCCCGAGGTTGCCCATGTTCGATAAGCAGATGACGATTGCAGGATTCGATCCCGAGTTAGCCAAGGCCATCGCCGGCGAGCGCAAGCGTCAGGAAGACCACATCGAGCTGATCGCATCCGAGAATTACACCAGCCCCCGGGTGCTCGAAGCCCAGGGTTCGGTGCTCACCAACAAGTACGCCGAAGGCTACCCCGGCAAACGCTACTACGGCGGCTGTGAATTCGTTGACGTGGCGGAGACCCTGGCCATCGAGCGCGCCAAGAAGCTGTTCGGGGCCGATTTTGCCAACGTGCAACCGCACTCGGGCTCTCAGGCCAATGCGGCGGTCTACATGGCGCTATTGAGCCCGGGAGACGCCATTTTGGGCATGAGTCTCGATCACGGCGGCCATTTGACGCACGGCGCCAAGGTGAATTTCTCGGGCAAGCTGTACAAGGCCGCGCAGTACGGGATCAAGCCCGACAATGGCGAGATCGACTACGACCAGGTGAACCGCCTGGCGCAGGAGCACAAGCCGAAAATGATCGTGGCAGGGTTTTCCGCCTATTCCCGAGTCATCGACTGGTCGCGGTTTCGCGCCATCGCCGATTCGGTTGGAGCGCTGTTGTTCGTCGACATGGCGCACGTCGCCGGGCTGATCGCGGCCGGCCTGTATCCCAACCCCGTGCCTTTCGCCGACGTGGTGACCACCACTACCCACAAGACGCTGCGCGGGCCGCGCGGCGGACTCATCCTGGCACGCCCGAACGCCGAAATTCACAAAAAGATCAATTCCATGGTATTTCCGGGGATCCAGGGCGGTCCGCTGATGCATGTGATCGCCGCCAAAGCCGTGGCATTCCTGGAAGCGTTGCAGCCGGAGTTCAAGACCTACTCGGCGCAAGTCATCGCCAATGCGCGCGCCATGACCAAGACGCTGCAAGCGCGCGGCTACAGGATCGTCTCGGGTGGAACCGACAATCATCTGTTTCTGCTCGACCTGGTCGACAAGAACATCACCGGCAAGGACGCGGACGCCGCGCTCGGCCGCGCGCACATGACCGTGAACAAGAATGCGGTTCCTAACGATCCGCGCCCGCCCGCCATCTCCAGCGGACTTCGAATCGGTACGCCGGCGGCCACCACCCGCGGCTTCAAGGAGGCGGAAGCAGAGCAGATCTCCAACTGGATTGCGGACATCCTCGATCACATGGGCGATGAGGCGACGGTCGACCGGGTGCGCGGCGAAGTCGCCGCACTGTGCCGACGATTCCCCGTCTATGCGTGAAACCGCGCCTAAGCCTGGCGCCGCCGTGCTAGGTAGGCACCATGTATTGCCCTTTCTGCGGCCATACGGAGACTAAGGTCATCGACTCCCGCCTGGCAGGCGAGGGTCGGCAGATCCGCCGCCGACGCGAGTGTCTCGCCTGTGCCGAACGCTTTACGACCTTCGAGGCCGCGGAACTCCTCATGCCGACGGTGGTGAAGGGCGACCGCAGCCGCGAGCCGTTCGATGAGGGCAAGCTCAAGACGGGGATGCAAAAGGCCCTGGAGAAGCGGCCGGTCGGCGGCCAGGCGATCGAGGCGGCGGTCGCACGGATTTGCCATAAGCTGCGCAGCTTGGGCGAACGCGAAGTGGCCTCCCGGTCCATCGGCGAACTCGTCATGGAGGAACTGCGCCACCTCGACGAGGTGGGGTACGTGCGCTTTGCTTCCGTTTACCGCAGCTTCCAGGACGTGGAAGCCTTTCATACGGAAATCGATTTGTTGCGCCGTCACCGCCGCCGCCGATCGCCCAGCAAGGACCAGCTGCCGCTTCTGCCGGGCGATGAGCCCGGTGACGCCGGCAAATGACCGCGCATCCGGGCGATGAGGTTGATTTGTACATGGAGCGAGCCCTGTCGCTCGCCGCCCGCGGGCTGTACACCACCGATCCCAATCCGCGCGTCGGCTGCGTGCTGGTGAAGGACGGCCAAGTGGTCGGCGAAGGCTGGCATGAGCGTGCCGGACAGGCGCATGCCGAGGTCGCCGCGCTTGGTTCGGCCGGCAGCGCAGCGCGAGGCGCGACCGCGTATGTCACGCTCGAGCCGTGCAGTCATCACGGGCGCACGCCGCCCTGTGCGGACGCCCTGATTGCGGCCGGCATCCGCCGGGTCATTTGTGCCGCCATCGATCCCAATCCCCTGGTGGCCGGTGCCGGCGTGACGCGGCTCGAGGGCGCGCAGATTGCCGTGTCGGTGGGGTGCAATGCCGCAGAGGCGCGGGCACTCAACGTGGGGTTCTTTTCGCGGTTCGAGCGCAGCCGTCCGTGGATACGGCTGAAGCTCGCGATGAGCCTCGATGCGCGCACGGCCCCCGCGGGCGGCGGCCATCTCTGGATCAGCGGCGAGGAATCGCGCGCGGACGTGCAGACGTGGCGCGCCCGAAGCTCTGCCATCCTCACCGGCGCAGGCACGGTGCGGGTGGACGACCCGCGGCTCGACGTGCGGCTCGACTATGGTCCCTGGGTGCGTCAGCCGTTGCGGGTCGTGCTCGATCCGGCCCTGACCTGCCCGCCCACAGCGCGAGTATTCCGCAACGAGCAGGCCCTGGTGTTCGCTGCGCAGGGCGCGGTGCGGCCGGATTCGGAGCGCTCGCTCCATGGCGCAGGCATTGCCGAAGAACGGGTCCCAGCGGTCGGCCGGCATCTCGACCTCGCTGCGGTGGTGGCACGCCTGTCCGCTCTGCAGATCAACGAGCTGCTGGTCGAATGCGGCCCGACGCTCGCCGCCGGATTCTTGAAAGCGCACCTGGTGGATGAGCTGATTTTGTACATCGCACCCATCCTGCTCGGCGCCGACGCGGCGCCGCTCACCGCGCTCACGGGTCTCTCGAGCGCCGATCGGGTGGCGGCTCAATTCGATGTCGTCAGTACCGAACGCCTGGGCACCGACGTGCGCCTGATTTTGCGGCCGCGCGAAGCGGCTGCGCAAAACGGCCGTGGCTGAAGCACAGCCGGAGGTCCGATCAAGCATGTTTACCGGAATCATCATCGCGAGCGGACGGCTGGTCTCGATCGCCGAGCGGGGCGGCGATCTCGAGCTCGGCATCGATGCCACCGGCCTCGACATGTCGCGGATCGCGGTCGGAGACAGCGTGAGCGTCCAGGGCGTGTGCCTGACGGCGACCCGGATCGAGGCCCCGGTGTTTTACGCCGATGTCTCGCGCGAAACATTGGCGAAGACCACCTTGGGCAAACTCAAAGCCGGCGCGCGCGTGAACCTCGAGCCGAGTCTGCGTGCCGGGGACGCGTTGGGCGGCCATCTGGTGAGCGGCCACGTGGATGCCGTCGGCCGATTGGTCGATCTGAAGGAGGACGCACGCTCGCGACGTCTGCAGTTCGAACTGCCCCAGGCGCTGATGCGGTTCGTGGCGCCGAAGGGATCAATCTGCATCGACGGGGTGAGCCTGACCGTGAACCGGGTCGAGGGTCAG
This sequence comes from Steroidobacteraceae bacterium, assembly GCA_050012215.1. Classification (GTDB taxonomy): domain Bacteria; phylum Pseudomonadota; class Gammaproteobacteria; order Steroidobacterales; family Steroidobacteraceae; genus Bog-1198. Next base: position 99,172 of record JBEKHO010000004.1, read on the forward strand.
CTGTTCGACGTCAATATCATTCCGCACACCAGCGAGGTGACGACGCTCAGCGACCTCGCGAGCGGGGATTGGGTGAATGTCGAGATCGACGTGATCGCCCGATACCTGGATCGATTGATGGCCAGAACATGAACATCAGGAACAACCGATGAACACGATCGATGAGATTCTCGCGGACCTTCGCGCCGGCAAAATGGCGGTCATCATGGATGATGAGGACCGCGAGAACGAGGGCGACCTCATCATGGCCGCCGAGCGTGTGCGGGCCGAGGACGTGAATTTCATGGCGCGCTATGGGCGGGGGCTGATATGCCTCACGCTCACGCAGGAGCGCTGCCGCGAGCTTCGGCTGCCGCTGATGGTGAGCGATACCGACAGGGCGCATCGGACCAATTTCACGTTGTCCATCGAGGCGGCCGAGGGCGTGACCACGGGCATTTCCGCCCACGACCGGGCGCATACGATCCGCACGGCGGTGGACGCGAAGGCGCGGCCGGAGGATCTTCGTCAGCCGGGACACATCTTCCCCCTGATGGCTCAGCCTGGCGGGGTTCTGACACGCGCCGGCCACACCGAGGCGGGATGCGATCTGACGCGGCTCGCGGGCTTCTCGCCGGCGGCCATGATCGTCGAGATCCTGAACGAGGACGGCACGATGGCGCGCCGTCCCGATCTCGAACGCTTCGCCAAGACGCATTCCTTGAAGATCGGCACCATCGCCGATCTGATCCGCTATCGGCTGAAGAACGAGCGCTCGGTGGAGCGCGTCTACGAGCAACAGGTCGACACCGAATACGGAGCGTTCCGGCTATGCTGCTATGAAGATCACGTCAACAAGAACGTGCACATCGCCTTGGTGAAGGGCGACCTGAACTCCGCGCTTCCGCCCTTGGTGCGGGTGCATCTGAAGGACACGCTGCGCGACGTGGTGGGAGTTCGCAACGACACGCTCGGATGGCCGCTGCGTGCGGCCGTGCGGCGCGTCGCGGCCGAGGCCTCCGGTGTGGTGGTGATATTGCGTCCGGAGGAGACACCCCGGGAATTCATGGACAGCTTGAGGCAGATCGAGCCGAAGCCCCCGGCCGCGCAGACCTCCGGCGCCACGGTGCTGCGTACCTACGGCATCGGAGCTCAGATCCTCAAGGATCTCGGCTTGAAGCGCATGCGCGTGCTCAGCGCGCCGAAACAGCTGCAGGGGCTGTCCGCCTTCGATCTGGAGATCACCGAGTACGTGGATGGCGGCGAATGAGCGGCCCGGGCCCTATACTGTGTCCCCCCGGATCGCCATAAAAGGTTGAAAATCGTGGCCATTGACATGCCCAAAATCATCGAAGGCGAGCTCACGGCTCGGGATCTGCGCTTCGGCATCGTGACGACGCGATTCAACGAATTCGTCGTCGAGCCGCTGCTTCGTGGTGCATTGGATGCGCTCAAGCGGCACGGCGCCACCGAAAAACAGATCGAGATCATCCGTGTCCCCGGTGCGTTCGATATGCCGGTCGTCGTGCGCAAGCTCGCGTTGTCCCGCCGCTACGAGGCGCTGGTCGCGCTCGGCGCCGTGGTTCGCGGGCAGACCCCCCATTTCGACTACGTCGCGGGTGAGTGTGCCTCGGGACTTGCGCGCATCGCGTTGGAATCCGGAGTGCCCATCGGCTTCGGCGTGCTGACCACCGAAAACATGGAGCAGGCCGTCGATCGCGCAGGCGGCAAGGCGGGCAACAAAGGGGCAGACGCCGCGCTGGCGGCGCTCGAGATGGCAAACTTGTTGCGGCGGCTGGATTGAGGCGCGCACGCCCGTGAGTCAAGTCCACCGTGCCCGCAGCCTTTCACGCAGACTCGCCTTGCAGGCCCTGTATCAACTGCAGATCAATCCCAGATCCTGGCAGGACACGCACCGGCAGTTCGCGGAAGATCCCGAAGCGGAGCGTGTCGATCGCGACTATTTCAAGGAGCTGATCGAGGCGATAGCGCCGGGCTCCGAGGCGCTCGATGCGCAGCTGAAAAAATTCAGCGAGATTGCGCCGGCGGAGCTCGATCCCATCGAGCACGCCGCGTTGTGGCTCGGTCTCCATGAACTGGCCTCGCATCCGGAGCTTCCTTACCGCGTGGTGCTCTCCGAGGCGGTGGAGCTCACCAAGCGATTCGGAGCCACCGATGGCCATAAGTTCGTCAATGCCGTGCTGGATCGGGCCGCCCGGGAACTGCGGCCGCTCGAATATGGACGAGTTTGAGCTGATAGGCCGTTATTTCGCGCACATGGGAGCCGCGCGCGCCGATGTCGACCTCGGGGTCGGAGACGATGCGGCGCTGTTGCGGGTGCCGGAGTCCACGGATCTGGTCGCGGCGGTGGATACCATCGTCGAGGGACGTCACTTTCCGGCCGGCGCCGCTGCCCGCTCGATTGGACATCGGGCGCTCGCCGTGAACTTGAGCGACATCGCCGCCATGGGGGCGGAGCCTGCGTGGGCGACGTTGGCGTTGACGCTGCCTCGCGCCGATAAAGAGTGGCTCGACGGATTCGCACGCGGCTTCGGCGACCTCGCCTGTGCCCACGGCGTCGCCCTGGTGGGGGGCGATACGACCGCCGGTCCATTGACGATCAGCGTGCAGATCTTGGGTCACGTTCCCCGAGGCTCGGCGCTCACGCGCGGGGGCGCCAAGGCGGGCGACGTGCTGGCGGTCACCGGAACGCTCGGCGATGCGGGCGCCGGCCTCGCGCTCGCGACCGGCGCGCTCGAGATGCGTGACCCCGCCGCCGCGCGCGAGCTTCTGCAGCGTTTCGAATATCCGACCCCGCGGGTCGAGTTCGGAATCGCAGCCCGGGGGATTGCGAGCGCCGCGATGGATATCTCCGACGGGCTGGTCGGCGATCTGCCGAAGCTCGCAGCCGCCTGCGGGCTCGGCGCCACGGTCGAAGTGGAGCGGCTGCCGATGTCTCGCGCCCTGCACGCCGCGGGAGATGAGGAGAAGACACGCGCCTGGGCGCTCGGCGCCGGCGACGATTACGAACTGCTGATCGCCGTGCCGCCCGAACGGTTCAGCGAGCTCGCGACCCGGGCCGGGCAATTGAACTTAACACTTACCGCGATCGGTGCCCTGCATCGCGGAAACGCGCTGAAATGGACGTTGCACGGAGCCGAATTCACGCCGTCCGTGCAGGGTTTCGACCACTTTCGCCGAGCCTCGACCCAAATCACAGTTTGATTCGAGCCCGCCGAAGTATTCTCTGCGGCACGGAATTCCACGTCGTCGCAGCGCCCACGGTTACCCTTGAACAATATTCGGCCTAAGGATCACGCGAAGGCTCAACACGGCCGCGCCGCTTTGCCTGAAAAAATAGGCAAATACGCGATCATCAACGAAGTGGGGCGCGGCAGCACGGGCGCCGTCTATCTGTCGCACGATCCCTACTACGGGCGCGACGTCGCCATCAAGGTCTACAACGTCGATTCGAGCGGCGATGAGAATCGCAAGCGCATCGCGCGCAAGATGTTCCTCTCCGAGGCCCACATGGTCGGCATGCTTCAGCATCCGAACATCCTGCCGATATACGATGCGGGGGAAGAGAACGGTCATTGCTACATCGTGACCGAGCACGTGCACGGCGCGCGCACCCTCGCCGCGTATTGCCGCCCCGACAACCTGTTGCGGATCGACGATGTGGTCGAGCTCATCTACAAGGCCGCGCGCGCCCTGCATTACGCCCACAGCCGCGGCGTCATTCATCGCGACATCAAGCCGAGCAACATCATGCTCACGCTCGACAGCGACGTGCGCATCATCGATTTCGGCATCGCCCTGGTGGCCGATTCCGAGATCTCGAGAATCGAAGGCATTGCCGGCAGTCCTTCCTACATGTCTCCGGAGCAGGTTCAATCCATCGAGCTCACCAACCGCTCGGACCTGTATTCGCTGGGCGCCGTGATGTACGAGCTGCTCACCGGCACGCGGCCGTTCCGGGCGGGCAATCTGCAAAAGCTCCTGCACCAGATCGTGTTCGCAACGCCGCCGCCAATCCATACGCTGCGGCCGGAGATACCCGAGGAGCTCGAGAACGTCACCGCGATCGCCCTTCAGAAGGATCCGGAGAAGCGCTACAAGACGGGTCTGGACTTTGCGGCCGAATTGACGCGGGTGCATCAGAAGCTGCGCGCCCAGTACAACCGCATCGATCAGCAGGAGCAATTCAGCCTGCTGCGCAAGCTCAAGTTCTTCCACGAGTTCTCGCACAGCGAGATCTGGGAGGTGCTGCGCGCCAGCAGCTGGCAGGATTACGCCGACGGAGAGGAGATCGTCAAGGAAGGCGAGATGGACGATCGGTTCTACATCATCGTTCAGGGGCGGGTCGGCGTGGCGCGCCTCGGCAAGGCCCTGGGCTATCTCGACACGGGCGATTGTTTCGGCGAAACGAGCTACGTGCGCGGCGCGAAGCGGACGGCAACCATCGTTGCCGCGGGCTCGGTGGTCGTCATGAAAGTGAGTTCCACGCTGTTGGAACAGGTCTCTGCCGAGTGTCAGCTGCGATTCAACCAGGTGTTCCTGCGCAGCATGATCGGTCGTCTGCAGAGCGCTGAGCGCAGCGCCTGAAACGTCCCGCGAGCCTCAAGGTCAGGCGCTCGCTTCCTTGTCGTGCTCGATCATCGCATACGCCGAGTGATTGTGGATCGACTCGAAATTTTCGGCCTCCACGACGTAAGCGCGCACCCGTGGGTCCCGATTCAGGGCAACAGCCACGTCGCGCACCGTGTCCTCGACGAATTTCGGATTGTCGTAGGCGCGCTCGGTCACGAATTTCTCGTCCGGGCGCTTCAAGATTCCGTAGACCTCGCATGAAGCCTGCGACTCGGCCACATCGATCAGCTCCTCCAGCCACATGTGCTCGTTGAGGCGCGCCGTCAATGTGATATGCGAGCGCTGATTGTGTGCGCCGTAGTCCGAGATCTTCTTGGAGCATGGACAGAGGCTCGTCGTCGGAACGACCACCTTGAGCCAAACATCGGTCTTTCCGCTCCCGTGCTCGCCGAAAATCGTGGCCTGGTAATTCATCAGGCTCTCGACGCCGGAGACCGGGGCCTTCTTCATGACGAAATAGGGGAAGGTCATCTCGATGTGGCCGGAGTCGGCGTGCAAATAGCCGGTCATCTCCTCGAGCATCTTGCCGAACGAGTCCACGGATATTTCCCGCTCGTGGCGATGCAGTATCTCCACGAACCTCGACATATGCGTGCCCTTGAAGTCGTGCGGAAGATTCACGTACATGTTGAAGTTGGCGACGGTGTGCTGCTCACCGTTTGCCCGGTCCTTGACCTTGACCGGGTGATAAATGTCCTTGATGCCGACCTTGTTGATCGGGATCTGCCGGGTATCGGCGTTGGCTTGCACGTCCTCGATGGCGGCAGTGCGGGGCTTTTTGGGCGGAGCGTCGACGTTCATATGGCGGTTCCTAAGGCGCGTTCAAATGCCCACATGGTGCCGAGAGCGCCGAATGCAATGATAGCAGACGGGGGGGTGCGGTCCGGGCGGCGCGCGGCGCACCGCTGCGGCGGTCCGGTCGGGAAAGGCCCCGGACGGGGGATTGCGCCTCAGCCGTTCTTCGCTTCGTCGGGTTCGAAATCTTCCACGCGGGCCTCGCCGGCCTTCTTGAGCAATATCTCGACTTTTTGCTCCGCGTCTTTCAAGGCCGACTGACAGTTGCGGGTCAGCATGATGCCGCGCTCGAAGGCCTTCAGCGATTCCTCGAGCGGCAAATCGCCATGCTCCAGGCGCTCGACGATCTGCTCGAGGTCGCGCATGGCAGCCTCGAAGTCCAGCGGCTTCGGGTCCGTTTGAGAGTTGTTGGCGGGCATGGGATGGAACGGTACACAGCCGCCGACGCCGGGTCAAACCGCCGGGTCTTACGTATGCAGTTCACGGTGTCGATCGGCAGCCGGGGTAAAGACTGCGAGAAATTGTCAAGCCGTGATACGCGTCACACGCGAAGAGTCGCACTCGGGCGCGATTTCAGTACCATGGCTCGGGGAAGCATTATGCGACACTATAGCAAGCAAATATTCGGCTTTGGCTGTCTTTGTGCGGCCCTTTTGGGCGCTGCGGGCTGCTCACCGCGCCGGATTCCTTCCATGACGGTCGAGGATCTCATGGAGGATCGGGTGACCCTCGACGGCATCATGATGAAGTGCAACCAGAACCCCGAAAAGCTGCGCGACACGTCGGACTGCGCGAACGCGCGGATCGCCATCGAGCGGCTGGCCTCGCAGAACGTGGACCCCACGGCCGAGAAGAAGCGTCAACAGGAATTCGAGCGCGCGCGCGAGCAGTTGAGGCTCGCCGAAGATAAGCAGCGGCAGGATCAGGAAGCCAAGACCAAGGTCGATGCGTATAGCCTGCCGGTCGTCCCGGTGACTCCTGCCGCGGCGCCCAACGGAGCGGCGCCCGCCGCTTCGGGCTTGCAGACCAGTGGAGGCGCGCAGCCGACTTCGCCACCCCTGGGGAATGCTCAGATGAGAGCGGATCCGCCTGCCTTGGCCGGAACCACGGCGCCTTAACCGCCGCCTCGATTGCCTCGGGCCGACCCCGCCGCTGCAGCAGGCGCATGGCTTCATGGGGCTTTGAGCCAGCCATCCGCGAGCCCGTTGTTTCCAGGTAAACTGCGCGCCTTCGAATCACGGCAGGCGAGAACCCATGAAGCAGTCCCTAGCGCGGCTCACCTCAGTATTCGTAGTGGTCGGTGCGATGTCGGTCTGTGCCGTAGCGCGCAGTGCCGACGTGAGCAGCCACCATTACCCCGCCGAGGTGAAGCTCGATGTCGATCTCTCGGACCCGATCCAACGCATATTCCGAGTCCATGAAACCATTCCGGTCGGTCCGGGCGCCTTGACCCTCTATTATCCCAAGTGGATCCCCGGTGAACACTCGCCGAGCGGAACCATCGACGCTGTCGCCGGCCTCATCGTGAGATCCGAGGCAGGGCAGCGTATCGAATGGCGGCGCGACCTCGAGGACATGTTCACGCTGCACCTCGCAGTGCCCGAGGGCGTAAAAGCAGTGGTGCTGGACTTCGAACTGCTTTCACCCGGTCCCGGCGGAGAATTCGGGCAAAGCGCATCGGTGACCGACCGCATCGAGGATCTGGAGTGGAATCAGGTCCTTTTCTATCCGTCCGGATACTCTGCGCACAACATCATCTTCAAGCCCAGCATACGGATTCCAGCGGGCTGGGGTTACGGCACCGCGCTCGATGCACAGAACACCAACGGCGCAAACGTCACGTTCGCGCCTGTTTCCCTCGAACAATTGATCGATTCGCCGTTGATCTGCGGCCAATACTTCAGCCGAATCGACCTGGCGCCGGGCGCCCCCGTTCCCGTTCATCTGGACCTCGTGGCCGACGATGGCTCGGACCTCAAGTTGGACGACGCCCAGCTTCAGGCACATCGCAATCTGATCTCCCAGGCTCAGGCACTATTCGGCGCACGTCACTACGGGCATTACGACTTTCTGTTCACCCTGTCGGAGAACACGGGGCACTTCGGGCTGGAACATTCGCAGTCGAGCGATGATCGATATTACGCGAGGTTCTTCGTCGATCCGGACACGTACCTCGCCGGCGGCGGGCTGCTGCCTCATGAGTACGTTCATTCGTGGAACGGGAAATTTCGCCGCCCGGGAGGTTTGGCGACGCCGAACTACAACGTGCCGATGCGCGGCGAGCTGCTGTGGGTGTATGAGGGGTTGACCGAATATCTCGGGGACGTGCTGACGGCGCGGTCCGGCATCTGGACGCCCGAGCAGTATCGCGAGGAGCTGGCGGCGACGGCCGCCAATATGGATCATCGGCCGGGCCGCGCCTGGCGGGATCTGCAGGACACCGCCGATGCGGCGCAGCTTCTCTACTACTCTCCGCCGGACTGGATGTCCGAGCTGCGCTCGGTCGACTATTATCCGGAGGGCGAACTCCTGTGGCTGGATGTGGATACGATCATTCGCGAGAAATCGGGCGGCAAGAAGTCTCTGGACGACTTCACGCGCGCTTTTTACGGCACCGACGACGGCAGTTTCGCGGCCAAGCCGTACGAGTTCGCAGATCTGGTCAAGGTCCTCAACGCCGTGCAGCCGAACGACTGGGCGTCATTTCTGCACAGCCGGCTCGATTCGCACGACAAGGGCGCGCCATTGGACGGTATCAAGCGCGGCGGCTGGAGCGTCACGTACGACGACCAGCGCAGCGCAGCCTTCAAAGCGCACGAAAAAACTCGAAAGTTTCTGGATTTGCGCTATTCCATCGGGCTTTATGTCGGGACCGGTGCCGATGACAACGGCCGCGTCATCGACGTGTTGTGGGGCAGTCCGGCGTTCACGGCGGGCCTCGCGCCGGGCATGGTGCTGGTGGCCGTCGACGGCCGCAAGTTCGATCCGGATCGAATGGATGAGATTCTGCGTAACGCGCAAAGCGGCAAGGCGCCCATCGAGATCTTGGCTCGGAACTACGATTCCTATTCGACCTTCAAGGTCGACTATCGCGAGGGCCCGAAGTATCCGCATCTCACCCGGGTCACGCAGGAAAAGGATCGCTTGGACGAGATCATCGCGGCGAAACCGGCGAACTAGCCGAGGATCATTCGCCGGTCCGAAAGCGCGTCCATTCGCGCGTCACCAGCCGCGAATATTCCAACGATGCTGCCGTGTGGGTCACCAACCGGGCACGGGTCGCAGCATCCGGGTAAACGCTCGGATCGTCCCGGATCGCCGGGTCGATGAGCGGTAGAGAGGCGGCGTTGCCGTTCGGGTAGCGGATGTCATTCGTGATTTTCGCAATGACGTCCGGCCGCAACAGATAGTTCATCCAGATCTCGGCATTCTTCGGATGAGGCGCATCCATGGGGATCCCCATCATGTCGAGCGTCATGAGCGCGCCCTCGCGGGGGACGAGGTAGGCGATGTTCGCCCCCGTCGATGCCTCCTTGGCCCGATTGCGCGCCGCCTCCACGTCTCCCGACCAGGTCAGCGCCAGACAAATCTCGCCGCTGGTCAGCGGCGGGATCAGGTCGGGATCGATGCGATTGACGAACGGACGGATCTTGCGCAACACCTCCGAGGCGGCGGCGACGTCCGCTGGATCGCGGCGATTCGGATCATGCCCCAGAAAAATGATCACGGATTCGACGATCTCGAGGGGCGAATCGACGATGGCGATGCCGCAATCCTCGAGCTTGGCGGCGTTGCGTGGATCGAGCAGCAGCGACCAGCCATCGGGAATGTCCGACCCGAGACGTGCCCGGACCTTGTCGACGTTGTAACCGAGGCCGGTGCTCGACCATAGATAAGGAACCGCGTGCTGGTTGCCCGGATCGTGGACGGCCATCCGGCGCATGATCTCCGGATCCGCGTTCTTGAGGTTCGGGATCGCGTCCTTGTCGAGCTTGCGATAAACGCCGGCCCGCAGCTGGCGATCGAAATAATTCTCGGTCGGCACGACGATGTCGTAGTTCGTGTGGCCCGTCAGAAGCTTCGTTTCGAGCACTTCGTTGTTATCGAAGGTGTCATAACGGACCTTGATGCCGGTCTCCCGCTCGAAATCCGTCACTGTGTCCGGGGCGATGTAGTCCATCCACGAATAGACGTTCAGAATCTTCTCGTCGTGCGCACCGCACGCCCCCAGCAAGGCGATGACGGTGGCCGCAATCATCGCGCGCAGAGTGTGCGAGTCCAAGATTCGCGCTCTCAAGGCGGCCGTCGGAAGCGCGAGAACATTCTCGCGCCCCAAACGACGATGGCCGCGAACAGCAGCGCCATCGACCCCATGAACGATCCGGTGGGAAAAGCGGGCGGCGTAGATGCGTTGGCTCTCACGAGAAACTCATCCACGAACGCCAAGAACACCAAGAAGATGCAACCGAACCAAACGCCCTGATCGCTGAGGAAGTCCACGGTCTCGCCCGCGCGCTCCGGAGCGAGCCAGTAGGCCCGATACGGAATGTTGATCATCGAATGCGGAATCAGCCGGGGGAGAAGTGCCGTCACGAAAACGATGAAGAGCGGCGCGCCGAGCGTGAACGAGCGCATGAATTGACGACAATCCTCCCGCGAGGCGAACCCGTTGGGCCTGCCCGAGGCGTCGAAATGCACCGCCACAATCCCCGGCAAAGAGTCCGCGAGCACACTCACGCGCCATGCCGCAGCAATCAGCAGCACGCCGAAAAGCATCATCGGAAATCTGCGCATTCGTTCATCCCGTCTTTTTTTGGAGGTATCATCGCTGCAACTCGAGTGGACCGGCTGACTCGGCCGCTCGTATGCGGGCAATGTCTCTACGTGTCGAGGCAGACCATTCTAACCGCCAAATTCGCCAAATTGAGCCTCGCAGCGGTGTTGTTTCGCCTGGGTATCATCGGCGTGGTCATGCTCGGGGCGGCGGCGGCATTCGCTTACGTGGCGGGCTGGCTGTCGCCCCAGCGGCTGACGCAAGCGAGCCTGATGGATGCATTTGCGCGGCTCAACGGCGCGCATCCGGGGTTTCGCCGCAATCATGCCAAGGGATTGTGCGTCAGCGGCTGGTTCGACAGCACAGGGGCCGCCACTCTGCTATCCAAATCGGCCATCCTCGAGTCCGGGCGCGTACCCGTCATCGGACGACTTGCACTTGCGAGCGGTATGCCGATGCAGGCGGATACCTCCTCTGCGGTTCGGAGCCTGGCGCTTCGCCTCGTGGGGCCGGACGGCGAGGAATGGCGGACGGGCATGAACGACATTCCGGTTTTTCCGGTGAATACGGCGCAAGCCTTCTATGAGCAGCTGCTCGCCTCGAAGCCCCTTGCGGCGGCCGCAAAGCCCGACCCGCAGTCCATGAAGGCATTCCTCGACCGACACCCGGAGACGGTGCGCGCGTTGTCGCTCATCGGATCAAGGTCAGTCACGCCGGGATTCGCCGATTCGACGTTCAACAGCCTGGACGCGTTTCGTTTGGTGGATGAGGGGGGTCGTTCCACACCGGTGCGGTGGGCCGCGGTACCGCTCGAGCCGCCGGTGGCGGACGCACCCGGGCCGCGCGTCAGCCGCGACGGAAACTATTTGTTCGACGATCTGATCGCTCAAATCCATCAGCATCCTCTGCAGTGGCGGCTGATGATCACCGTGGGCCAGCCGCAGGATCCAACGGCGGATGCGACGCTCCCTTGGCCCGCTGATCGCGCGCAGATCGATGCCGGGACTCTGACCCTCGATACGGTGTCGAGCGAGGACGGCGGGCCCTGTACGGATATCAATTTCGATCCGCTGGTATTGCCGCCGGGCATCGAGCCTTCCGATGATCCGCTTCTTAGTGCCCGCTCCGCCACGTACGCGCGATCCTTCACGCTGCGTGGCGCAGAGAGACGGGCAAAGCCGCCCAGCGCGGTCACCAGCAAGGAGGTGGGGGATGGTACGTGACGGTGTAGCGTTCATCGAAATCGACCAGGTGGCGACAGAGAGGGGGCTGCAAGGCAACCCTTATCGCGAATTTCTGCGGGTGCCCTCGATGAGCGCGGGTCTGTACGTGCTGCCGGCCGGCGCCGCGGATGCTCAGCTGCCCCACAAGCAGGACGAGCTCTATTACGTCATCCGGGGAAAGGCGCGCATGCACGCGGGCTCGCAGGATCGGGCGATCGGCTGCGGGAGTGTGCTATTCGTGGCCGCGAACATCGAGCATCGCTTTCACCGAATCGAGGAGGAGCTCGAGATATTGGTGATCTTCGCGCCTGCCGAAACCGAATAGATCGGCTGATGCCCTGCGCGGAGGCAGCTACTCCGATGGCGGTATCGTTACCATGGTGAGCGTCCGTTTGCCCAGAGAGGCACCGTCGCTCGGATCGTTGATGACGATGTAGAAGCTCTTGGGTTGCTTGCGCGTCGGGTCCGCGACCACGGGCACGAACAGGTTGGCGACGGACTTGCCGTCCTCGAAGTGCTCTTCGTGCGCCTTGACGTTCATGAAGTCCTGGCCTGGTTTGGCGGTCCCCGATTCGGTCCACCAGGTGAAGGCGGCGTCCGTCCGCAAGTTTCCGGTGCGTTTGACGAGAATGTGAGCTGCCGGATCGGTCAGCGCGACCTCCACCGCATCGGCGGCAAGCTCTATCCGCGTGTGCGACGGTTGCGGTGCCGCCGCGGGTCGGGACGACGCCATCGAGGCGGCTGGCGCCACCATCGCGACGGGCGGTGCGGCCGTACGCTGCGAAGCAATGTGCGCTGCAGGAGCGATGGGCGCCGGCGTGGGCGCGCTCGCCGGTGTGCGGTCTGCAGGGGGGGCGGCAGCAGGCTCCGCGGCAGTTCTGGCCGGCTGCTCCGCGGTAGGCGTACTCACGATGGCGCTCTGCCCTTGGTGCCAGAGCCGCGTCAATGCCGCATCGGCGCTGGCGAGAGCGTCCTGCAAGTCGCCGCCGGCTTCGCCGGCAATCTGCGTTACCAGGTCCCTGTGCCCATTCGCCCACCAGCCGGCGGCGGCCAACGCGAGCACCACCACGATCAGCGCGGTGGCGCCGCTGTGCCCGCTGCGGCGGGGCGGAGATTTCAATAACGCGACCAACACCGGCAATCGGGCTTCGGGCTTGGGCAGATCGAACGGTGCGAGCCAACCGGCTATATCGGCGGGGCGACGCTGCCGATCGAACGAAAGTGCGGCTCGAAGCGTGCCCCATTGCTTGCCGGTAAGGCCGGGAGGACGGGCGGGCTTGAGCCGCTGGGCACGGGCTTGAATGGCGTTGAGCTCGCCGAACGGGTGTTTGCCCGCCAGCAGCACGTACAGCACGCAGGCCAGAGAATACGTGTCGTCGCGCACATCCGCCCGTTCGCCGTCGAGCAACTGGGCGCTGGCATAGCGGGGCGTTGCATACGCGGTCGCATCCCAAGCGGACTCCTTGATCGACGGGGACTCACTCGGCGTGTGAGCGGCGCCGAAGTCCAGCACGCGGATCTCGCCGTCATTGGTGATGAAAATATTCCCGGGGTTCAAATCGCCGTGGACGACTCCGCGGGAATGCGCATGCTCCAGCGCGGCGGCGACGTCGCGAATGATCATGAGTGCATGGGGCCGCCCCAGCACCACTTCACGATGGGCGGACAGCACGCTTTCGAGCGAAAGGCCGCTGAGATACTCCATGGTGAAGAACGCGGTGTCGCCGTCCCGGTCGTACTCGTGCGCGCGCACGATGTTCGGATGCGAGAGCGACTGAAGGAGCTGAAACTCCCGGCGCAAATCGGTCAGCACCGCGGATTGCCCGGCGGTGCTGGAATGCAAAATCTTCACGGCCACCCGCTGGCCGTACTCCGGCAAATCCAGTCTATAGCGGTCGATCGCCTCGAACACGGTTCCCGTGCCGCCAAGGCCGAGCACGTTTCTGATCAGATACCGGCCGCGCAGTACATCGCCCACGACCACCTCTCGCGGACTGCCTTGCCTCAGGTCGGTCGGCCCATTCGCAGACTTCAGCAGAGGGATGGAGGTGCTATCGGCTCCGATCGGCACGGTACGGCCGCTGACGCTCGGGGACGCGGTCGGCGGGGGCGAATCCACCTCGCCCCGAGACGGCGGCACCAAAAAAGCTGGCGGCGCTGCAGCGTACGGAACCGCTGCGGCGGGCGCGGGGCGTTTGGGGGCGGGCGCAGGCGTAGCCAACGCCGGAGCGGGAGCGGCGATGGGAGGCGGCACCGGTACCACCACCGCCGTCGGCGCGGGTGGGGCTTCCTTCCGCCTCAGTGGAACGCTCAGTTGCACGTCGAGCGCTGGTCCGAGCAGTTGGCTTCCCAGTCGCGATTTGACCCGCTTGAACACGTCCTGCGTGATCTTGCCGCGGCGGTAGTACTGGTCGAGCAGTGCCAAAGAGTCCCAGGCTGCCTCCGGCGAACGCCGCGAGAGCATCTGCACCGCGCGCAGGAACGCCTCCTCATCGCACGTGCCGCGCGCGAGGGCGTCCAGCCAGACCTGGCTGACGTTGAAATCGCCTTCGTTACGGCGGTCGCTGACGGCGGGATCGGGCGTCATGAGAGCGAGCGTAACATTTCAGATCGAATTGGAGGAACGCACCTGCAATCGGTGCACTGCAGCGAATGGTTGCGCGCTCATGTTGCCGATCATAAGTCAATTGTTTTTTTGGTTTTCCAGGGGATAAGTGCGGGGGGCTTCAGCCGCAGGCGTGGCGGGCGGTGCCGGAGTCTGTGCCGTCGCGGCGGGCGCCTCGGCCTGCGGTGCGGGCGAGGATCTCGCCACGGTGTGCGTGGCCTGGGCCAGTTTCGCAAGAAATCGCTGCGCGGTTTCCGGGGGCGTCGGTGCGTTGCCCGAGAAGATTTCGGTCGCGGTGACCCCCTTCTTGCCGTAAAGGTCCTCATTGGCGGACTTGTCGATGGCGATCACGCTGCCATCGACGGCGATGCCGCCAAAGAGTCCCCTCGTTCGGGCGTACGAATAAATCTCCGCAAGCGACACGTCGGTCGCGGCCGAGCCTTGGCGTCCGACGGGACCCGCAGCCACGGAGGCGTCGGCGCCGAGCGTCAGTTTTCCACCGGTGATGCCCTCGATGCCGCCCTTGGTGGTGAACACGAGGATGATGTCCGAGGATTGCGCTCCCGCCTGAAGACCCCAGCTGCCGCCGGTCAGCGCGATGAACACGGGATTGCTCCAAGGCGAATTGAGCGTGTCGCGCACGGTCAGCACGCCGTTGCCGTGACGGCCGCCGAACAAAAATGCAATCTTGGTGACATCTGGGATCACGGCGATGCCGTAGGCGTGAGCCAGAAGCGTATCGGGCAGCCGTTGATCAGGCATGCTCTGAACGTCCTCGAGCACCTCGGTGGCGGTCAATAACCGGCCTTCCTCGCGCGCGGCCCCGGCGAATGAAAGATTTGCAATCATCGACGTTGCCACGAGGATCGCCGCAGCGAAAACCTTCGGAACTGCCCTTCTTCCCATACTCATATGACTCCCGGTTGCTGGATTATTCATGCGGCGCTTGTTCTCGGGGTCATAGCGAAGGGACCCCGCATCGGGCGCTTAGTTCCGCCAGCTTACCGCTTGTCGGACGCGTGGAGAACCTTGGCGGCCTCGGCGTCGCGGTGCCTCGAGCGATAGTATTCGGCGAGGCGAGCCGTGGCGAGCTGCGTCGCCGGATGCGAGGCCCCCACCGTGCTGAGGAGTTGCGCGCGCGCTGCCACCAGCATCGGTTCTCCTTCAGATGCCTTGTCGCTTTTGATCATTGCCCAGCCCAAGCTGGCCGCGCTGCGCGCGGTGCGCCAATGAGCCGCGCCGACCAGATTCGTGTTGATGTCGACGGCGGCCCGCAGCTCAGTCTCGGCGGCCGCAAGTGCGCCGCGGCTGAGCAGTACTTCGCCGAGCGTCAGCCGCGCGGCCGCGACATAGAGATGCTGGGGCGGGAGGGATTTCGCAAAGATCGCCAGCGCCTGGCGAGCGGTTTCTTCGGCGCGCGCAAGATCGCCCGTTTTCCAATAAAGGTTGGCGAGCGCGTCGATATAGTAGCCGGTCAAATAGTGATCGAGACCGTGGACCTTGGTTTCGATCGTTATCGCATCCCGAATCGCCCCGATCGCACGCGCCTCGTCTCCCTGCCGGTCATACAAAAGGCTGAAATGCGACTTGATCTGCGCCAAGACGTCGTTGTTTTCTCCGAACACAGTGCGTTCAATTTGAAACGATTCGGTGAGCAGTTGTTCCGCCTCGTGAAACTGGCCGCGCTCCGTGAGGATGTAGCCCAGAGTCGCCAATGCAATGGCGTGATCCGGGTAGTTGCGGCTCACCGTCGCCTGGTAGATGTCGATCGCCTGGCGTTCGTAATTCTCCGCGGACACATAGTCGTTGGCCCATAGGGCCGCCGCGGCGAGACCGCTCAAGGTGACGGCGACCGACAGGTGCTGATTGCCCAAGGCACTGCGATACACGCCGAGCGCTTCGGTGAACAGCTTGGTCGCCCGCGGTTGATCGCTCTTCGCGCTCAGCTCGAATTGAGCAAACTGGACCAGGATGTCGGCGGTCTCGACCGAGGTCCGGGAATCGTCGTTCTTCAGGAGGTCGAGCGCCTGCTGGAGATACGCCTCCGCCGAGACCAGATTTCCGCCGTCGGTCAGAGCGCGGGCGAGATTTGCGAGAGCGGCGGCCGTGCGCTGGTGGTCCATGGGTCGCTCCGACCGGCGGATTGCCACGGCTTGCTCGAACAGCGGAATGGCGCGATCACTGTCGCCCTTACGGCGGTAGGCAAGCCCGATGCTCTCCAGGAGTTGCGCTCGGACCTCCGGCTGGAGCGACGCATTATCGAGTATTTTTGCCGCGCCTCGATCCAGCAGTTCCCGCGCGGTCGCTTCGTGTCCCTGCGCCTTGAATGGGTCGGCTTCCGAAAATACATCCACCAGGAATGCCGAAACCTGACGGGCCCGATCTCGCTCTTGGGCCGTCGCCTCGCGCGCCAGTTCGATCCGATGGTTCTGCCATAATGTTACGGCGGCAATTGCGGCGAGGCCGAGAAACGCGGCGCTGACCGCCAGAACAGGCAGCAAATGACGGCGCAGAAATTTGGAACTGTTGTAGCGCCAATCTCCCTGACGCGCCTTCACCGGCTGCCCCTGCAAGTGGCGGTTCAAATCGTCGGCGAAAGCCTCGACCGACGGATAGCGACGGTCAGGTTCCTTGCGCATTGCCATGGACACGATCGCGTCAAGATCGCCGCTCAATCGCGCCCGGAGCCGCGGCGGGGAAAGTCCGCGTCGATCGGATATGCGGCTTCGATCGGTGTCGCTTTCCTGGCCGAGCTTGGCGATCACGATCTGGCTCGGCCGCATGGGGTCGTCCATGCAGATCGCACGCTCGAGTTGGAGCTGACTGTAGCTCAACAGCCGATACGGTGAACGGCCGGTGAGCAGCTGGTACAGAAGAACGCCGAGCCCGTAAATGTCGGTCGCCGTGGTGATCGGTCGGCCCAAAACCTGCTCCGGGGCTGCGTTCTCGGGAGTCAGGATGCGCTCTTGCAGCCGCGTCACCGGCACCGTGTGCGAAAGGCTTTCCGGAGCCAATAGTTTCGCGATGCCAAAGTCCAGCAGCTTCGGCACACCGTCAGCGGTCACCAGAATATTTGCGGCCTTGATGTCCCGGTGAACCACGAGATTGCGATGGGCGAATTGCACCGCCGCGCAGATTTGCACGAACAGCTCAAGGCGTTCGCGGACGAATAGCGTGCGGCTGTCGCAATACGAGTCGACGGCCTCGCCGTCGACGTGCTCCATCACCAGATACGGGGTGCCGTCGTCGAGTTCGCCGCTGTCGATCAAACGTGCGATCGACGGGTGATCCAATGTCGCGAGGATATGCCGCTCGCTGTGCAGACGATTGCGCAGCCGCGGATGCAGCGCCGTGTGATGAAGCACTTTGACGGCCACGACCTGCCGGTATTGAGCGCCATCCCGCTCGCCGCGATAAACGGTGCTCATGCCGCCGTGTCCAAGGACGGACACGAGGCGATAGTGTCCCACTCGAGTGCCGATCAACCGATCCTGATGCTCGGCCAGCAACGACTCGGCCGCTGCGCTGATCGCGTTCAGCAGCGGGTCCGCCGTCTTCTCATCCGAGGCAAGCAACGATTCGACCGAGCGTTTAAGGTCTGTGTCACTGCCGCAGGAATTCGCGAGTCGACTCGCACGCTCAGGGAGCGGCACGTCGACCACCTCGTCGAAGAGCGACTGAATCCGTTGCCACCGATCACGAGAAATCATGGCGCCCGCTGACCTGCGATTTCGTTGAGCAGCCATGCGCGCGCCAGCCGAATGTCGCGATGAACCGTCGCCGCCGACGCGCCGCCCGCCGCCGCGATCTGATCGTAAGTCAGTCCCCCAAAGTAATGCAGTTCGATTGCCTGGGCCAATCTCGGCTCCATCTTTTGAAGCGCTTCGAGCGCTTCGTCGAGCGCAATCACGTCGATGCCGGCAACCGGCGGCATGGTGTCCTCTGTAACGGACTCGCGAATCCCGGGTCCGCGCTTGACGCGCGCGCGCGACTTCGCGTGGTCGACAAGCACCCGACGCATGAGGCGCGAGGCCAGGGCGAAAAAGTGCGCCCGGTCCTGCAGCGCAACATTGGCTTGGATCAGGCGCAAGAATGCTTCATGCACAACCGCCGTGGCCTGGAGGGTGTGGCCTCCGCGCTCTCCTTTCATATAGTTGCGCGCAAGGCGCCGCAGCTCGTCATAGACCAAAGGCGTCAAGCGCTCCAATGCCTGCGGATGACCCTCCCGCCAGTCGGTTAGCAGCTGGGTGAAGTTGGACGGGGCTGCCATTCGCTGTCGCCCGTCCTATTCAGGTATTCCCGTACTGACTTCACCGGGATTTGCAGCAAATGTACGGATGTCGCGTTGCACCATGAGGGAATTTTCAACTTATTGTCGCTTTATCGCCGAGACCGCCACTTTGGTGGTCCCCAACAACCAACGGAGAAGTCAAATGAAGGTAAGTCTAATCGCTTTATTCGCAGCCTGTGCAGTGTCCAGTGCCGCTTTCGCGGTCACGGACGACCCGGGCGTGAACCCGCCTCGCGTGGCGCTCGCCGATGATCCGGGCGTGAACCCGCCTCGCGTGGCGCTCGCCGATGATCCGGGCGTGAACCCGCCTCGCGTGGCGCTCGCCGATGATCCGGGCGTGAACCCCCCTCGCGTGGCGCTCGCCGATGATCCGGGCGTGAACCCGCCTCGCGTGGCGCTCGCCGATGATCCGGGCGTGAACCCGCCTCGCGTCGCGTGAGGCAGGAATCATGAACCGTCGCAAAGCAGTAGTCGTAGGCGTGGCTGCTTTTGCCATTGGAGCGGCATTTGCCGCACAGCCGGTCTCGGTACGGGCAGACAGGGGCAGCAGCGGGGTGATCGAGCGCCTGACTTGGACGCCCGGGACCAATGGTGTGATGGCTGCCTACGAGACAAATACGCTGCTGGTCGCGCCGCCACCGTAAACGAGAGGAGCCGCCGGCGGGCGGTCCCGCGGCGGTCGAGGCTCCCCTCACGGGGAGCCTCGACTGTGCGCGTCAGCTAAACTGGTGCGCTAACCACGACCAGGTGCGACGTGCCAGAAAGACATGCAACACAGGTAATCGTCATCGCCCACCGCGGCGCAAGCGGGGAGCGTCCCGAACATACGATTGCGAGCTATCAACGCGCCATCGAGCAGGGCGCAGACTATATCGAACCGGACCTGGTCATGACGCGGGACAGTGTGCTGGTGGCGCGCCACGAACCCGAGATCGGCGGCACGACGGATGTTGCGGACCATCCGGAGTTTGCGAGCCGGCGCCGCACGCAAGCCGTCGACGGCGAAACGATGGACGGCTGGTTTACCGAGGATTTCACGCTCGCCGAGCTCAAGACTCTGCGCGCGCGCGAGCGGCTCCCGACGCTTCGACCCGCAAACACGGTGTTCGGCGGTCGATTCCAGGTGCCGACCTTCGATGAGATCATGCAGTTGGCCTTGGACACCAATCGCCGGCGCCCGGGCCGCCCCAAACTCGGCGTCTATCCGGAAACCAAGCATCCGGCACATTTCCGGTCCTTGGGGCTCCCTCAGGAGGGAGCCGTGCTGGAGACGCTGGGGCGTTACGGCTATGACGCGCCCGGCTCGCCGGTATTCATCCAATCATTCGATCCGCATAACTTGCAGCAATTGCGGGGCATGACGCGCTTGCCCCTCGTGCAGTTGCTCGAGCATGAGGTCGCCGATCTTGCGGGTATGGCGAAATACGCAGACGCCATCGGTATTGCCAAAGCGCTCGCGACTGGCGAAACCGTATCTGCCGCCCACGACGTGGGCATCGCGGTGCACGTCTGGACATTCAGGGCGGAGAACGAATTTTTGCCGGACGACCTCAAGTCAGGCGAGGATCCGGCCGCGCACGGTGATCTGCCCGCCGAAATCGAGCGCTATCTGGCGCGCGGTATCGACGGATTCTTCACCGATTTTCCCGCTGTGGGCGTGCGGGTGAGGGACGCGTTCGCCGCCCGATCGCGCTGATACGCGCCGCCGCCTCGGCTACATTTCCGCCGCCCACCCCGAACACCAGCCGCTCACCGACACCAGCTTGCCAGAAAACAAGCCGCAGGGCCGGTAATCGTTGCCGGCTTTACCTTGCAATTGCAGGCAATTCTCGCAGTTCGATCCGGGCACGAACTGCGGGTACTTCTTGCCGTTGACCTCGCTCGCCTTTTCCACGTAACCGAGCGCCACGGCGGCTGGGTCGTGGATATCGACCTTTTGGGTGGATTCGGCGCCGTGCAGCCGCTGCGTCGCCAGCCCGGCGACGGCTCCGAGTGCCAGAGTTTGTACGACGGCACGGCGGGATATCGGCGGCTGCCCCGACGGGGAGGGCGAAGGAGGTGTTTTTGACATGTCTTTAATATGCAGAAAAACCCCGGCGGAGTCACTGTCCGGGTCGCGCCGCCACCGTTGCCCGCCGCAAGGGTCGCATTTGCTATGCTCGCACCTTTGGATGTCCCGTGCTCCGAGTCTCCTTGCTGCTACGCCTGGCACAGGCCGCGTTCTTCGCGGCACTGATATTCACTTTCTACAGCGCAGTGATTCCGCCGAAACAAGCCGTGCAGCTCGTGCCCTGGGACAAAGCGGAACACTTCATCGCCTTCTACGCGCTGACCGGACTCGCGGTGGCGGCGTTTCCACGGCGTAATCTGTTTGTTCTGAGCGCGTTGTTGTCCGCATTCGGCGCATTCATCGAGTTCGTTCAGGGTCTCGATATCGTGCACCGAGACCGGGATTTCTGGGATTGGGTGGCGGATACCATCGCCATCATCGCTGCGCTTGCCCCCATGCTGCTCGTATGGTGGCGGGGCGTCGTCGCATCCGGTCAGAAAAACATCGACATGTAGATCTGGTAGACGGTGGCGTTGAACTGGTACAGGGGCTCATCGCCCGGCTGGTAACCGTTCGCGACACCGTAGTATTTGATGTCGCGGAAGTCCAAATAATGGAAGGCGATGCGGCTCACGTCGAACGTCACGGTGGCTCGTTTGAAGATCTTCCACCCATTGGGCAGGAAGGCGTAAGTCGCCTTTGCGCCGAGGGTGTAGTTGTCCTGCGCCGCCAAGTCCTGGTCTCGGGCTTCGAATCGGTACTCGCTCGCGTAGTCGAACAAGTCATTGTAGAAATTGGCGTGATTCTGCTTGTAGTAGCGGAACCGGCCTTCCAGGATCCAGATGTTGCTGATCGGATGGGTGTAGTCGAGCTCGTAGGTGTTGCCGACGATCGCCCAGGTGTCGCGGAAGTATCGAAACGACGCGGTGATGGCGGCGCGATAGGGTAGATAGTACTTGCCCTCCATCTGGACCGCCGTGCTGGTGCGCGTGTCGGGGTAGGTTTGGCTTGCGAGTGAATAGCCGGTTGGCGTGGCGGCGCGGAAGCGGACCGATCGATACGGATTGGCGAGATAGCCCTGATCGGTGATGACGTTGAAGTTCACCCCCCCGATGAAATTCTTGGTGAGGATCTGCGACAGATCGACGTCGTAGCTGCGGCTCTCGGCATGCCCGAGCCAGTCTATTACCGGTACGAAGGCCGTGCCATTGTTCTCGCCCACGGTGTCATTGGTGTTCGAGAAGGCGAGCGACAGGGTGGTCAGATCGCCGAACATGTCCTGTTTCAGCGAGAAGCTGCCGGTATCGGACTTGTAGTCGCGCTCGACCGAGTTGATGATCGAGGCCGTGTAGGTGGTCTTGTCGTGAACGTATTCGACCGTTGCGCTCTTTTGCTTGCGCTCGTCCTTGATCTGGCTCGCCTGGCTCAGCACGTCGATGGACGCACCGCTCACCTTGTCGACGAAGTAACTCGCCTCGACTGCGAAGTTTTCCGTGAATTTCTTGCGCACCAGCGCCGATTCGCCGGTGATGTCCATGCCGCCGCCCGAATACTTGCTGTAGAAGATGTCCGCCCGGTCATCGGGCAGGACGTCCGCGCAGGTAGCCCGGACCAGCAGGAGGGCGGTGAAGATCACCGCCCCCCGGCCGACGACACGCTTCGCGGACACCCTCATCATCAATTGCAGCCGCAACCGCCGCCGGCGCTGCCGCTCGCCCCCCGCGAACCCTCACGAGACTCGCGGATGTGATCCAGGTAGGCGGAAGAGATGGCGTCCCGATCCCAGGCCATGATGGGATCGGCCAGGCGATCCCGCTCATACGGCTTCACCCAGGGCTGGATGCTGCACGCGGAGCTCATGAGACCGGCGCCCGCGATCAGCGCGGCGCCCGCCCATCGAATGGAACGCTTAAGGGATGGCATGGCTACTCCCGAATCAATTGACGGATGCGATCCTGGTAATCGTTCTCGTCGCCCGGCTTGTAGCCGCGATGGATGTAGCGGATCTCGCCCTTGCGGTCGATGATCACCGAGCTCGGCATCTCATCCACGTGGTACGCCTTCGAGACCTGATTCGCCGGATCGAGCATCACGGGGAAGCTCACCGGTTTGCGCTCGAGCAGCGCTTTCACCGGCGGCGCCTCCTTGTCGACGTTCACGCCGATCAGCGTGAAGCCGGCGGGCTTGTACTTCTTGTACATCTGATCGAGGAGCGGCATCTCCTGCTGGCAGGGCCCGCACCAGGTCGCCCAAAAATTCACCATGACGACCTGGCCCTTGTACTGGGCGAGGGCCCCCTGGCTGCCGTCCAGCTCGGCGAGCGTGAACGCGGGAGCCGGGCCGGCGGCGTCGCCGGCAAAGGACGCGGAGGCGGCGACGATCGCCGTCATCGCACAGCGGGTGAGGAACTTTGCTTTAGCGCTTTGCATGAAAAATCTCCTGATACTGCTCATTAACCGGCTGACAGCTAGAAAAATGTCGTCAGCCCCAAGGTCCCTTCTATGTTGTGCACGTTCTTATCGACTCCGAACAGGCTGGACTCGAACACGTGATCTCTCACGTCCAAATGCAACGCGAGCCAATCGGTGATTAAAATCCGCGTGCCGACTCCAAAATTCAGCGCGAACTGGTCTTGTGCGGCGAATTTAACGTCGCCCATGCCGGCCGTGACATAGAGCGCCGTATTGAAGGCCCGTCCCCGTCCGAGAAACACCTCTCCGGGCAGGATGTTGTAGCCCACGTCCAAGTCGTAGTACGTGAACTGCCTCCCAGAGTTGCTGAGCACCGTAATCGCCGGGAATACCTCTTCGAGGCTGCTCTGGCCGGCTTTCGAGCGCGCCAGAAATCCCTCGAGGAAGAAATCCTCGGTCACGTGGTAGGCCGCCCGCACGCCGTAAACGGGATTGGTGCCAAAGTCCTCGATGCTGAGCGCTCCGAAATAAGCCCCCACCTCGAAATCCTTGGCCTTGATCCTGGGCGTCTTGATTTCGCGCCGCGTAACCTGCGGTTCCACGATGGTGGGTTCGGCGCCGGGATCCTCGACCGACACTTGCGCCGGCTTCTTGTCCCCGCGATGGAACCAGCCGCAGCCGGACAGCAGAGCCGCCGCTAAAAGAACACTGCAAAGCCGACTTTCCATTCTTCTAAATCCTCGTAAACGTTCAGATTGTTGAAGACCACGTAGTGACGCCAGTCCGCGCGCCACATGAAGCGGCGGGTGATGAACCCGCGGGCGCCGAGCGACACGTAGGCCATCTCGTTATTGCTCTCCAGGGGAGCCGGCGGAACCTTGTCCACGATGTGCTGGAAGCCCGTGCCGAGGCCGGCCGTGGGCGAAAACCATTTCCATTCGGGAATGAAGGTATGACGCAGGCCAATGGTCGCGACGACACGATTGTCGAGCGTGCCGAGCGCCTGCTGCAGCACGGCCTCGAGGTCGATGCTGTCCGTGAGTCCGAAATCGCCATACGCGGTCACCAAGTTCTGCCGGTTATACACGCCGTACCCCGCACCCACCTCCCATCGATGGCTGGCAAAGTCGGGGTAGGGTGGTATCGGCGCGGGCTCGCCGTCGGCGAGCTTGGTGATCGTAAGATCCTGACGCCGCGCCCAGCCTTCTTCGCCGTGCGGCGCGCGCACCTTGTACCAGTCGGTACGGCTGAAGAGCACCGTCACGATCTCGTCCCGGCCGATCACATAGACGACGGGATATCCCCGCCCCGGCCCCGAGTGCATCTCGAGGTAGGGCGCAGTCACCACCAATTGCAATAACGGCCGTTTCGCCGCCTCCGCGACACCTACGTGCAACGCCTGCAACAGCAGAAAGAGCCCAAGCAGACGTCGCATCAGTTCATACGCTTAAGGCTAAGTCAGTCCGCCGGAGCGACGAACGGATCGTTGTAGTACTGGCCGCCGATGTCCAACCATTCCGAAATCAACCGCATCTCCCCGATCGTCAAGAATCCCGTGTGATCGAGCACGGGATCATGGAAGCTCCCATCGAATATCCGCAAGAAGGCAGTCGATGCCGCTGAATCGCCGGCGGCCATGGGCGCCGCCAACATCACCGGCACCTGCGTCGGTGGCGGGCCCGGATTGGTGACCGTCAAGTCCTGCAGCACTCCCATATTAAGCGTGAGTTCATCATGAGAAAACAAGACTTCCTCATACGATTGCACGTGGGTCGCGTCCCCGTCCCCTCCCGTGACGCTCTCCGGAAGGCCGGTCAAGTCGAGCTGCCCGGCGGGGACCTGAACTTTATTCTGCGCACTGAGCGGGTTGTGACAGAGCGTGCAGGTTATCGGCGTGTTCGCAACGTTGTTGACGGTCGCGACGCGTGAAATGTCGTTCCAGAGGTTTTGAACGAACAACTGAGTCGGGTTCGAGGCCGGGTTGGCATAGTGGATCGTGATCCGGCACTGCGCGCTCCAGGGAGCGCAGCTTCCATTGGTCGGGGGTGCGCTCGGTATGCCCGTGGTGCCGCCATACGGGTAGCTAAAGAATTTCGTCCCCCCGACCACAGTCAGAACGTCGGGCTGCGGAGTCGTGATGGTGTCCGTCCAGATCGGCGCGTAGATGACATCGGTCGCGAGAATTTGCGAGCAGGGCTGGGTGTAAGGCACGGGAAGCGCGGCCAGCGCGCTGCCTTTCTCGCAGCTGATGCGTTCCAGCGTCTGCGCCATGGTCTCCCCAGCGTTGGCGAACAGCGCATTGTAGGTGCCGGGGAACGACTCGCCGGTGGTCGGGGCTCCCTGGTTGACGGCGACCGTCAAGCCGCTGCGGCCGTGCGAGGGAGTTTTCAAGTTGCCCGCCGTGTGGCAGCCGTTGCAGCTTTTGGTCTCACCCGGCATCACCTGCATCCAGCTCGTGTGCTGCGCGCTGATGCGCCGGCCATTCACGTCCAGAACATCGATGACGAAGGGAACCTGCGCCGGTACCTGGATCTGCACCGAGCCGTCCGGCTGGACGGGTGCGTATCCCAGGATTTCGCGCATGCCCATGCCGGCGGGTCCAAAATCGGCCTGATCGAGCTTGCGCACGGTCTTCGGCGGGATTTCGACGGCCTTTTCGATGCGTACGAAGCGCGCGGGGCGGGTATAGAAGCCCGCCTGGGAGGGGTTCGCCTGAGTCGCGATGTTCGGCTTCGCCGTGTCGACCCCGTCGTAGTCGTACACGCTCGAGATGTCGAGGATCCCCACCTGATTGTTGACCAGGGTCTCCTGGGCAGGGGTGGTCGGCGTGAAGTCCGGGATGTAGGTGGGCACCGGGGTGCGGGCCTGCAGAATGACGGGCTCGACCACTTCCATGCCCTGCTCGGCGGAGAGCAATGGACTCAAGGTGCCGGCGCCGAAATCGTAGATCCAGAGCGTGTACTGCGGCGGAGCCTGAATCACGTTGGTGCCGGTGGTGTTGGAGCTGTTGCAAACTTCCGTGGTCTTGGCGGTCGTTAGGATCAGGCAGGGCGCCCAGCTCACCAACATCCGGTTGGTACCGTCGTATAGAGGATATAGAGAGTAGAAGCGCCCGCCCGCGGACGGCATGTTCGCATCCGTGGTCACCCCGAGCGTGGTCGCCTCGGTTTGGCCCACCGCCGCCGCGGCGGTTCCCGAGGTCCCGGTGGAGGCGGCCGCGGTGGGAGAGCTCGGCTGATTGATCTCCACGAAATTGGCAGCGTCGATGAGCTCCAGGTCGCCGCCGAGCTGGGTCCCGAGCATCGGGCGAACGATCGCCAGGAGCTTTCCATCGGCACGCTGGCGTGCGCCTAAGAATTGAATCACGTTGTTGTTGGTGGCCGCGATATTGGCACCGGTCGCATGGCTGTTGGCGCCGTAATAGAGCTGTAAACCGCTGCCGTCCGGGTTGGTCACGTACAGGCTGATCTGATCCTGCCCGTTGGTCACCTCCCAGCGCGAGAAAACGATCTGCCCGTTCGCGAGCACGGAGGGCGCGAAGTCATGATTGGTGTTGAAGCTGATCTGATGCATGTCCGAGCCGTCGGCGTTCATGACATGCAACAAAAAAATGGCCTGCTGCTGATTGCTGGTTACCGCCTGGTATTGGGGACGCCCCTCATCGAGCAAGATCGCCTGGGTCGCGAGCTGGCGCGTGGAGGCGAACACGATTCGACCGTCGGGCAAATAATGGCCACCCACATCGTGGCCGCTGGTGATGCTGTCGTTGGTGAGCTGCGTGACCGTCTTGGCTTTCGCGTCGTACGCGTAAATCTTCCAGTTGGGTTGCTTCGGGTCGTCGTTCTTGAGCGTGGGGTCGAGCGGCAGGCGCAACGAGAACACGATCTTGGTGCCGTCCGCCGACACGTCCAGATCGCGCACCGCGCCCATCCCATTGGTGATCGGCAAGGTGACGTTGACCTCCGGGCTCGAGGCGCTCGCTGTCTCGCGAACGTATAGATCGCTCCCGGTGATCGAGGTGATGAGATCCTCGACGTTGATATCGGTCGGCGTCGCGGCCTTGTCCTTCTTGTTGGTGTTGGCGGCCAGCACCGGCTGCTTGATATAGGCCATCGGATAGTTGGTGATGCCGGGCGTCAGGGCTTGACCGCCGGCGACACCGGGCGCATTTCCGGTCGGCGCGCTTGAGCACGCGAACAGCAAGGCTGAGGACAGCGCGAGCGCCGCGGCCTTGATGATGCCGTGGTGCTTCGAGAAAGCGTGACCGAAGTCACGAACGCAGAAGTTGTTCATTGTCGTATACCTACCCTTGGTCTCGAGACCCAGATGCAGGTGAGGTTCGAGTCATTGAACTTAATGATCTCATAACTGCATCTTCGTTTGATGTGAACGCCCAATCTGTTAACGCACTCACAGAAGAACTTCGCCACATCCGTTTTCCTTGAACAATTAGGAGCGAAGTCTCGCAAATCGCGGCTCAGGATAAGTGTGCGTAGTTGGCTCTCGGTACTGTCGCGAATCACCGACGTCGTTCGAATGAGACATTATTTACGAGCTTCGATGGTGCTTATATTGGCGCCGGTCCAAAACACAACTCTGCGTAAGTGGATGTGAACATGATGCACGGGATGGAAAACTCAATGAGCGATATCAACCGTCGCGCGGCATTGCCGCGTCTCGTCAAGCTCGCGCTCGCCGCGACCACATGCACCGGCGCGCTCGCGCTGTTCGGTGGCAGCGCGAATGCGCAGCCGCCGACCACGAGTCAGGCGACGCGCATGTACAACCGCATCGCGGGCATACCGCCGAGCGCCGCGGAGCTCGCCAGCATGTTGCAGGCGCCGAATGCGACGGCTGCAGCGCTGATCGCGACCAACGACGCGAAGTTCTACAACGACACCATTCGCAACATGGCGGCGCCCTGGACCAACAGAGCTCAGTCGGTGTTCGTGCCGTTGAACGATTACACTGCGACCGTGATCGGAATGGTCCAGCACGACATACCGTTCAATACTATCCTGAGCGCCGACATTCTTTTCGTCGGCGACGGGACCTCCGGTGAGGGCGCCTACTCGCCGGACAACAACAACATGTACCAGACGCTCGACGACAACAACGTCGACTTGAGCGTGCATCTGAAGCAGACCACCCAATCCTCGGTCACCGGCATCCCCACGGCTGCCACGGCCGGTGTGATCACGACCCGGGGCGCCGCGAGCGCGTTCTTCGTGAACGGCACCAACCGTGCGATGTTCCGCTTCACCATGGTCAATCACCTCTGCAACGATCTGCCCACGGTGATGGATACCACCCGGCCGCCTGATCGCATCCGACAGGATGTGACCCGAAGTCCCGGCGGCGTCAGCACCTTGTTCTTGACCAACTGCGTCGGCTGCCACTCGGGGATGGATCCGATGGCCCAGGCGTTCTCGTACTACAACTTCTCGTATCCGGCGAGCGAAGTCGGCGCGACGGCCTGGCCGATCGGCCAGATCGTCTACACGGCCGGGCAGACGCAGCCCAAGTACCACATCAACAACACCAATTTCCCGCAAGGGTTCGTCACGCCGGATGACAGCTGGAACAATCGCTGGCGCACGGGACCGAATCAGGTGCTCGGCTGGAGCGCATCGCTGCCCGGATCCGGGAGCGGCGCGAAGTCCCTGGGTCAGGAGCTGGAGAACAGCGCGGCGTTCAACACCTGCCAGGTCACCCGAGTCTTCAAGACCGTGTGCTTCCGTGCTCCGGCGACCACCAACAACAACGGAACGAGCGACTTGAACGAAATCAACACGCTGGTCCAAACGTTCCAATCAAGCAACTACTCGCTGCGGCAGGTATTTGCGGCAGCCGCCGCCTACTGCATGGGAAATTGATCATGAAAGCAACACGCATAATCGGGATGTTCATCCTCGCGACCTCGCTCGGCCTCGCGGCTTGCGGCGGCGGCGGTGCCGGCAACTCGGCATTGCCCACGGTCGCTCCCACCAGCAGCGCCGATGCTTATACGGGTCCCGCGCCGGCGACGGCGGACGTACAGGCCTTCGAGGTCAATTTGTGGAACAACATCCGCGGGCAGAATCGCTGCGGCCAATGCCACAATGCGACCACCCCCGCGCAGATGCCGAACTTCGCGCGCAGCGACAATGTGAACCTGGCATACGCGCAGGCCAATACGATCGTCAATCTGTCGCAGCCCTCCACCTCGATCATGGTCGTGAAGGTCAGCGGCGGCCACAATTGCTGGCTTGCGGATCCGAGCGCCTGCGGCCAGATTTTGACCACGTGGATCAGCAACTGGGCGAATGCCACGGGCGCCTCGTCGGCGACGCAGGTCCAGCTGGTGGCGCCTCCGGTGCAAAACGCAGGGCAGAGCTTGAACTTCTCCTCCACGAATGCAGCGCAAGCCGCGTATGCAAGCACGATCTATACGTTGACGAGCAAATACTGCGTGAGGTGCCATTCCTCCACGGCAAGCCCGGCCAACGCGCAAACTCCGTACTTCGCGGATCCGAACATCGTGACTGCGTACCAGGCAGCGATCCCGAAAATCGACTTCACCGGCTGTCTGCCGTTCGTCGCGAGCGGAGCGGGCGCCTGCGGAACGAGCTCGCGCTTCTATCAACGGCTCTTTACCGACCTGCACAATTGTTGGGATGTGTGCGCCACCGATGCGGCACTCATGCTGGCGCAGATCCAGGCTTACGCCAAGGAAGCCACGCCCACGAACCTCGACCCGGCGCTGGTGGTGAGCAAGGCGGTGACCCTGACCCAGGGCACGGTGGCGAGCGGAGCCAATCGCTACGATGCCGATACCATCGCCAAGTACTTGTTCTCCGAAGGGGCCGGATCGACCATGGCGTATGACACCAGCGGCGTCGACCCCTCGGCGGATCTGACGCTGACCGGCCACTATCAGTTCGACGGCAGCTGGGGAGTCATTTTCCTCGCAGGCGGCGGCAAAGCGCAGGCGACCGTGCAGGCGAGCTCCAAGCTCAACACTCTCATTCAGGCGACGGGCGAATTCTCGATCGAGGCCTGGGTCGCCCCGGCGGTCGTGGCCACGAACCTGTCCGACATCGTCAGCTACTCCGGCGGTGATACCCTGCGCAACGTCACGCTCGCGCAGACCAACCAGGACTACGACTTCCCGCTGCGCAGCTCCAATTCGGATCTGAACGGCATGCCGAGACTGCAGACGCCGGATGCGACCATGGCACTGCAGGCCTCTCTGCAGCACGTCGTGTTGACCTACGACCCGGTCAACGGACGCCAGATCTTCGTGAACGGCGTGAATCAGAACATTCCCGATCCGCAGAAGGGCGGCACCATCTCGAACTGGGACTCGACTTTCGCGCTGGTTCTCGGCAGCGAGGTCTCGGGCGACAACGCCTTCCAGGGCGAGATCAAGTTCCTCGCGATCCACAGCCGCGCTCTGTCCGCCTCCCAGGTGCTGCAGAACTTCAATGCGGGCGTGGGGCAGCGCTACTACCTGCTGTTCAACATCTCGAACGTCCCCGGCGTCAACGTCAGCCAGGCCTACCTGATGTTCACGGTGAGCCAGTTCGACAACTACAGCTACCTGTTCTACAAGCCCACGTTCATCTCCTTGGATTCGACGGCGAAGCCGACCAACATCCCGGTCAGCGGCATGCGCATCGGCATCAACGGCACGATCCCGCTCGTAGGTCAGGCCTACATTCCGCTGAATACCGCGATAACGGCGGCGAATTACTCGGCAACCGCGGGCGACATCCTGTCGACTGTCGGCACCATCATCGGCCTCGAGAACGGCCCCTTGACGGATCAGTTCTTCCTGCAGTTCGACACGCTCGGCACCGCGCACGATGTGGTCGTGGAGGCGCAGCCGCAGCCGGCGACCCTCGCTTTGGGGCCCCCGGCCGCGGACTTCGGCGTGCGCACCTTCGCCCAGGTGAACTCCACGTTCTCGCAGCTCACCGGCGTACCCACCTCGAACTCCTCGGTGGTCAAGACCTATCAGAGCGTCCAGCAGCAGCTGCCGGCGATTAATACGCTCGAGGCGTACTCGGCCGCGAATCAGGTCGGCGTCGCGCAGCTGGCGGTTCAGTACTGCAACCAAGTGATGCTGAGCCCGAGCTTGCAGGCGAAGATCTTCGCCGGGGTGAATTTCAGCAGCCTGAGTTTGCCCGCGAGTGCGAGCTCGATCACGGGGCCCCTGACGGCACTTGCGGTCGGCAGCGCCAACGTTGGAACTGCGCAAGGGACCGCTGTGCAAACCGAACTCGGCAATCTCGTGACCAATCTGTGCAGCACCATACCCTGCAACAACTCGGCGCGCGTCAGTGCAGTGACCGTCGGCACCTGTGCCGCGGCACTCGGCAACGCCAACGTGCTGATCGATTAATTCGACCAATAGCTAAGGAATCGTAGAGGTTTCAAATATGCGCATTATTCGCAAGATCCCCAGGGGCCTCGGCCGCCATGAGCCGCTTCGTCACGCCGATCATCCGCGGCCCAAGACGCGCCGTGAGTTCATCGCCCAGGGGTTCATGACGGGCGGCGCCTCGGTGCTGCTCCCCTCGGTGTTCAGCCTGATGGCGAATCCGCGCATCGCGCAGGCCCAGCCGCCGCTCGTTGGAGATATTGCAACCGCGGTTCTGAACTGCGGTATCACGGCCGGCGCCGGAATGATTCCCTTCATCTGTTTCGACCTGTCGGGCGGCAGCAATATCGTCGGCTCGAACGTTCTTGGCGGCGGTCCGGGCGGTCAGCTCGACTTCTTGAGCGTCGCGGGCTACAGCAAGCAGGGGTTGCCTGGCTCCATGGTGCCCAACTCGAGCACCAAGAGCTTCGTCGACGCGAGCTTGGGACTTCGCTATCACTCCGACAGCGGGCAAATGCGCGGCATCAAGACGCGGTTCACCAACGCCGCTGCGGCCGCCAAGGTGACGGGAACGCTCATCCCCGCGCTCTCGCAGAACGATACCAACACCAATCCGCACAATCCGATGTACGGTATCTGGCAGGCGGGCGCGCGCGGCGCACTGCTCGATCTCATCGGTACCGACAGCTCGACCTCGGGCGGCAACTCCATGGCCCCTCCCGGCATGGTCAACGTGGCGGCTCAGCCGAGTGTGATCGACAACGGCACCGACACTGCCGGGCTCGTGAACACGGGTCAATTGAGCACTTTGTTGCCCAATCCACCGAACCCCCTGGCGACTCCAACCGACGTGACGCATGTTCTCGAATCCATGAAACGGATCAGCGATGCCAAGTACTCCGGCGTATCGGCGTACGCGGGTGCGATTCCGAACGGCGCCGCGCTGCAGACTGCCGCCATACAGGCTCAGACCTGCGCATACACCAAAGCCGCCTATTTGCTGAACCGATATCCGAGCCCGGGTGCGGTCGATCCGGACTCTGATCCGAACATCGTCGGCCCGAGTGGCATATTCCAGACGGCCGAGTATCAGGCGAGCAGCGACTTTCAGTCGACCGCCGCCGTCATGAAGCTCGTCATCGACGGCGACGCGGCCGCCGGCACCATCCAGCTCGGCGGCTTCGATTACCACACGGGCGATCGAGCGACCGGCGAGACACGCGATTTTTCCGCCGGTCAGTGCATCGGCGCCGTGCTTCAATACGCGGCCATCATGGGCAAGCCCGTGATGATCTACATATTCAGCGACGGGTCGCTCGCGAGCGACGGCACCATCGATGATTCGGTGGCCGGACGCGGCAAGGGCGTGTGGACGGCGGACAATGGCAGCGTCGCCGCCACGTATTTCCTGGTTTACGACCCGAAAGCCAAACCCACACCCGCTCAGTCGAACCCGGAGCTGAGTTTGCAGCTGGGGTACTTCAATCCCGACGGCTCGCAAATGACGACTTCGAGTCCGGCCGGCAACAACGTGCCGAACCTGGTGCAGACGGTCGTGCTCAATTACATGGCGCTGCACGGCACGTCGGCCGTGTCCAATTGGCCGAGCCTCTGGCCGAACACGCCGACCAACAACACCTTGGGTGCAGGCGCGGCCACGCTCGACCCGCTGATCATGTACCAGCCGCTCGCGAGCTTGGTGAACGGCAAGGTACCCGGCTGACGCAGCTTCGGTCCCGTTCCGGCCCGGTGCCCGAACGGGAACCCGAAGGGAGACCGGAAGGCGAACCCAAAAGGATTCCCGAATGGGTATCGCACCTCGGCGCGTACGAACTGTCTCAACGTAGAGACAGTCTCGTCGCATGATGTGACGAGACTTTCCGGCTCTTCGATGCGTTCGCCACCGAGTTTGGCACTGCGTGCGGCGAGAAACTTCCACGAATGTGCGCCACGTCATACTGATTACTCGGCAAAGCAAAGCCCCGCGCGTTGACACTTCGACATGCAGTATGCGATTTTGCATAAGGTCTGATCAGGGCAAACTCGTCGAAAGTCGAGGGCGCAAAGCTTCCGGTCTAGTCCGAGGAAACTCGAACCCAGGACGTGAACCTAGGACAGCGGGGTTACCAGCGTGATTGATTCGCAGCCGTGCCGTAATGCCGGCTTCTATCTGATTCGTCCACGAGCGATGCGGTAAGGGCATCGCCCCATGCGTAAAGTATTGGTTCTTTGCGGGGTGATGCTCGGCGCTTCCTGGGGTTGCCCGGCGTTTGCGGAGGCGCCCTCCCT
This sequence comes from Steroidobacteraceae bacterium, assembly GCA_050012215.1. Classification (GTDB taxonomy): domain Bacteria; phylum Pseudomonadota; class Gammaproteobacteria; order Steroidobacterales; family Steroidobacteraceae; genus Bog-1198. The sequence continues at coordinate 132,607 of JBEKHO010000004.1, forward strand.
GGTCGGGAAGGATGCGCCGGACTTCGTGCTGAAGACGAATGGCGGCGCCAATCTTCGCCTGTCGGAATTTCGCGGCCAGGTGGTGCTGGTGAATTTTTGGGCGCGCTGGGCCGGAGACACGCACCGGGAAATGCGAGCGCTCGACAAGATCAACACGACTTATCAGCGCGCAGGCCTGGTGGTGCTCGGCGTCTCCATCGACGAGGACTTGCGCCGCGCTCAGGAATTCGCCGATTCGATGAAGGTCTCGTACCCGATCATGTTCGATACCGGGTCGGATATCGGCCGTGATTATCTATTGGCCAAGATGCCGGTGACGCTGCTGGTCGATCGCTCGGGAGTGGTGCGTTTCGCCCACATCGGGTTCAAACGCGGCGACGATCGGATGTACCTAGAACAAATACGCGAGCTGCTTCGCGAGTAACGGACAGGTCTGATATGAATTTCACGTCCAGAGTTGGGTCGATCATTGCGGGCGCGGTGCTGCTCATCGGAGCATACGCGGCCAGTCCGGCGGCGGGCTCCGCCGACGCTGTGGCTCCCGCTGCCCCGGCATCCGCCTCCGCGGCGCCCGCGCCCGATGCAGTCGCGCCGACGCCTGCCGCCGCGGCGCCCCAACCGGCACCGGCGAACGGCGCAAGCCCTCCCGGGGCGTCTGGAGCCGCAACGCCCGCTGCTCCCGGCGCCGCGCCGAGCGACCCATCCGCCTCGGACTTCAAGACCCTGGATCAAGAAGTGCAGGGCATGAAAAAGGATGTGATCGACCTCAACAAGGATTTGTTCGTCCTCGAGGAGGAGTTGCTGTTCCCGGCGAATACCCAGGTCGCGGTGTACGTGTCGATGGACGTGGGCGCCTTCTTCGCGTTGGACTCGGTGACCCTCAAAATCGACAACAAAGAGGTCAAGAACTATCTGTACACCGCGCGCGAGGCGGATGCCTTGCTCAAGGGCGGCGTGCAGCAGCTGTATCTGGGCAACCTCAAGGTCGGCAAGCACGAACTCGTCGCCTTCTTCACCGGCAAGGGCCCGGTGGAGCGCGGCTATCGACGCGGCGCCACCCTCAACTTCGACAAGGGCGTGGGCGCCAAGTATCTCGAGCTCAAGATCTCCGACAAGGTCGCCAAGCATCAACCAGAATTCCTGATCAAAGATTGGGAGTGACGTGCGGGGTTTAAGAGTCAAGCTGCGCCCGATCGTTCTTGCGGGGCTCCTCTCGGCGCTGCCGCTGATCCCGGCCGCCGCGAAGAACGTGAAGCCGGACCCCGATGGGTTGCCGCCGCACGACGTGCGCGACCTTCACTACGGCGATGTGCTTTTCTACTTCTACCAGGATGACTACTTTGACTCGATCACCCGGCTGCTCGCTGCACAGCAGCTCGAGCGGCTCCCGCACACCGAGGGCGAGGCCGAGCTTTTGCTCGGCGGGCTCTACCTCTCGCTCGGCGAGCATGTCGAGGCCGGCAAGATCTTCGAGGCGCTGCTCGCGGGCAAGGCTTCCGAAGCCGTGCGCAACAAGGCGTGGTTCTACCTGGGCAAGGTCTGGTATCAGCGCGGCTATGTGAAGGAGTCCGAACGCGCACTGAAACAGGTGTCGGACAAGATTCAACCGCGCATCAGCGCCGAGCGCTACATGTTGCTCGCGCAATTGATGCTGCGCCAGGGCCGCTACGACGATGCGATCGCGGCCCTGCAATCCTGGCACGGAGCGCCGGATTGGACCGCGTATGCGCAATTCAACCTGGGCGTGGCGCTGGTTCGCAAGGAGCGCCTCCCCGAGGCGATCAAGTATCTGGATCGGGTGGGAAGGATGGAGACCAAGGACGAGGAGTTGCTGTCGCTCAGGGACAAGGCGAATCTCGCCCTGGGCTTTGCGTACCTGCAAGCGCAGCGTCCCGCCGACGCACGGCCGGTGCTCGAGCGCGTGCGCCTGGAGGGGCCCTTCTCGAGCATGGCGCTGCTCGGCGACGGCTGGGCGGATTCCTCGCTCGGCGAATTCAAGAAGGCGCTGATTCCCTGGACGGCGCTGCGAAAGCGCAATCTGCTCGACTCGGCCGTGCAGGAGGCGTACCTCACGGTGCCGTATGCCTACAATCAACTCGGCGCGCGCGGACAGGCGGCGGAGTACTACAGCTCCGCCATCGATTCCTTCGATGCGGAGCAAAGGCGCATCGACGAGTCCATCGAGCTCATCAGGAGCGGCGATCTTCTCGATCGGCTGCTGAACGACGACAAGAAAGACACCCTCACCTGGTATTGGCAGTTGAAGACCCTGCCCGACGCCCCGGAGTCGCGGTATCTGTACCATCTGCTCGCGACCAACGAGTTCCAGGAGGGGCTCAAGAATTATCGCGAGCTCAAGTTCATGAGCAAGAACCTAGACGACTGGCGCGAGGTTCTCGGCGCCTACGACAGCATGCTGGATACGCGTCAACGGGCCTATGACAAAGAGCTTCCCAAGGCGGATGCGGTGATGTCGGCAACGGACCTCGATGCACTGACGCAAAAGCGCGTCGACTTCGAATCCCGGCTCAACGCCATCGAGAAGTCCAACGACGTGGCTGCGCTCGGCACGCCGGAAGAGCAGCGCACCTGGGTCCGGCTCAGGCGCATCGAGGACTATCTCGCCATGCATCCCGACGATGCCGACCTCTCCGAGATGCGCGACAAGCTTCGTCTCATGAAAGGGGTCATGTACTGGCGGCTCTCGGAGAGCTTCAAGGCCCGGCTGTGGAACGAGCGCCGTTCCGTGAAGGAGCTGGAGGCCTCGCTGATCGAGACGCAAAAGCGCGCGGTGCTGGTCAAGCAGGCGCGCAGCGGCATGCCGGCGAATACGGGAGCCTTCGCCAACCGGGTCGGGGCGATGCGTGCCCGCATGGACGATCTGCAGGGGCGCTTGAATGCGCTGACCGACAAGCAAAGCCGCTATCTGCAGGACATCGCGATCGTGGAGCTGGGCCGGCAGAAACAGCGCATCGAGACCTATCAAGTCCAGGCGCGCTTCGAGCTGGCGGCGATCTACGACAAGACCGCGAACCCGAGCGAGAAGCCGGGCGCCGGCAAGCCGCCGAACGATCCGTCGAAGGTCCATCCATGAACCGCGCCAGAGCCGCGCTCGTCATCGGCGTTCTCGGGTGTCTCGCGTTCGCGACCCCGGGGCACGCGGACTCGAAGAAAAAGCCGCAGACGATCAAGGATCTCGACAGCCAGCAGGTCGACATCAGCCCGGATCCCCCGAAGGGTGTGGACAACACCAAGACCATGGACAGCTACAAGCGCTTTCTCGACTTGAACGCCGGCGATGCGGCGCTTCGCGAGGAGGCGATGCGCCGGTTGGGCGATCTGAACCTGGAAAGCTCGGAGTCGGAGCGCATCGAGCATGAGCTGGCGACCAATGAGGGGCTGCGGGCGACCGAGGCCATTCACCTCTATGCCGCCTTGCTGAAGACCTATCCCAATTACGAGCGCAACGACTCGGTGCTCTATCAGCTCGCGCGGGCCTACGAGCTCAACGCGCAGCCCGACAAGGCGCTCGCGACGCTCGACAAGCTGGTCGCGAGTTACCCCAAGAGCCATTACATCGACGAGGCGCAGTTCCGCCGCGGCGAGATTTTATTCTCGAACAAGGCTTATCCCGCGGCCCAAAGTGCCTACGAAGCGGTCATCAAGTTCGGATCCGCGTCGGGATTCTACAATCAGAGTCTCTACAAGCACGGCTGGTCGCTGTTCAAGCAGGGTGAGAGCGAGCGCAGTCTCGAGTCTTTCTCCCACGTGCTCGATTCAGTGCTGGTCTCGAAGAAGGACCCCAAGTCGCTGGTCGAGATCGACACCTTAAGCAAGCCGAACCGGGAGCTCGTGGAGGACACGTTCCGTGTCATGTCCATCACCTTCTCGTATCTCGACGGGCCGAAGTCCATCGACGAGTTCGTGAAGCACAAGACGCCCCGCCCGTATTACTACCTGCTCTATGCGCGCTTGGGCGACCTGTACATCGAGAAGGAGCGCTACACGGATGCCGCGGACAGCTACCGGGCCTTCGTTTCCCAGGACCGCAACAACGAGAAGGCCCCGCTGCTCGAGATGCAGGCCATCGAGGCCTACTCCAAGGGCGGATTCCCGGATCTCGTGCTGCAGGGGAAAAAGGAGTTCGTCGAGAACTACAGTTATGGCACTGCGTTCTGGGCCGGCAGACAGCCGAAGGACGAGCCGAAGGTGGTGGCCGAGCTCAAGACCAATCTGAAGGACGTGGCCCAGTTTTATCATGCTCAGGCGCAGCGCACCAAGAGCGTGGCGGATTATCAGGAGGCGGCGAAGTGGTATCGCAGCTACCTGACCTCCTTCCCCGACGATCCGGAGTCCGCAGTCACCAATTTCCTGCTCGCCGATACCCTGTACGAGAGCAAGCAATACCTGGATGCCGCGCAGCAGTACGAGAATACCGCGTACTCCTACGGCACACACCAGAAGGCCGCGGATGCGGGCTACGCCGCGCTGGTCGCTTACGGCAAGGAGGAGGAGGGCTCCTCGGGCGATGCCAAGGCGAAGATTCACACCAAGGAAGTCGACAGCTCGTTGAAGTTCGCGCAGGCCTTTCCGACGCACCCGGAAGTGCCGCAGGTGCTGACGCGGGCGGCAACCGATCTGTACGCTGCCAAGGACTATGCCCGTGCCACCGCTGCCGCGCAGACCTTGCTGGCGCGCCAGCCGCCGGTCGACGCCGGCAAGCAGCGCGTTGCCTATACAGTGATTGCCAATGCGAACTTCGAACAAGGCCATTTCGACAAGGCTGAAGCGAGCTATGCGAGTGCGCAGGGGCTGATGGCGGCCAACGATCCGGAACGACCGGCCATCGTCGAGCGACTGGCCGCTTCCATCTACAAACAAGGCGAGCAGAAGAACCAGGCGGGCGACAGTGCCGGGGCGGTCGACGACTTCCTCCGGGTCTCGAAGATGGCGCCCACCTCGAAGGTGCGCGCCAACGCGGATTTCGACGCGGGAGCGCTGCTCATCACCCAGAAACAATGGGACCGGGCCATCGTCGTGCTCGAGGACTTCCGCCGCAATTTCCCGCAGAGCCCGCTGCAGGCGGATGTGACGCGCAAGCTCGCGGTGGCGTATTCGGAATCGAACCATCCGGGTCAGGCCGCTGTCGAGTTTGAAATGATTGCCCAATCGCCCACCGAGACCGCGGAAGTTCAACGGGAAGCGACCCTGCAGGCGGCCGGGCTGTATGACAAGGCAGGCAACAGCGCGAAATCGCGCGCCATGCTCGAGGCGTTCGTGAAGCATTTCCCGCAGCCCTTGAACCCCGCCATGGAAGCACGCAACAAGCTGTCCGTGATCGCTCAGAAGTCGGGCGACTACACGGCCCGCGACTATTGGCTCAAGGAGATCATCAACGCCGACCGGGCCGCGGGTGCAGCGCGCACGGATCGCAGCAAGGCGCTAGCGGCCAAGGCGACCTTGACGCTGGCGGAGCCCGCGCGCGAGGAATTCATGCGAGTCAAGCTGGTCACACCGCTCAAGAAGTCTTTGGCTGAGAAGCGCAAAGCCATGGAGGCGGCGCTCAAAGCCTATACCCAGGCCGCCGACTACCAGGTCGCGGAGGTGACGACGGCGGCCACTTTCGAGAGTGCCGAGCTTTATCGCCAATTGGGCAAGGATCTGATGAGCTCCGAGCGCCCGAAGGGGCTGTCGAAGGACGAATTGGAGCAATACAACGTGTTGCTCGAGGAGCAGGCCTTCCCGTTCGAGGAGAAGGCGATTCAACTGCACCAGGTGAATACCGTGCGAACCAAGGACGGGACCTACGATGAGTGGGTCCAGAAGAGTTTCGCAGCATTGGCACAACTTAACCCGGGGCGTTACGCCAAGGTGGAAATCGGTGAGCAGCAAGTCGATTCGATTCGTTAGCGCGGCGGCGGCGCTGGCGCTGATCGCCGGCTGCCACAGCTCGCCGCCGCCGCGGCCCGCACCTGTGTCGGGCCCGTCAGCGGCGTCGAACCCGGCACCGGCGTCGAGCCCCGCGCCGTCCGGTGCCGCAGCCCCCGCTGCGCCCGGAGGGACAGCCTCCCGCGCCGCTGCGCCAGTCCCTGCGCCCCCGGCCGCTCCAGTGCCCGAACGTGCGGCGCAGCAATATGCCCAGGCGCTCGCCATGATGAAAGCCGGCCGCAACAACGATGCGGAACTGGAGTTAAAGCAGCTCGCGCTCGCCTATCCCGACTACGCGGGCCCCGAGGTGAATCTGGGTCTCATCTATGTACGCGCATCACGCTTCGGGGATGCCGAGGCGGCCTTCAACGCGGCGCTGAAACGCAATCCCGACGACGCCGTCGCCAATGACGAGCTCGGCATCGTGTTGCGCAATCTGGGCAAATTTACGCAGGCCGAGGCCGCCTACCAGCGTACGATTGCCTTGCAACCGAGCTACGCACCGGCCTATTTCAACTTGGGCGTGCTATACGACCTGTATCTCGACGAGCCTAAAAAGGCGCTCGAGCAATTCGAGCATTACCTGACGCTCGCGGGCGACAACAAACAAGTCGCCGGCTGGGTGGTCGAACTGCGCAAGCGCGTCGGCTCCCCGGCCCCTGCCGCCAAGAAGGAGCCCGCATGAACGATGCATCGAGAGGGATGATGCCCTTCACGGCATTGGCCTGTATCGCCATGGTCGGATTTGCCGGCCCGCGGTGGTCCGAAGGCCAGACTCCGGCCCCCCCCGCCGCTGACACACCGGCGTCACATTCGAGTGCACAATCCGAGGCAGGCGAACCCCGTGCCACGACATCCCCCGACGCTCCTCGGTCCACGGAGTCGAGCCCGGGCGTAGCGGCGGATGCTCGTGCAGAGGCTCCGTCTCAGGGACGGGTCTCTCAGTCTGCGAAGGCCAAGGCGCCGGTAGCCAGGTCCGAGGGCGGCGGTAAGGGCGAGGCGGGCGGTAAGGGCGAGGCGGGCGGTAAGAACACGTCGGTCGACAAACTGGAGCTGCAGACGGCGACCGTCACCGGGGACCGGGAGCAGCCCAAGGTGATGTACATCGTCCCCTGGAAGAAGTCGGACATCGGCGACTTGTCGGGCAAGCCCATGAACAGCCTGCTGGATGAGGCCTTGGCGCCGGTCGACCGCGACGAATTCAAGCGTGAAGTGATGTATTACCAGGCCGTGCGGGCGGACGCGTCTCAAAATGGTGCGGCGGCGGGCAGCGGAGCGGCCCCCGGGGCGCCGACGCACCCACGGTGATCAAGGGTGAGAAGTAAGTCATAGCCGATTTTACGGAATCTGGTTGAATCTCTTAGGTTGCAGCGGGTCGGATTTTCTAGGAGCGCAGAATGAATTTCATGAGTTCGGTCGTCAACTTCTTCAAGGACGGCGGGTTGTTCCTCTACCCCCTCGCCTTGATATTCGTGGTCGGCGTGTCGATCGCCATCGAGCGATTCGTTTACCTGACCCGCGAGACCATCCGCAATCGAACGCTGTGGGACAATCTCGTTCCCGCGTTGAGCGCCGGTAACTTCAAGCAGGTGGTGTCGCTCACGCAGAACTCGAAGGCATCGATCGCCACGATTCTGAACTACGGCGTTGCCCGGGTGGCGAGCGCGCGCCGCCGCGACGACATCGAGAAGGCGATGGACGAGAGTCTGCTGGAGGTCATCCCGCGCATCGAGAAGCGCACGCACTTCCTTGCCTCGCTCGCCAACGTCGGCCTGTTGATCGGCTTGCTCGGCACCATCACCGGCCTGATCGGCGCCTTCAGCGCCGTTGCGACGGCGAATCCTGCGGAGAAGGCGAGCTTGCTGGCTGCCGCCATCTCGGTCGCCATGAACAATACGGCCTCGGGTCTGGGCGTCGCGATTACGCTGCTGCTCTCGCACATGTTCCTCGAGTCGAAGACGACCTCGCTGATCGACAGCCTGGAGATCGCATCCGTGAAGTTCTTGAATTCGATCACCGAGCGTCAGCACGATGCGCCGGGAGTTCCGCAGACTCCGTCGGCGCCGTCGCCTCAGACGCGTGCACCCGCAGCGGCGCGCGGCAGCATCTAGAACTTGAACCCGGTGGTCGGTCGAACGGTACAGAGCCCATGAAGTCAAAATCCGCCAGCATGGTCCGGCGCAATCACGCCCGCTATCATCGCGGCCGCGATGATTTGAACATCGTGCCGATGATCGACATGATGGTGATCCTGGTGTTTTTCTTGATTTTTACGGCGGTCTTCTCGAAGACCAACATCCTGCAGCTCAATCTGCCCGCCAATTCGAGCGCTCCTGTCGACTTGCCCAAGGGATTGAAGCTCGAGATCATCATCCGCCCGAACGATCTGGTGGTGAACGACCGCAATTCCGGGCCGCTCAAGATGATCGAGAACACGACCGGTGGTTACGATCTCGACGCCCTTTCGGAATTCATGCGCAAGGTGAAGTCGCAATTTCCGCAGATGACCGACGCCACCATCCTGCCGAGTCCGAACGTTTCCTACGATACGTTGGTCCAGGTCATGGATACGGTGCGGGTCTATCAGATTCCCCAGCCGCCATTCTCCAAGGCGGAGCTGTTCCCGGACATTTCCATCGCGGACGCGCCCACATGACGCCGTATCGAATTCGCAGGCACCGGCAGCGCCGGCATGGTGCAAGCCATTTCGCGCTGATTCCGTTCATCGACATGATGACCATCCTGGTGGTGTTCCTGCTCGCCCACACGGCGGACGTGGACATCCTGCCCAACACCAAGAACATCCACATCCCGCAATCCCTTTCCGACCGCAAGCCGAGCGCCGCCGTCGTGGTGATGGTCACCAAGGATTCGGTGTTCGTCGACGGCCAGCTCGTGGGGTCCGTGGCGGATGTGGTCGCGAGCCCCGCGCCGGTGTTCGCCCCGTTGAAAGCCGCGCTGATGGCACAGAACGACAAGATCTTGAGCAGCGAGCGACAGACGGACATTTCCAAACGCGAAGTCACGATCATGGGCGACAAGGACCTGCCCTACAGCCTCCTCAAGCGGATCATGCTCACCTGCAGCGACGCCGAATACGGCAAGGTCTCGTTCGCGGTCGTCGAGCGTGAGAAGGCGGCCGGCTGATGGCTGCCGCGGCAAATCCCGCCAGAGGTTCCACGGCGTCGGGCCTCGCCCCGTATTTCCGCCGCTATGAGCTGCCGTGGTCTCCGTCCGAGGACATGGAACGGCGCTATCGCGTCATCCTGCGCAATTTAGTCATCGCGTTCGCGATCATCGCGGTGATCATCCCCTTCCTGCCGAGGCGCGAGCTTGTGGTGAACACGGAGTCGCTTCCCGAGCGCGTGGTTCAGCTGGTGATGGAGCCGCCACCACCGCCGCCCCCGCCGCCTCCGCCGAAGCCGGAGAAGCCGCTCGAGAAGGCGCCGGTCAGTCCGAAACCCGTGCCGCCCCCGGTGGACGCGCGCGCCAAGGCGGCCAAGAGCGGGCTTTTGGCGAGCATGGACGATCTGGCGGCGTTGCGAGACATCAATCTGGACAAGCTGGCCAAGAACCAGCCGAAGACCACCGATCCTGGCGACGTCACCGAGGTGACCCGATCGCTGATCACCTCCAAGGCGGGCGGCACGAGTGGCGGCATCAGCGCACCCACGAGCTCCGGATTGGCATCCGGCGGGGGTTCGCTGAACGGGATCCGGACCGCCCAGGTCACGGGGCCCACGCTCGCCAGCGGGAATCAGGGCGCGACGCGGGCCGGCGGCAGCGGCAAGGCCTCGCGCAGCGCCGATGAGATCGCGCTGGTATTCACCCGCAACAAGGGTTCGATCGACGCCATGTATGCGCGTGCCCTGCGCGATAATCCGGCGCTGCAAGGCAAGGTCGTGATCGAACTGACCATCTCGCCCTCCGGCGACATCACGGCGGCCAAAGTGGTCTCGAGCGACCTCAACGACCCCGAGTTCGAAGCGAAGCTCCTGGCCCGTATCCGGCTGTTCAAATTCGACGCCAAGGACGTGGCAACGCTGACCGCGACCAAACCCATCGACTTCTTCCCGGCCGGATGAACATTCAATCCGAAATCGAGTTCTTCAGCGATCTGGGCCTGATCGACAAGGCGCGGTTCATCATCCGTCTGATCGGCGAGGTGGCGGAAGAGGCCAAGGTGGGAGCGGGCGACGGCCAGGATCTGGCACGGCTGAAGTTTTCCAACGAAATCATGCAACGGCTGTCGCGCTTCAGTTTCCAGCTGCTGGGCGAGGATACGGCCCGACCCCCGGACGACGTGGTGATCCGGATGCTGCTGGGGCATCGCGCGGATAAGAACGCCGAGCGCATCATGCAGAACGCGTACCGGCGGGTGCTGACCAGCTTCGAAAGCTTCGATACCACGGTTCTCCTCAATTCCCATTAGACTAAGGGCCTCTCGGTGGGCGTGTCGCCCGGCCGATTGACGGACCTTTCGATGATGTATCGCGAAGATATTCAATTCCCGCCCAAAGACGCCGGACTGCGCGAGGATGTGCACGCGCTCGGCGAGCTCATCGGCGAGATCTTGCGCGATCAGGGGGGCGAGGCATTCTTCAACCTGGTGGAAGGGGACCGCCGGGCCGCCATCGCGCGGCGCGAGGGCACGCCGCCAGGAGATGAGCTCGAGCGACGCACCGCCGGGCGCGAGCCCGCGCTGGCGACCGATCTGACCCGCGCCTTCTCCACCTGGTTTCAGGCGGTCAACACCGCCGAAAAAGTGCACCGCGTGCGGCGCAGGCGTCAATATTTGAGCGATACCAGCCTCAAGCAGCCCGGTGGCATCGCCGAGTGTATCGAGCGCCTGCAGCGCGACGGCTACACCCTGGACCAGACGTTGGCGCTGATCGGCTCGATCAGCATCGAGCCCGTGTTTACCGCGCATCCGACGGAGTCGACCCGGCGCACCATTCTGCGCAAGCAGCAGCACATCGCGCAGGGGCTGCTCGATCGTCTGAATCCCGGATTGATGCGGGTCGAGCTCGACACGCTCTGGTCGCGCGTTCGCCTGGAGATCGCCAGCATCTGGCAGACCGAAGAGCATCCGCGCGAGGGCCTCACGGTGGCGGACGAGCGCGAGCACGTGCTGTTCTATCTCATAGAGATCCTTTATCGCGTGGTTCCCCTCTTCTACGAAGAGATCGAGGGCGCACTGGCGCGCGCCTACAACGTGACCGTCGAGTCGCTGAATGTTCGCGGTGTGCTCAAGTTCGGCACCTGGGTGGGCGGCGACATGGACAACAATGCCGACGGTCACGCAAAGACCATCCGCGAGACGTTGCAGCGCCACCAACAGCTCATCGTGTCCACGTATTTCAACGACTGCGGTCAACTGGCGGAAGCGCTCAGCCAGAGCGCGCGGCGGGTCGATATCTCGGGCGCGCTCGCGGAGCGCATCGATGCCTACACCTCGCTTTTGCCCGGCGTCCAAGCGCTCGCGCCCGCGCGGCACGACCGCATGCCCTACCGGATCTTTTTTGGCCAGATCGGCGAGCGTCTGCAGGCGACTTACGAGGGCCGGCCGAACTCCTATCTAAATTGCGACGAGCTGCTGGCCGACGTGAAACTTGCCGCCGACAGCCTGACCGCCAATCGCGGACGGCACGCGGGATATTTTCTCGTACGGCGCTTCATCCGCCGGGTGCGAACTTTCGGATTTCACATCGCGACCATGGACGTGACCCAGGCGGCACACCTGCACCACCAGGTGATCGCCCAGGGCCTCGGCAGTCCCGAATGGACGACACTGCCGCGCAGCGAGCGTCTGACCCGCCTGCGCGAGCTCCTGGCACGCGATCTTTCGCCGACCATGCCGCTCGATGCGGCCGGACGGCGACTGTTGTGGGTGTTCCAGACCATTGCCCACGCCCGGCACAAGTTCGGCGAGCGTGCCATCGGCAGCTACATCATCGCGGGCGCCGAAGGACCCGACGACGTGCTCGCGGTGCTATTGCTCGCCCGCTGGGCGGATACCACGGACAAGCGCACCGGAGAGTGCCGGCTCGATGTCGCTCCGCTGTTGGAATCCGTCGAGGCGCTCGAGAACGCCGGCGAGCTGCTGCGCGCGTTGCACAAGGAGCCCGCGTATCGCCGGCACCTCGCGGTACGCGGCAACCGCCAGACCGTGGCGATCGGATACTCGGACACCAACAAGCAGGCCGGCTTTTCGGCGTCCCGCTGGGCGTTGCAGGTCGCGCAGCATCGGCTGCTGGAAGCCGCCCGCGACACGGCCATCGCCTTGACCATCTTCCACGCACGCGGGGGCACCCCGGCGCGCGGCGGCGGCAGAACTGAGAGCCTGGTCGAGGCGGCGCCGAGCGGCGCCATTCGCGGTGTGCTGCGTCTTACCGAGCAGGGCGAGGTCGTGAATCAAAGCTACGGTCTTCGGCCCATCGCGATGCGCACGCTCGAGCGCACCTTTGCCGCGGTGGCGCTCGCGACGGCGCACGCAGCCTCAGGTACTCCGGCATCGGCCGCGTCACTCGCGGCGATGCGCACCATCGCCTCGAAGAGTTTCGATGCCTATCGGGGATTGATATTCGACAGCCCGCGATTCGCAGAATTCTTCCGCGCGGTCACGCCTCTGGATGTGATCGAGCGGATGCATATCGGATCGCGTCCCGCCGTGCGCGCGACGGGCGAGGGGATCGCGGCGTTACGCGCCATACCCTGGGTGTTCGCCTGGACCCAGAGCCGGCATATGCTGCCGGGTTGGTTCGGGTTCGGCACAGGCCTTCAGGCGGCGATCGCGGAGCACGGCGAGGGTGTGATCCGGCAAATGCTGGCGGAGTGGCCGTTTTTCGCGCACCTGCTCGATGACGTCGAATCCATGCTGGCGCGCACCGATCTGGACATCGCCGCGCACTACGAGGCGCTTGCCGGTGAGGGCCTCGAGGTCCACGCCGATCCCATCCGCCGGGAATACGAGCTGACGGCAGGGCACGTGCTGACGCTGCGCGGTTCGACGCGCCTGCTCGACTCAGATCCAACGCTGCAGCGTGCGATCACGCTGCGCAACCCCTACGTCGATCCCATGCATCTCATGCAGGTGGATCTGTTGAAGCGCTGGCGGGCGACCGACCGCAAGGACACGGCGCTGTTCGGTGCGCTGCGCGCGACCATCTCAGGCATCGCCCAGGGTCTGCAGGCGACGGGCTGATCGGCCTAGCCCACTTTGGGCTAGCACTCCGGTACGTTGACGGCGAGTCCCCCCTGGGAAGTTTCCTTGTAGATCGCCGACATGTCGATGCCGGTTTGGCGCATGGTGGCGATCACCTGGTCGAGCGTCACCTTGTGCGACCCGTCGCCGCGCAGCGCGAGGCGCGCGGCGTTGATGGCCTTGACCGAGCCCATGGCGTTGCGCTCGATGCACGGGATTTGCACCAAGCCCGCAACCGGATCGCAGGTGAGGCCCAGATTGTGCTCCATGCCGATCTCGGCGGCGTTCTCGATCTGCTCGTTGGTGCCGTTCATCGCCGATACGAGACCGGCGGCCGCCATCGAGCAGGCAACTCCCACCTCGCCCTGGCAGCCCATCTCGGCGCCGGAGATGGAGGCGTTTTGCTTGTAGAGCATGCCCATCGCAGCGGCGGTGAGCAAAAAACGGATCACTCCCGAATCGTCCGCGCCCGGCTCGAAGCGCCGGTAATAGTGCAGCACCGCGGGAACGATGCCAGCCGCACCGTTCGTCGGCGCGGTCACCACCTGGCCGCCCGCGGCGTTCTCCTCGTTGACGGCCAGTGCGTAAACATTGACCCAATCGAGGGCATGCATGGGGCCCGAAGGATCGCCGGACATCAATTGGCGGTAAAGCTTCGGCGCGCGCCGGCGCACGCCGAGTACGCCGGGCAGCAGGCCCTGCGCCTCGAAGCCGCGTTGGACGCAAGCTTGCATGACCAGCCAGATGCGCATGAGTCGCGCGCGGATGTCCGCGTCGCCATACCAGGCCCGCTCACGCGCCAACATGAGCTCGTGGATCTCGAGCCCCTCTTTTCTGCAGAGCTCGAGAAGCCGTGCTCCGGACTCGAACTCGTAGGGCGGAGGAGCGCGCTTCTCGCCGCCCTGCACCGAGGCGCCCGCCTGCACGACGAAGCCGCCGCCGATGCTGTAGTACTCCTCGCGCGCCAGCACGTCCAAGGCGGCGTCGTGTGCCGTGAAGCGCATGCCGTTGGAGTGCCCGGGAAGCACCTGATCGAGATGGAACAATAGATTCAACGGCTCGTCGAAAGCGATCTCATGACGGCCCAGTAGATGAATCCGGCCCGACGAGCGGATCCGGTGCAGGGCCGGTTCGATCGCGGCCGGATCGATCGTGTCCGGACTCATGCCCGATAAGCCCAAAAGAATGGCCCGATCGGTGCAGTGGCCGCGACCGGTGAGCGCGAGCGAGCCGTAGAGCTGCGCCGAGACCTGCGTGGTGCGCTCGAGCAAACCGCGGGCCGCGAGCAGCTCCGCGAAGCTTCTGGCGGCATTCATCGGCCCCATGGTGTGGGAGCTCGAGGGACCGATGCCGATCTTGAAAATGTCGAACACGCTGAGACTCATGGGACCCTTCGCAAGGTTTGAAGCAGTAATTCTACGCGGCTGCCGTGAACGGCGTTGATGATAGAATCGAACCAAACCTTTAAGGCCCCAGGGGAGAGAATCATGATTCACGAAGCCATCGGCCGGCCGGGGCTGATACTTGCCGGCCTCGTCCTCGCCGCGTCCCAGGCGTGGGGGGCGCAAGTGCAGCCGCCCAAGATTCCCGAATTTCTCGCCGCCGCCGTCGCCGACCCCGCTCGTCCTGCGGCCGACCTCGAACACGACGTGAACCGCAAGCCGGCCGAAACCCTCGAGTTCGCCGGCGTCGAGCCCGGTTACAAAATCGCGGAACTCCTGCCGGGTGGTGGATATTTCACGCGCATCATCAGCAAGGTGGTCGGAAGCACGGGTCACGTGTACGCGCTCGTGCCGGCGCCGCGCACGGATGCGCCGGCCGGTACCCCCGACTTCGCGGCGCGGGTCAAGGCAATCGCCGCCGACCCCGCCTACGCCAACGTCAGCGTGGTGGTCGAGCCCTTCGCCGAGCTCAAAACCCCGGAGCCGGTGGACCTCGTGTGGACCTCGCAGAACTACCACGACCTGCACAACTTCCCGGGTCTGGATTTGACCGTGTTCAATCAGCTGGTGTTCGAGGCGCTCAAGCCGGGAGGCATCTATTTGATCCTGGATCATTCATCGGTGGCAGGGGCAGGGACCAGCGTCACCTCGACCTTGCACCGGATTGACCCGGAAGCGGTGAAACGGGAAGTTCTGTCCGCCGGCTTCCAATTCGTCGGCAGCAGCAATCTGTTGAGTCAGCCGTCGGATCCGCGCACCGCGAAGGTGTTCGATCCGGCGATTCGCGGCCGGACCGACCAGTTCATCTTGAAATTCCGCAAACCCGCCAAACCTTGAGCCCAGGATGCCGCGGCGCGAATGCCCATCGCGCCGACGAACTCCGCGGGCCTCAGGCTGTCAACTAGCCTGCATGTTCTGCGTTGTAAGCGATTGATGAACAAGGATCCAGAGGTTGCAAGCTCATGACAATTCTTGACCTTTCCAGACGGACGACAGTGGCGCTGCGCGCCGGCGCGATGCTCGCCGCAGGCCTGGCGCTCGGCGCTTGCGTGACCCCCCCGCCGCGCATCGTGGCGGTGCCGGCACCGCCGCCGCCTCAGCCGCAGAAGATCATCGTCTATCCCAATAACGGGCAATCGCCCGATCAGACCGACCGAGACCGGTACGAGTGCCACAATTGGGCGGTCCATGAGACCGGCGTCGATCCGAGCCGTCCGGACGCCCCGCCGTACGAGCGGGTGGTCGTCCAGCCGGCAAATCCGCCCGGCTCGGGCACGGCGGCGGGTGCCATCGGCGGTGCCATTCTCGGCTCTATCCTCGCCGGCCCGAGAAATGCAGGCGCAGGCCTCATTTTCGGTGCCGCTACCGGCGCCATCGTCGGATCGGCAGCAGATGCGAACGCTCAGGCTCAGGCGCGCCAGGCGCAGGCGCAGATCAATCAGGAGAGCGCAGAGCAAATTGCAGCCGAGCGCGGGCGTGCGGATTCCTACCGCCGCGCGTTGAGCGCTTGCTTGCAGGGTCGCGGCTACACCGTCAACTAGGGGTCTGGCCCCAGTCAAAACAATCGAGAGGCAGTTGGAAGCTCGCTATGAACACGACTCGAACCCTACGGATGGCGTTACTGACAACGTTCACCATGGCGGCGCTATGGGGCACGCGCGGCGTTTCCGCGGCTGATGAGCCCAGGCCTCGCGCCGAGGCGGCGGGGCGTCCTGCGCCGGCGCGGCCGGCCGCGGTGCGGCCGGGTGTGCCGGCACGCCCGGTCGTGGATGGGCGCGGTCAGGTCATGGATGCCCGCTACAACCACGGGCGCTTTTACGCGCCCGTGGGCACGGTCGCGAGAACGCTGCCGCCCGACTACCGTCCTTACTACCACGGCGGGTCGCCCTACTATTTCAGCGGCGGCGTGTGGTACGCACCCCGGGCGGGCGGTTTCGTGGTGATAACGCCGCCAGTCGGTCTGGTCATCGCGGGATTGCCGGGCTACTACTCCACGGTCTGGGTCGGCGGGGTGCCCTATTACTATGCGGACAATGTCTATTACACCTGGCAACCGGATCAGAACGGTTACGTGGTAGTTCCACCGCCCGCGGGCGCTCCGCCGCCTGACGGGGGCGGGGGTGATCCCAATCAGGCGCCGCAGTCCGCGGCGGCCCCGCCGCCGCCATCGCAAAGCGACTTGATCGTCTATCCCGCCAACGGACAGTCGAAAGATCAGCAGGCCGCCGACCAGTATGAGTGTCACAACTGGGCGAAGGGTCAGACCGGCTTCGATCCGACCCAGCCCGCCGGCGGCATGGCGCCGGCTGATGCGGATCGCGCCTACGGCAACTACGATCGCGCCATGGCGGCGTGTTTGACCGGCCGGGGCTACCAGGTCAACTGATCGTGACGGGATGCTCGCGTTTTTCGTGAGCGAATTCCTACGTGAGCGCGCGATATCAGCCGCTGCGTCGACCGGACGCGCAGCGGCATACTCCGAGCGAGGCATGAAGACCTCGCGATGGAGAACGGCATGTTGGCGAGCGTAAACAACACGAACGGCAAGAAAGATCTGCACGTGGGAGGACTGGGCGCAGCGCCCTCCGTAACCCTCGCCTCCGTCATCGATCCTCTGATGGATGCCTCCGAAAACTGGGTGCAGAAAGCACGCGATTTCGTCGGCAGCGCCGACGACTACGTGCGCAACAATCCGTGGCGGGCTCTCGGCGTGGTGGCGATGGTCGGGGTGACCGTCGGATACCTGCTCTCTCGCCGCGGCTCGCAGCCCCATCTAAGCGAGACCTGGATCGACGACTAGGAGCGAGCCATGCCAATTGCCCTCGAGAAGACGGATAAATTCTTGAACAGCCGCGAATGGCGCACGTTTCTGAGCGCAACGTCAACCGCTTCGTATCCCCGGGTGGTGCGGGCGGTCCGGGCGGGCCAAGCCTGGCTGAGCGCGGGGGCCTTCAGCGCCGGTGCTGCGACAGGCTCGGCTTGGCTGCTCGTCGAAGGCGGTTTAGTCACCGACCCCGGTGAGTCGCTGCGGATTTGAATACACGTTGCATTTCCCATCCCGCAGAAATCCCACCAGCGTGAGCCCGGAGGCCACGGCGAGGTTTACGGCGAGGCTCGACGGCGCACCGATCGCGGCGAGCACGGCGACGCCCGCCCGCAGCGCTTTCTGCACGAGCTCGTAGCTCGCCCGTCCGCTGAGCAGCGCGGCATGGCCGGCCAGGGGCACTCGTCCGGCCATCAAATTCTCGCCCACGAGCTTGTCGAAGGCATTGTGGCGTCCCACATCCTCGGCAACAGTAATCAGATTCCCCTGCAAATCGAACAGGGCGGAGGCATGGATACCGCCCGTGTCGCCGAATCGAGTCTGTTCACGGCGCATTCGCTCGGGCAGGTCGAAAAGAACGGACAGATGCATGCCTTCCTGTACCGTGATGCGCGTGGCGGCCGCCCGCGCGATGGCGGCATCGAGGCCGGTGGTGCCGCAAACGCCGCAGCTCGAGCCCGCTGAGAAGCGCCGCGATGCCGCCTGTAATTCCAGCGGCACGCTCGGATGCAGGCGCACGTTCACCACGTTGGGTTTGCGCGTGCTCGATTCGACCGCTTCGATGTCCGAGGGCTGATTGACCACTCCTTCGCCGTAGAGGAGTCCGACGGCGAGCGCCTCGTCGCCACCCGGTGTTCTCATGGTCGTTCCGAACGAGACGGGCTCCAAACCCATGGCGGGATGGTGGAGCTGAAACTCGAGCGGCGCCTCGACCGCCACGCGGTCATCCTGCTCCCGCCTCTGCCGTAGATCGGCTCGTATCACGCGCACCCTCATGGTGCCGGCGGTGACGCCCGCTTGCGCCGACAGAGCACGATCCAGCGTCGATGGGAGGGTGGGATCCGCGATGCTCATTGGGTCAAGTTTTGCTCAAAATCACGGCCAATGATACCGTTCCAAGGCTCAGCAGCGCATATTAGGGGACGCACATGTCGAAATCTTCGGAGCTCAGGGACCGCAAGGCGGCGGCGGTGGCGAACGGCGTGGGAACCAAGGGGATCTACGCGGTAAAAGCCGAGAATTCAGAAATATGGGACGTCGACGGCCGGCGTTTCATCGACTTTGCCGCCGGGATCGCGGTGCTGAATACCGGGCATCGCCACCCCAAGGTCATGGCCGCGGTGGCGCAACAGGCCGAGGCATTTGCGCACACCTGTTTTCACGTGGTGTCGTACGAATCGTATGTGCGCCTGGCGGAGCGCCTGAACTCGCTCGCCCCCGGCGATTTTCCGAAGAAATCGATTTTCCTCACCTCCGGCGCGGAGGCGCTCGAGAATGCGGTGAAGATCGCCCGCTACCATACCAAGCGCTCGGCCGTGATCGCTTTTTCCGGCGGCTTCCATGGCCGCACCCTCATGACCCTGGCGCTCACCGGCAAGGTCATGCCTTACAAGAAAGGCTTCGGGCCGTTCCCCGCCGAGATTTACCACGCCGAATTCCCGCTGCCTTATCGCGGCGTCTCGGTCGAGCGGGCGCTTGCCGATCTGGACCGCCTGTTCCACGGCGATGTGGATCCGAAATCCGTCGCGGCCATCGTCATCGAGCCGGTGCAGGGCGAGGGCGGCTTCAACGTGGCGCCCTATGAGTTTCTGCGCGCGCTGCGAAAGATCTGCGACGAGCACGGCATCGTCCTCATCGCGGACGAGGTGCAGGGTGGCATCGCGCGCACCGGCAAGATGTTCTCCATCGAGCATTCGGGCGTCGCGCCGGATCTGATCACGGTCGCGAAGGGATTGGGCGGAGGCCTGCCGTTGTCGGGCGTGACCGGCCGCGCATCCATCATGGACAGCGCTCACGCAGGCGGTCTGGGCGGGACCTATGGCGGCAATCCCTTGAGCATCGCCGCGGCTCACGCCGTGCTCGACGTCATCGAGTCCGAGAACCTATGTGCGCGCGCCACGCGAGTCGGTCAGAAGATGCGCTCGCACCTGGAGTCGCTGGCGAAGGAAGTTCCGGCCATCGGCGACGTGCGCGGCTTGGGCGCGATGGTGGCCTTTGAGATGGTGAAGGATCCGAAGAGCAAGGAGCCGGATGCCGCGGTAACCGCAGCGATCGTGGCGGCCGCCGAGAAGCGCGGCTTGATCCTCCTGTCTTGCGGCACGGACGCAAACGTCGTGCGGCTGCTCGCCCCGCTCACGATTCCCGACGCGGTGCTGGAAGAGGGCCTCGGCATTCTCAGCGCCTCGGTCAAGGACGCCTGTGGGGTGGAGTCGGCGCGCGCTGTCGCTTGAGGCGGCCGCCATCGTTCCCCGCCGCGCGGACAGGCGCGCGGCAGGGGTCTCGGATCAATGGGTGTGCAGCGTGAACGTCAGGCCCACGGTGCGCGGCCGAAAGGTGTAGGCGTTCTGTTGCGGGGTCACAGTACCGTCGGTCTGGCCGAGCGCGTAGTTGATGACCGTATGTGAATCGAACAGGTTGTTGCAGAACGCCGCCAGCTGCCAGACACCGAAGTCCATGCCCGCCCGCAGCGACGTGAAGCTCGTCGAAGGCAGCGTGTACGAGAAGCCGCTGTTGTACTGCGCAGTATTGTTCGGATCCTGCACGGCCGCGAGCCAGTGGTTGCGCGCCTCGTACTCCCAATCGGCGCGCACGAAGCTGTCATATTTCGCCAGCCGGAAATTGTATTGGACTCCGAGCGCCGTCGTGAACGGCGCATTGACGCCGGGGGCGTAGTTGATCGCCGCCTGGCCCGAGATCGCATCGCCGCTGCTGGCGAGGCAGGGAGGCGAGTTGGCAGTCTGCTGACAGCCGGCGGGGTCGGTCTTCGAGTAGCGTGCGCTCGTGTAGCCGCTGGCGAGATCGACGTTCACGGGTCCGAGCTTCATCTGCGCCTGTATATCGCCGCCCCAGGCCACGGCGGTGCCCAGATTGTCGGTGAACTGCAAGCCGCACGCGCCCGCGACATAGATGCTCTGCTGAATTTGGCTCCACTTGATGTAATACACGCTGGTCGCGATCTTCAGCCAGTCGCCGAAGCCGTTCTTGGAGCCGATCTCGTAATTTTGAGTGGAATCGGACTTGTAGGTGAGCGGCGCACCGTTCGGGTATCCGGCGGCGGCGAGGTCCGTGTCGCAGAAGGACGGGAGCGGCGCATTGCCGCCGCCGACGCGGAAGCCCTTGGCGTAGCTCAAGTAGAACAGATCCTGCGGATCGACCTGGAAGGACAAGGTCGCCTTGGGCGTCTTCGGGGTCTCCTTCTCGCTGGCCGCCGCAGCTCCCGGACCGTAGTTCTCGTAGCCGTCGGCGTAGTGATTCAGCGAGAAGCCGGTGCGTGCGATCCGATCGCCCACCGTCAGCTTCATCCAGTCGAAGAACGCGTAGCTCAGCTCGCCGAACCCAGCGACCTGGTGGTCGAACGTGGTGTTGTTGTTGTAGTAGATGTCGCAGGCCGGGATCGAGGGATATGCGGCCCTGCTCGGGCAGGAATAGAAATTTCCGCCGTAGAAGCTCGCGGGCGTGAAGCCGTATAGGTAGTTGAAGACCTCATTGATGTTGGTGGACCTCAGCTCCTCGATGCTGCCCTCTTTCGCCAGCTGCCAGAAGATGCCGGCGGTCCAGGTCCACTTCGAGCTCGAATCGGCCGATTGCCAGCGAAATTCCTGCGTATAGCTTTCCTGCGAATTGGTCATGGTGTTCGGCGTTTCGGTGCCCGCCAACGCGGCAGGCAGGTGAATGCCGTTGGCATCGATCAGCGGGTACCAGGGGCCCGGCGCGAAGCCGTTCGCGCCCGGAATGCTCTGCCAATAAGCGAGGTCGTACACCGTACCCTGGTAGGCCGTGATCTGCCGGCGGTGAAAGTACGAGCTGTCGGAAATGAGCTGGGAACTGCCGAGATCCCATACCATCTTCAGCGCCGGCAGGTAGTACGTGTCCGGGCCGCCGACGCGCTCGGGCGTCGCCGTGTTGAAATGTCCGGCGGACGCGTCGGAATAAGCCGGCCAGTAGGTCGAGTCGTCGTTCTTGTCCTGTCTCTGATAGAGGATGCTCGGAGTCACCGTGAAGCTGGATGAAGGTTTCCAGACCGCCGCGAGGCGGCCGGCCATGGAATTGGAGTAGTTCACGTTGTGGTCGATGATCGCGCCGGTGGTGTCGTCCGCCCGATTGATCCAGCCTCCGTCGTAGCGGTACCAGAGGCTCGCCCGCACGCCGAAAGTACCGTCGACGATGGGCTGGCCGTGCGCGATGCCAACCTCGCCGCTCGGCTGTCCGTACTGCGTGAAGGACGCTTCGCTCCGTACATATGTGTCGGTGTCCGTTGTGCTCGGCTGCGTCAGGATGTAGCGCACGGCACCGCCCTCGGATCCCGCGCCGAACAGCGTCCCTTGAGGGCCGCGCAGAATCTCGACCCGCTGCAGGTCGAAGGTCTTCGGCAAGGTGTCGTCCGGGTTGAAGCCAACCGAGCGCATCTGGATCGGCGTGTCGTCGAGGTAAATCCCGGTGGTGCCGGCACCGCCCGAGGATGAGATGCCGCGGATCGAGATGGCGTTGGTGCCGGTGGTATCGATGTTGACGCCGGGGGTGAAGCGCGCAACGTCTTGGAAGTCTTTGATGCCGAGTTGATCCATCGACTCCTGCGTCAGGGCGGTGACGCTCAACGGCACCTTGCTCAGGGATTCCTCGTGGCGGGTCGCCGTGACGACGATTTCCTCCAGACCCCCGGAGGCCGCCGGCGCGGTGGCGGCATTGCCCGTGTCCGAGGCATTGGCCTCGGTGGCCATGGCCCCGCGCGCAGACAGGGTGCCCACGGTCAAGATGATGGATAAAAACAACAGTCGATGATCCAACGGCGCCGAAAGCGGCTTCGAGCGAATGGCTGGCATCACGTCCCCATGATTTGTTATATGGTCAGATAATTCCGACGCGGCCGACAGTAGCATCGGTGGAAACAGGGTGCAACCCGGAAAGCTTGGGTTGTATGCCCATGTAATCACGCCGTCAAGAGTACACCTGACGGTCCCGCTCGGAAGCGCAGGCGCCGCTCACCGGATGTGCGGCGCCGATCGTTGCGCCGCACATACGAGCCTATTTGCTTCGATAAAGGAACGTCAGGCCGATGGTGCGCGGGCGGAAGGTGAAATCGCGCTCCAGCCGGCTGGTCCCGGGAACCTGGGAATCGATCGACCACTCGTAGTTCGTCACGGGGTGAGAGTCGAGCAAGTTGTCGCAAAACGCCTCGATCTGCCAATCGCCGACCTTCATGCCGCCGCGGGCGGAAGCAAAGTTGGTCGAGGACAGAACGTAGTTGGCCGAATCGTATTGCAGCGTCGCCGGATCCTGGTTGGCGCCCAGCCACTTCGGGCGGCTCTGGTATTCGTCGTCGACGCGAACGAATGAGTCCCTGGTGAGCAGCTGGAACCGGTATTCGAGACCGAGCGACACAGTCGCGGGCGGCCCGGGCTGACCGCTCTGGCCCGCGATGGCGTCCCCGCTCGACACGATGGGAGTCGTGCTGGTGCCCAGATAAGAGTTCTTCGTATATCTCGCGTCGGTGTAACCGGCCGACAGCTCGGCCGTCAATGAGTCCGTGATCGCGAAGTCGCCCTGGAGGTCCGCGCCCTTGGCGACGGCCTGCCCCAAGTTTGCAATGAAGGAGATCTGACAGATGGGGGGCACGACGACCTGCTGGATCTTGTTCCAGCGGATGTAATAGATGCTGCTGGCGAGCTTGATGCGATTGTCCAGATTGTTCTTCGCGCCGACCTCGAAGCTATCGACGGTGTCCGAGCCGAAGGTCTGAGGGGCGCCGGGTATGCCGAAATTGCGAAAATCGATTCCGCAGGCGGCATAGGGAACGGGATTGTTCGCACCGCCCGGGCGGAAGCCCTTCGCGTAGGTGAAGTAATACAGATCGTGCGGATCGTACTGGTATTGGATGCTCGCCTTGGGCGTAAAGGAGCTCTCTTTCTTGTCGCCGGAGCCGGTCTGCGGCGGCAAAAACAGCTGCGGCCCGCCGGTGAGGGTGTTGAAGGAGAACTCGGTGCGCGAATAGCGCATGCCCAATGTGGCCTTGAGTTGATCGGTGAAGGCGAAGGTGCCCTCGCCGAACAAGGCGTACTGCTGGTCCTTGGAGAAAGTCTGCAGGAAGTACGAATCGTTGGGAAAACGCTTATCGTAGGGGACGCCCACGCAGGTTCCCGCGGCGTTGACGAAGCAGAACGTTTGTTGATAGGGGATGCCGAGCACCGCCTCGGTCAGCTCGTTGAGGTACGGATCGTGAATCTGCTCCAGGTAGGACTGACGGTTGCTGGAAAAGAAAACGCCCGTGGTCCATACGAGCCGGGCGGCCGGATCGGAGGACTGCAGCCGGAATTCCTGCGTGAGGTTGTCCTGATCGTTGTCCACCGACGCCGGTGCGCGATAGTTGGTGGCGCCGGCCGGCAGGTGAAGTCCGCTGCCGTCGAGCAGCGGAAAACAGTTGGTTGCCGGTGGGCTCGGTACGCACCCGCTCCAGGGCGTCGGATAAATCGATGATGCCCCCTGCGCGACCTCTTGTGCGTTCGGTTGGGTCTGATAGAACCCCAGGTTGTACAGCGTGCCGTCGTATCCGGTCTCCTCCTTGCGGTGATAGTAGGAGGAATTCGAGACGAAGGTCACCGCACCCAGATCGCCTTCCACTTTGAGCGCCGGTATATAGAAGGTGTCCGGCACCGTCCGCTGTGTGGGATTCGCATCGACGTAGCGATTGGCGCCCGGATTCGAATACAGGGGCCAGTAATTTTGCACGTCGTTCGCGTAGCGATCCTGGTAATAAAAGCTGGGCGTGACCTTCCAGTTCTCGGACGGCGCCCAGATCGCGCCGATGCGGAACAGCTTGGTCTGCGCGTAGTTGGTATTCTTCTGCACGGTTGCGAGAGATACCGGATCGATACGATCGATGTAGCCGCCGTCATAGCGATACCACGCGCTCACGCGCACGCCGAGCGTGCCGTCGATGAGCGGCGTGCCGCCCGCGACGCCCGCCTCGTAGCTGGGCGCGCCGCCTTCGGTGTACGAGACTTCGTCGCGGCTGTAGATGCTCGTCTGGGTCAAGCTCGGCTGCGTGGTGATGTAGCGCACCGTGCCGCCCTCGGAACCCGCGCCGAACAACGTACCTTGAGGTCCGCGCAACACTTCCACGCGGTCGAGATCGAATGATTGCGGCAGCGCTTCATCGGGATTGAAGGCGAGCGCGCGCATCTGAATGGGCGTGTCGTCGAGATAGATTCCGGTCGTTCCGGCGCCTCCGGTCGAGGCAATACCGCGGATCGCGATGTTGTTCGTTCCCGTATTGTCGATATTGATTCCGGGGGTGAAACGAGCCACGTCCAGGATGTCCTTGATGCCGCGCACATCCATCGCCTCCTGGGTCAAGGCCGTGACGCTGATCGGCACCTTGGACAGGCCTTCCTCGTGCCGGGTGGCCGTGACCACGATCTCCTGCAGCGGCCCGGCATCCTCGGCACTACCCGCGGCGGCTGCGCTCTCCACGGCGGGATCGGCTCCGGCCATTTCGGCCGCGCTCATCGCGACAGCGAGAGTTGCCGCGAACAGTGCGCCGGCTCGGAAACTGACACGTCGCTCCATCAACGCATGAATCTGCCGACGTCCCAGCATGGTGCATCCCTCTTTCTTTGATGACGCGCTCGGAGGAGCGCAATTTTCCCTGAGCGCTGGAAGATAGCGGCCCCGTGTCACCGCCGTCAACCCGAAAACAGTCTTGCGAGCGCTCGCGCCGGAGGCCTCCTGCGCGATGCCGATCGACTTGTGGGATCATGGCGGCATGCCCAGCCCGCCCGATCGCCCGCGATCCAGCTCTTTCGCCCCGCTCAAGACCCTGCTTCCGTTCCTGCGGCCGTATCGGGGCGTCGCGGCCGCAGCAATCACGGCGCTGCTGGTCGCCTCAGCAGCGATGCTCGCATTGCCGGTCGCATTGCGCCGGGTCATCGACGTGCTCGCCGCCAAGGACGCGGGCACGACCAATCGAATCTTCGCTGGTTTTTTGGCCGCGGCCGCGATATTCGCCGTGTTCGCGGCTTTGCGTTTCTATCTCGTCACCTGGCTGGGGGAGCGCGTGGTCGCGGATCTTCGCTCAGCCGTGTATTCGCGCGTGGTGCGACTCGATCCCCTGTTCTTCGAAACCACCCGGGTCGGCGCGGTGCTGTCGCGCCTGACCACGGACACGACGCTGGTTCAGGCCATCTCCGGCGTCAATCTCTCCATCATCCTGCGCTCCACGCTGAGCCTCATCGGCTCGCTCGTGCTCCTGACCATGACCAGCGCCAAGCTTGCCGGACTCATCCTGGTGTTGATGCCCGTCGTGGTCGTGCCCTTGATCATCATCGGACGCCGCGTGCGCGGGTTGTCCCGCGCGTCGCAGGATCGTATCGCCGACACCAGCGGCCTCGCCGGCGAAACCTTGAATGCGATCCAGACGGTTCAGGCCTTCACCCTGGAGGATCTGCAGAGCGAACGCTACCGCAAGGCGGTCGAGGAAAGCTTCGATGCCGCGGTCCGGCGCACCAAGGTGCGTGCCGCACTGACGGGGGTTGGCATTCTCCTGGTGTTCACCGCAGTCACGTGCGTGCTCTGGCTCGGCGCTCATCAAGTGCTCGCGGGGACCATGAGCGGAGGGCAGCTTGCCCAGTTCCTGCTGTATGCGGGGTTCGTCGGGACCTCCGCCGCGGCGCTGTCCGAGATGTGGGGCGAGCTGCAGCGTGCTGCCGGAGCCATGGACCGGCTCACGGAGCTTCTCGAGGCCCGTCCCGCCATCACGGCGCCCGCCAAGCCGATCGAGTTGCCGCCGCGGATCCGGGGCGCCATCCGTTTCGACAACGTCAGCTTCCACTATCCATCGCGTCCCGACACGGCGGCGCTCGCCAATCTCAGCCTGGACGTGACGCCCGGGGAGACGGTTGCCTTCGTTGGCCCTTCGGGCGCGGGAAAGAGCACGACCTTCCAGCTACTGCTTCGATTCTACGACCCGGATGCCGGCCGGCTGCTCATCGACGATCTCGCGCTGACCGATTTGCGCCCGGAGGACATTCGCGCGCAAATCGGCCTCGTGCCGCAGGACACCGTGCTGTTCGGCGCATCGGCGCGCGAGAACATCCGCTACGGGCGCCCGGGTGCGAACGATGCGGATGTCGAGGCGGCCGCCGTGGCTGCTGCCGCCGACGGATTCTTGCGCAAGCTTCCTCAAGGGTACGATACCTTTCTCGGCGAGCGCGGCACGCGGCTATCGGGAGGCCAGCGGCAGCGTATCGCTCTGGCGAGGGCAATATTGAAGGATCCGCCGATCCTCCTGCTGGATGAGGCCACGAGCTCCCTCGACGCCGAGTCCGAGCTCCTCGTGCAGCAGGCGCTCGAGAGACTGATGCAGGGTCGGACCACCATCATCATTGCGCATCGCCTGTCGACGGTGTTGAAAGCCGACCGCATCATCGTCTTCGATCACGGCCGCAAAGTCGCGGTCGGGACGCATGCGGAGCTTCTTCAGGGAAGCCCGCTCTACGCGAGACTTGCGTCGCTCCAGTTCGCCACGGGCCTCGGCGAGGCCGTGCCGGACGCTGCCGCTGAGATCGAGGCCGCCGCGCTCACTTGAGCCCTTCGGCGTGCAGCGCCTCCTGCACCTTCGGGCGCGCGCCCACGCGCGCGAGATAGGCGGCGAGCACCGGCCACTTGCTCAAATCGACGTGCACCAGAGCGGACCAGCGCAACATCGTGAAGAGATAAGCATCCGCCACCGTGAAGGTGTCGCCCATCAGGAATTTTTTGGCGGCGAGCTGCGTCGACAACCAATCGAATTTCTTCGCGAGATTCTCGACGGCGATCTTTCTGGCGTCGGTCGGCGTGTCCGGCTTGAACAGCGGGGAGAAGCCCTTGTGCACTTCCGAAGTGAGGTAGTTCAGGACCTCCAAGAGCCGGTAGCGCTCGAAGCTGCCGGCGCGCGGCGCCAATCCGGAATCCGG
Source organism: Steroidobacteraceae bacterium (assembly GCA_050012215.1). Lineage (GTDB taxonomy): Bacteria > Pseudomonadota > Gammaproteobacteria > Steroidobacterales > Steroidobacteraceae > Bog-1198. The sequence continues at coordinate 160,171 of JBEKHO010000004.1, forward strand.
TTTGAGGTCCGCCAGATACTGAATGATGGCGGGTCCCTCGGTGAGCACCTGCCCGTTGTCCAATTCCAGCGCCGGCACGGCTCCCTTGGAATTGATGCCTGTATAGTCGGCGCCGCTTGCGGTCTTCTTGGATTTGAGATCGACCTTCTCGGCCGTGAAAGGCAAGCCGGCCTCCATGAGCACGATGCGTGGGGACAGCGAGCAGGCGCCGGTGCTGAAATAAAGCTTCATGCGGATTCCTTCGATGAGATGCGCCCCATGCGGGGCCCGTGACAGCTCAGTATAGCCAAATCGAATCAGGAACCGGGGGTTCGGCCCTCGACGCCGGCCACGCGCCGGGCGCTCACGAAGCCGGTGGAGTAGGGGGGCGCGGCGAGGGAATCGATGCGCACACGGCCGCCGCTCGCTGGTGCGTGAATGAACCGTCCGGCGCCGATCGCGATGCCCACGTGCAGCTCCTTTCGTGCGAGGTGCATGAACACCAGATCGCCCGGCTCGAGCTCCCGTCGACCGACGGGCACACCGATTCGCAACTGCTCCTTCGCGGTCCGAGGCAGATGCAGTCCCGCACTTTGGGCTGCGAAGTTGACCAGTCCGCTGCAATCGAAGCCGCCCGGCGCGGCGCCGCCGAACCGATAAGGCTGGCCGAGCATGGCCGTCGCGCTTTGCACCATGGCGGCCGCCGCGTCCGTCGGGGTCGGCGGCGCGGCGCGCTGCGGCCCTTGGATAGCGGTGCCGTGATCCGATGCAGGAGGCGATGGTGGCGCGTTCGACGGGTGGCTCGCGCACCCCGCGAGCGAGAAGGCTGCGGTTGCGGACATAATCGCGGTCAGTGAAGCCGACTTAACGCGCATTGGGTTCCCTGCCGAACGGACGACCCTATAATACCGCGCACCATGGATCAACATTTCGCTCCGCCGATGCCGGCTCGTGGCGTCGCGCTACAGAGCGGCGGATTGCACACGGCGCTCATCGATCGGCTTACCCGTACACTCGGAAAGAGCCCCGCGCAGGCCACCCCTCGCGATATTTATGACGCGCTTTCCCTGGCGCTGCGCGAGGAATTGACGTTGCGGTGGCTGTCCACGCAGCGGCGCGTCGCCGACGCCCACGTCAAGCGCGTCTGCTATCTGTCTGTGGAATTCCTGCCGGGCCGTTCCCTGCTCAACGCTCTGCAAAGTCTGGACGGCGATCTCGTGCACGAAGCGCGCGCGGCGCTCAAGGATATGGGCTACGAACTCGAGGATATCGAGGCGCAGGAGCCCGACCCGGGCCTGGGCAACGGTGGGCTGGGCCGCCTCGCCGCCTGTTTCCTCGATTCGATGGCGACGCTGCGCTACCCCGCGGTCGGCTACGGGATCCGCTACGATTACGGAATTTTCACCCAGGAGATCGGGGCCGACGGCGGCCAGCGCGAGATCGCGAGCAGCTGGCTCAAGCTCAGGAACCCATGGGAGACGCCGCGCGGCAATGTACGCTACGTCGTGCGATTCGGGGGGCGGAGCGAGGCCGGAGCGGCGGCGAAGACCAGTGATCCGCATCGATGGGTGGCAACCGAGGACATCTACGCCATCGGCTTCGACCGGCTCATCCCCGGCAACCGCAGTCCGACCGTCAATCACCTGCGCCTCTGGTCGGGACGAGCCATCACGCCGTTTCACATCGAGGCGTTCAACGCGGGCGACTACAACGGCGCCGTGCGCGAACAGATCGATGCGAAGAATTTGTCGCGGGTTTTGTATCCCGACGACTCCACCCCGCAGGGCCGGGAGCTGCGCCTGAAGCAGCAATACTTCTTCGTGAGCGCGAGTTTGCAGGACATCATCGCCAACCATCTCGGCGAGGGCCGGACGTTCGAGACCCTGCCTGACGGGATCGCCATTCAGTTGAATGACACCCACCCCGCGCTGGCGATCCCCGAACTTCTGCGGCTGCTCGTCGACGAACATGGCCTCGACTGGGCGCAAAGCTGGTCGATCACCACACGGGTGTTCGCCTATACGAATCACACGTTGCTGCCCGAAGCGCTGGAGACCTGGCCGGTCGCGCTGATCGAGCGCTTGCTGCCGCGGCATCTGGAGATCATCTACGCGATCAACCGCGATTTCCTGCAGGCCCTGGCCGTGCACAGTCCGCACGACCGGAATCTCGAGCGGCGTCTGTCGATCATCGACGACGAGGGGAGCGAGCGGCGGGTGCGCATGGCGCACCTGGCCGTGATCGGCAGCCATCACGTCAACGGCGTCGCGCAGCTGCATACCGAGCTCATGCGTAGAAGCGTGTTCCGAGGGTTCGCGGAAGTCTATCCCGATCGATTCGTCAACGTGACCAACGGCATCGCCGTGCGCCGTTGGCTGAAGCAATCGAACCCGGGACTGTCGGCGCTGCTCACGCAGCGTCTCGGTTCTGCCTGGGAGAACGATCTCGAGGAAATTGGGCGGCTGGTCGGGGCGGCGGAGGATCCCGATTTTCGCCGCCACTTGCGCAGCATCAAGCGTGAGAACAAGCAGAGACTCGCCGAGGAGGTGCGGCGGCGCACCGGGGTCGAGATCGGAATCGATACGCTGTTCGACGTGCAGGTCAAGCGCATTCACGAGTACAAGCGGCAGCTGTTGAACCTGCTGCACGTGGTGACGCGCTATCTTCGGATTCTCAACGAGCCCCGCGTGGAGGTCGTGCCTCGGACGGTCATATTCGCGGGCAAGGCGGCCCCCGGATATGCGATGGCGAAATCGGTGATAAGGCTCATCAACAACGTCGCCCGCACCATCAATGGCGACGAGGCCGCTCGCGGCAAGCTCCAGGTGGTGTTCCTGCCGGATTACGACGTGACGCTCGCCCAAAAGATCATGCCGGCCGCAGATCTTTCACAGCAGATATCCACCGCCGGCATGGAGGCCTCGGGAACCGGCAACATGAAACTCGCACTCTCGGGTGCACTCACCATCGGCACGCTGGACGGAGCCAACATCGAGATCCGCGATCACGTCGGTGCGGAGAATATCTTCATCTTCGGCATGACCGCGGACGAGGTGGCGGCGAAACGCGCCGCGGGCTACCAGCCGTGGCTCGAGCTCGCAGGCAATCCCGGCCTTGGCGCGGCCTTGGATCTGATCGAATCGGGTCATTTCTCCAAGGACGGTGTGGAGGACGCCCGGGCCGTGGTGCATCGGCTCAAGAGCGAGGGAGAGCCGTTCCTCGTGCTCGCCGATTTCGCCGCCTATTCGGCCGCTCAAAGCCGTGTGGACGATTTGTACCACCAGCCGGACGAATGGAGCCGCAAGGCGGCGCTCAATTGCCTGAACATGGGGTATTTCTCCAGCGACCGCAGTGTCCGGGAGTATGCGGACCGTATTTGGAACGTAAGGCCAGTGATTTGACCCACTTGGCGACGCAGATCACGGATTCCGGCGGCCGAATTCACATAATGCAGCGGTGAAGTCAATTCAGCCCGGATCCGCGCGGCCGCTGGGCGCGACCTGGAGCCGGCGCGGAGTCAATTTTGCCGTGTATTCGAGCCACGCAACCCGCGTCGAGCTCGTCATCTTCGACGCCACGAATGGCGAGGAGATGGCGCGCCACGACCTGCCGGCGCGGACCGGCGATGTCTGGCATGGCCTTCTGTCCGCGCGCCTTGCGGGGCCGGGCACGCACTATGCATTCGTGGCTCACGGTCCGAATGAGCCCGAGAACGGCCATCGCTTCGATCCGGCGGTGATGCTCCTCGATCCGCACGCGCGCGAGCTCTCGAGGGCGGAGCCCAAGCGCTCGCGCGTCATCGACGGGGCATTCGACTGGAACGGCGATCGTCCGCCGGCGACGCCGTGGCGCGACACCGTGATCTACGAGTTGCACGTGAAAGGCTACACCCAGCTTCATCCGGACGTTCCCGAAGGCTCGCGCGGCAAGTACCTCGGCTTGGCCGCGCCAGCGGTGATCGAGCACTTGCAGCACATCGGCGTGACGGCGGTCGAGCTCCTGCCCTGTCAAGCATTCGTGACCGAGACTTTTCTGCGCGAGCGCGAATTGAATAATTATTGGGGTTACAACCCCGTCGCGTGGTTCGCGCCGAGCAACGAGTTTGCAATTCACGACGCCGTCGCCGAATTCAAGACCATGACCCGGGCGCTGCACCGGGCCGGCATCGAAGTCATCCTGGACGTGGTCTTCAACCACACGGCCGAAGGCAACGAATCGGGACCGGTGTTGAATTTCAAGGGGCTCGACAATGCGGTGTATTACCGGCTTGCACCGGACAAGAGCCGCTACGAGAACTTGACCGGTTGCGGCAATACCGTCAATTGCGAGCACCCGCAGGTCCGTGCCTCGATCATCGAATGCCTCAGGTATTGGGTCGAGGACATGCACGTGGACGGCTTTCGCTTCGATCTCGCCACCGTGCTCGCGCGCGACAACAACGGATTCAACGAACGCGCGGAGTTCTTCGACGCCGTGCGGGCGGAGCCGGCCCTGGCTTACGTCAAGATGATCGCGGAGCCCTGGGATGTGGGCTATGGCGGCTACCAATTGGGCAGGTTTCCCTCCGGATGGGCCGAGTGGAACGACCGCTGCCGCGACACGCTGCGGGCCTTCTGGCGCCGCGATGGCGGGCGCATCGGCGAACTCGCCGAGCGTTTCGCCGGCTCGAGCGACCTGTTTCGTCACGATGGCCGCAAGCCCAGCGCCGGCGTGAATTTCATCACCGCGCACGACGGCTTCACGCTGCACGATCTGGTGTCCTACAACGAGCGGCACAACCTCGCCAACGGCGAGAACAATGCGGACGGCCATCACGTCAACTTGAGCTGGAATTGCGGCCACGAGGGTCCGATCGAGGATGCCGGTGTCAATGAGCTGCGCCGGCGTCAAATGATGAATCTGCTCTGCACGCTCATTCTGGCGCAGGGCGTGCCGATGTTGCAGGCTGGCGACGAATTCGCGCGCACGCAGCGCGGCAACAACAATGCGTACTGCCAGGACAACGAGATCTCATGGATCGACTGGAGTCTTCGCGAGGCCAATCGTGATCTGGCGCAATTCGTCCGATCGCTGCTGGAAATACGGCGCACCAACGAGGAATTTCGCCGCGAGACGTTTCTGAAGGGAACCGCCCTGCGCGGCGGGGTCAAAGATGTAACCTGGTTGCATGCCCGCGGGTCAGAGATCACCGAGGGCGATTGGCACGACCAGGCGCTGCGGACGCTCGGGATCTGGTTCGGCAAGCGCACGCGCTCGGTCGGGCGCTTTCTTTTGTTGCTGAACGCCGACGACCGTGGGCAGACGTTCGCGTTGCCGCCGGCATCCGGAACCTGGGTGTGCCGCTTCGACACGGGCCTTGCGTCGAAGCGCCCGGCGGCCCCGGCAGCGACCATGGAAGGCGGGACCTATCCGCTCGGCCCGAACAGTGCCGCACTATTGGAGAGTTGACCGTGGATGTGACCTTGATCGAGCGTTTGGCCAGGCTCCGTGGCCTGGGTGATGCATATCATGACTATCGCGGCGAGCTTCAATACTTCACGCTCGAGACCAAAGTCGCGATCCTGCGCGCCATGGACTCGCCGGTGGACGATGAGGTCGCGCTCGCGGAGCAGTTCGCCCGGCTGGAGAACGAGCGGTGGCGCGCGTTGTTGCCCGCAATCGCCGCTTCCAACAGCGCTCGTATCGGCGTCGACCTCAACATCACCGCCCGGGATTTCGGCGCGAGTCTGATCTGGACGGTGAGGCTCGAATCGGGAGAGCAGCGCAACGGCACTCATTCCACGGCCGATTGTCCCGAACAATGGCGCGGCGAAGTCGGCGGCTCCTTGATCACTCGACGCCGTTTCGAGCTGCCGGTCGACCTGCCTCCGGGACGGCACGAATTGGAGATGCATATCGGCGCTGGGGCGTTGAGCCGCTGCACGCTGGTGATCTCGCCTGCCAAGTGCTACGAGCCTCACGCGATTCGCGAGGGGCGAAGGCTCTGGGGCATCTGCGTGCAGCTCTATAGCGTGCGCTCCCGGGAAAACTGGGGTATCGGAGATTTCGGCGATTTGCAGGGCTTGATCCGGTGGCTGGCTCCGCGCGGGGCGGGATTCATCGGATTGAATCCGCTGCATGCGCTCGCTCCCGCCGATCCCGCGCAGGCGAGTCCCTACAGCGCCTCCAACCGTCATTTCCTCAACGTGCTGTACATCGCGATACCGGCCGTGCCCGAGTATCGGGAGAGCGCCGAGGTCAGGGCGCATGTGGGTGAGCCTGCGTTCACGGCCCGATTGGAAGCGCTGCGCGATACGCCGCTCGTGGATTATCGGGGCGTGGCCGCCGTCAAGCTCGAGGTCCTCGAGCTTCTGTTTCGCGAATTCCGCAACCGGCACGTGGCGCTCGGCACCGAGCGTGCCGCGGCGTTCGCGAGCTTCGTGGCCGCCGGCGGGGCGCCGCTCAAGCTGCATGCGCGCTTCGACGCGCTGGACGAGCACCTCTGCGCGGCGCAAGGCAGCGCCTCGGGCTGGCTCAGCTGGCCCGCGCAATTCAAGGATCCGCAAGGGCCCGCGGCGGCGCAGTTCGCGTTGCAGAACGCCGTGCGCGTCGATTTCCATCTGTACCTTCAATGGCTCGCTCACGAGCAGCTGACCGAGGCTCAGGCGCTCGCGCGCGGTCTCGGCATGCCCATCGGCCTGTACGGCGATTATGCCGTCGGCACCCACCCCTCGGGCTCGGAGACCTGGGTCGATCAAACGGCCTTTCGGCTGGGCGCCGAGATCGGCGCACCTCCCGATGCGCTTGCCTTGAAAGGCCAGGGTTGGGGATTGCCCCCGCCCGACCCGACGGTCATGGAGTCCGATCGCCTGGAGGGTTTCTCGCGTCTGATCGGCGACAACATGCGTTATTACGGCGCGTTGCGCCTGGACCACGTCATGTCGCTGTTCCGGCTGTGGTGGGTCCCCGCGGGCCGCCCGCCGACGGAAGGCGCGTACGTGCATTACCCGCTGCACCAGCTCCTTACCGTGCTTGCGCTCGCGAGCGCCGAGCACGCGTGTCTCGTGGTGGGCGAAGATCTCGGCGTGGTTCCCGATGAAATGCGCCGGGCGATGCCCTCATTCGGTCTATATCACTACAAAGTGGCGCTGTTCGAGAAGGACAATGGACGATTCCGCAGCCCCGGGGAGTTCGTCCGCGAGGCGCTCGCGACGATGACCACGCATGACATGCCGACCTTGCGCAGCTTCTGGGAGGGACACGACATCGACTTGAGGCGCAGCCTCAATCTGTATCCCTCTGCCGAGCTCGAGAGAATCATCCGCGAGGCGCGCGGCGAAGATCGCAAGGCGCTGCTCGAGGCGCTCGCCAGCCAAGGGCTCAAACCGAGTGCTCCGGCTTCGCCCGGCGACCCTTTCACGCCCGAGCTCGCGCAAGCCCTGCACATTTATCTGGCGCGCTCGAGCGCGGCGCTGGCGGCGGTACAAATCGAGGATCTGCTCGGCATGGTGGAGCCGGTCAATGTTCCAGGGACTTATCACGAGTATCCCAACTGGCAGCGCAAACTCTCCGAGAGTCTGGAGGACATGGCGGCGCGCAAGGATTTCGATGGATGGTTCGAGGAGCTATGCCGCGCACGCGGGCGCTGAGGGCTCAAGGTCCGGCTACGGCGGATCAGCCGGCGTCGTGATCGGCTTTCCCTTGGGCTGCGCGAGCGCGCCGACCGCCCAGACCGCGGCGGCGACCAGAATGGCGATCGGGACGATCTTCACGGCCTGGGCGAGCGAAGAGGCATCCGACAGCATGCCGATGATGATGGGGGAGGGGACGTCTCCCAGCAAATGAATGGTGAATACGCCGAGCGCGTTGGCGGATGCGCGTTGCGTCGGCAGCACGAGGTTCATGATGGAGGCGTTGATGGGGCCCGTGGACAGGAACATCATGAGCTGCGCGATGACCATGCCTATGAGGTAGACCGTTTGTGACGTGGCGGTCAGCGCTATCCACGCGAACGGTGCGGCGATCAGGGTTGCCAAGGCGGATATCCACAGATAAGCCCGCTGCGAGTACTTGGCGCAATAATCGCCGAGCCAGCCGCCGGCGAAGGTGCCGATGAAGCCGGTGATCACGACGATGGTGCCGAAGCTCACCGTCGCCTGCTCGCGCGGTATTCCGCGCATCCGCTCCAGGAACGCTGGCATCCAGAACGCGAGGCCTCCCAGCGCGAAGGTGTAGGCAACGTATCCCACCACGGTCAGAACGTAGGGCTTGTTGCGCAGCAGTTGCAGATAGGACGTGAACAGCCGCCCTTTGCCCGGTGTGGAATCGGCCGGCGCCTCGCCCTCATCCACGTCCTGGCTGCCGCGCGGCGGATCGTTCAGGCCCAGACAGAGAAGAGCCAGCACGAGGCCGGGAACGCCGGCCACGAAAAAAGCCATGCGCCAGCCGAAGTGCACATCCATCAGCCCGCCGACGATGTAACCCAAGGCTGAACCCACCGGAATGGCGCAGAAGAAAATTGCCATGACCCGGCCCCGCTGGTTGCGCGGAAAATAATCCGAC
>JBEKHO010000005.1:0-149564 GCA_050012215.1 Steroidobacteraceae bacterium
GCTTATATGGCTACTCCCTCGGCACTCGCTTATGGCGTGAGCAAAGCTGGAGTTCAGCAACTCGGGCGAAGCTTTTCTCTGATTGGGGCAAGAAAAGGCGCTCGCGTACGGTGCAACACCATACATCCCGGTGTGATCGAGACTCGGATGACCGACGAAATCCTGGAAGAGTTAGGTGCTGGAGCAAGCATATCAGCCTCTGAGGCAGAAGCGTTGATGGTTTCGGTGGTACCACTAAAGCGCCGTGGTAGTCCGCTCGATGTTGCAAGTATGGTGCTGTTTCTTGCCTCCGATGAATCGTCCTACGTTACCGGATCGGACTTTAAGGTAGACGGCGGATGGCTTGTCAGAAACGCCGGCTAGGCCACGATGGTGAAAAAGACCTCTTCGAGATTTCACTCAGACTCCAGCGCCAAGGCCAGCCCTTGACCCACGCCGATGCAAAGTGTCGCGAGCCCCAGTCGGCCGCCGGTACGCTCGAGTCGATGCACCAAGGTCATCGCCAGTCGTGCGCCACTCATTCCCAGCGGATGTCCTAACGCAATCGACCCGCCACAGCCGTTGACGTGAGATGCGTCATCCGCAATACCGAAGTGACGCAATACGGCAAGTGATTGGCTTGCAAAGGCCTCATTGATTTCAACGGCGTCGAAATCTTCGATTCTTAGGCTCAAACGATGAAGTAGTTTTGCCACCGCAGGTATGGGACCAACGCCCATGGTCCGGGGTTGCACGCCTGCGGTCGCCATGCCGAGAATGCGTGCACGCCTCCTCAAGCCATAGCGCTCGGCCGCTGACGACGATGACACGATCAGGGCAGCCGCGCCGTCGTTGATACCCGATGCATTGCCGGCAGTAACGGTACCTTCCGGTCCAAAGAGCGGTTTGAGCTTCGATAAGGCCTCGAGCGTCGTATCGTCCCGAGGATGCTCGTCTTGTGTAACGTCGATCGTCGTACCGCGCTTGGTGCCAGCCACGGTAATCGGTACGATTTCTTCGCGAAAGAAGCCGTTGGCCTGAGCGGCGGCCGCGCGTTGTTGGCTACGGAGCGCGAAGCAGTCTTGATCAGCGCGGGTGATTCGAAATTCTGTGGCCACGTTTTCGCCCGTCTGCGGCATCGTGTCGACGCCATAGCGTTCTCTCATCTTGGTGTTGATGAAGCGCCAGCCCATGGTGGTGTCTTCCATCGATTGACCACGGCCAAAGGCGCCATCCGCCTTGCCAATTACGAAGGGCGCTCTCGTCATCGATTCCACGCCGCCCGCCAGAGCCAATTCCATTTCACCCGACATGATGGCGCGGGCCGCGGTGCCCACTGCATCCAAACCCGATGCACACAAGCGATTTAGGGTCACGCCGGGAACCGTGTAGGGTAGGCCGGCTAACAGCAAGCTCATTCGCGCCACATTTCGATTATCCTCACCCGATTGATTCGCGCAGCCCATGAACACCTCTTCGATGGCGTGCGGATCGAGGCCCGGGTTGCGCTTCAGAAGGGCCTTCAAGACTAATGCCGCGAGGTCGTCTGGCCGTACCGAAGCCAGGCCACCCGCGTAACGTCCAATGGGTGTGCGAATCGCGTCGCAGATGAATGCATCGTTCATAGACGAGCTTATAAATTGTTAAAGATGTCTGCTTTGCGCCATTGCTACATTTGTCCGAGGCACCGGATCACGCGCATCTTAAAAAGCGCGGTACCTACGTGGCTGGTTCAGGCGTTGATAGGCGCTACGTCGTCGCACCGCGTTCCAGGAATCCGGTCAAGAAGAGGCGGCTTATCTTCTCGTAGAATTTGGCGGCTGAAATTTGGCCTGATTCATCGTACCAGAGCTCTACCCAATTCAGCATGCCGATCAGCAAGAATGCGGAAACACGGTAATCGGTCCGGCTATCTCCCGCCTTCATTTCCTTTAAAATGGCCTCTATCAGCTCCAAGAGCCGCCATTCCAGCTTGACCTGTTTCTTGCGTTGCTGCGGCGTCAAATAACGCACGTCGTACATGGCTACCACGTGGCTCGCACGCGCGTTTCCAGACCGATTCAGATACACCTCGACGAAACGGCGGAAGTAGTCGAACTTGTTGCCGTTGACGCCGGCGTCGACGTGAGCACTGACAGACTCTATGAGCCGAGACACGTGTTCTTGCAAGATGTCGGCGAGTACGTCTTCTTTCTTTTTGAAATAATGGTAAAGCATGGACTTCGACACGCCGCAAGCGGTCCCGATTTCGTCCATTCGGGAGCCCGCGTAGCCCTGTTTCGAAAATAATTTCGCGGCGGCGTCCAAAATCTTGCTCTTCTTATCGTCGTAATCGTCAGCCCGGACCCGTGGCATGTATCCCTCTTGATTCGATTGCTAAGGCGCGAGCGGTCGCTGGCGCCAGTATTCGTGGGGATCGAAGCTACCACCCAGGCCTCCGTGCTGCAACCGTGTCCGCTTTTGCCTATATCGTCAGGGGCGTTCGCATTGACAAAACTATGGTTTCAGCCTAAAAGATAAACAGACCGGCGCGTCGGGCCATTTATTGTACAGCTGGGTTTAGAGGGTTTTCGGGGTAGGCTGGGGTTCACGCATGAGTTTCGACGGACAAAACGTTTGGCGCCCGACTCCCCAGCACCTCGGGCAATCGAATCTCGCCCAGTTGATTCGCCGCATGGGGCTCGCCGGCTATGATGAGTTCCTCGAGGTTGCCGTGGAACAGCCGGAGCGGTATTGGGACGAGACGCTCCGTCATATGAACGTCGTTTTCGATCCGCCGCCCTCGAGCTTCGTGGACCTCACGCGCGGCAAGCCTTGGGCGCGGTTTTTCCCCGGCGCCGGTTTCAACGTGGCGGAAAATTGTCTGCGACCGCCGGCGGTCGAGGATGCGTGGAATCAGCCAGCGGTGATCGGCGAGAGTGAATCAGGAGTCCGAGTCCAGCTGACTTACGGGGAGCTCGCGGATCGAACCGCCCGGTTCGCAGCGGGTCTTTCGAATCTTGGTATCCGGCGAGGAGACCGGGTGGGGCTGTTTTTCCCAAGCTCGCCCGATGCGGTTATTTCGTTGCTTGCGGTGTGCTATTTAGGAGCCATCGTCGTACCATTGTATAGCGGCTTCGGCGCAGATGCGGTAGCCCGTCGGCTGGCCGACAGTGGTACATCGATGCTGATTGCCGCCGACGGCTTCCAGCGCAAAGGGCGCAGAATCTCGATGGGAGAGGTCGCTGTGGAGGCGTTGAAGGCGCTGCCGGGGTGTGGTCTCGTGATTGCGTTGGACGCTGATGTCGGGCCGCCGTCCATCGCTCATACGAGTTGGGACGAAGTTGCGGCATGCCTGACGCGGATTAGTCCGGCCGCGACCCTGGCGACCGATCCCTGCATGATTCTCTACACGTCGGGAACTTCCGGCAAACCGAAAGGCGCGATTCACCTGCACGGCGGATTTCCGCTGCGCGTTGCCCAGGACACCGCATTCCTTTTCGATTTCAACGCGGGCGACCGATTCTTCTGGCCCAGCGACATGGGTTGGATGGTTGGGCCCTATTCCACTTTTGCTGCGTTGCTCCTAAAGGGCACACTGGTGCTGTATAGCGGGTCGCCTGATTGGCCTGACATAGGCCGTCTGCGCGCGGTGGCCGGCGCCGCAGGCGTGACTCATTTTGGTACCTCGCCCACTGCCATTCGTTCCATGGCCGCCAACGAAGACACAGTCCTCAGGGCGGCGGCGCCGCGACTTCGCGTGCTCATGACCGGTGGCGAGGCGATCGACGAAGAAGCTCATGCGTGGCTATTTCATCGCTTCGGGGCTGGACTGCTTCCCATAATCAATTACACCGGCGGTACCGAGTGCTCCGGTGCGATCCTGTCCAATGTCGTATTGCGGCCGATTGCGCCTTGTAGGTTCAACAGCACTGCGCCGGGGGTTCCAGGCCGCGTCGTCGATCAGGCCGGTGTCAGCGTCGAAGGAGTTCCGGGTGAACTAGCAATCGCCGGACCCTTCAACGGGATGACCGCCGGATTTTGGAACGATGACGAGCGCTATCTGGAGACGTACTGGTCGCGCATACCCGGAATGTGGGTTCATGGCGATCTTGCGGTGCGGGAAGCGGACGGACAGTACCTCTTGCTGGGTCGATCCGACGATGTGATGAAAATTTCCGGCAGGCGGGTGGGGCCGTCGGAGATCGAGGGCAGCGTGATTGACGGCGCAATGGTTGCCGATGCGGTGGTCTTCGGTGTGCCCGATGACAAGACGGGTGAAGCAATGATTGTGTTCGCCGTCCCGGGACCGCAAGCCGATGCAGCCGACGCGTTTGGGGTCGAACGCTTCGTAAGCCATGCCTTGAGGCAGAAAATGGGTGCCTCTTTCCGGGCGCACGCCATCGTGACGATGCCTGAACTCATCAAAACGCGAAACGGCAAGCTGGTCCGCCGACTGGCACGCCAGGCCTGGCTTGCCGAAGCGGCGGGCGATCTCAGTGCCGTCGAGAACCCGGCTGTCTTCGACCGCGTTTCGGCCCGGTGCGCCGCAGCCCGTCGAACCGCAGCCGAGGCGAGGAAATTGCAAGTGGATGGCGCATCGACCGGTCCTTCATCAAGGAATATTAAGTGACACCGTTTTCGCAAGAGCATCAGGAATTGCGTCGCCAAGTGCGACGATTCGTCGAAGAAGTCATCAAGCCGAACGGCGATGCCTGGGAGAAGGACGGAAACGTTCCGCGTGAGTTTCTAAAACAAATGGGCGAGCTTGGCTTTCTCGGCATCGGTTTTCCGGAAGCTTACGGCGGCAGTGGAATGGACGTGTTTGGCTGGCTCGTGTTGGCGGAGGAACTCGGACGAAGCACCTATGCCGGTGTCGTCGGTGTCGCCACGGTCCATGCACTGATGGCCGCGCCGCACCTCGTCCACGCGGGCACCGAGGAGCAGTTGCGCCGCTACATGCCGGGCATCATAAGCGGCGAGATTCTGACCGCTATTGCGATCAGCGAAGTCGGCGCGGCCTCCGATGTCGGCGCGATGCAGACGAAGGCGACCCGAGTCGAGGATGGATGGCGTCTCAACGGCAGCAAATTCTGGATTTCGAATGGAGTCAACGCGGATCTGTATTTTCTCGCCGCGCGAACCGATCCAAACGGAAAAGGCGCCAATGGCATCAGCATGTTTTTGGTCGAGAAGGGCACTCCCGGCTTTTCGATAGGTCAGAAACTCGACAAGATGGGCTTCCGGGCGAGCGACACCGCGGAATTGATATTCGATGACTGCTTTCTGCCGGAAAGCAATCTGCTGGGCATCGAGCATAAGGGCTTCTATGCGGTGATGAAAAATTTCCAGACGGAACGCCTGATTTTGTCGGCGCTGAACGTCTCGGAAGTGTTTACGGCGATTCGGTACACCATCAACTATCTGAGTGAGCGCAAAACGTTCGGGACCCGGCTGATCGAGCGTCAAGTGCTTCGACAGCGACTTGCAATGTTGCTCACCCGCGCGGAGGCGGGGCGTCAACTCGTTTATCATGCAGCTTCCCTGCTTGCCGAGGGTAAGCAACCGATCCTCGAAGTGTCCATGATAAAGGCCTACTGGGGCGAGTTGGTGAACGAGACTATGTATACCTGTCTTCAGTTTCATGGCGGCAACGGTCTGTTGACAGGCACGGCGATCGAGCGCATGTATCGTGACGCGCGGCTCTATTCCATCGGCGGGGGCGCGACCGAGGTCATGCTCGACGAAGTGGCCAAACGTTGGGACGACATTCCGGAGTGGTGTTGAAGGAGCGGTCATGAACGATCAAGCACTTGACGCTGCCGATCCCGAAGTTCTGGTCGAACGCCGCGGCAATATTGCGCTGCTGACATTGAACAGACCGGAACATAGCAACGCAATCAGTTGGAGCCTCGGCGCGAATCTGTTGTCGGCGCTGGACGACGTGGAGGACGACCAGAGTGTCTCCGCCATCGTTTTGACCGGAGCGGGAACCGTGTTTTGTGCGGGTGCAAAACTGGGCGAGGTCGTGAAACCCGAAGGGGTGGACAGCGAGGCCCAATATTATGGATTTCGCGACATCGTCAGAGCCGTCAGCCGCATCAGGACGCATGAATTGCCGATTATCTGCGCGCTAAATGGGGGCGCTGTGGGCGGAGGCAGCGCCTTGGCGCTCATCTGCGATCTCGTGATCGCCTCGGACACGGCTTATTGTCTCTTTGCCTTCGGACGCATGGGGGCTTCCGCGGCTGACATGGGTTGCTCGTACATTCTGCAGCGGCTGGTCGGCGCGACTCGCGCCCGGCACCTTCTGTATACCGGCGCACGCGTGCAGGCGCAAGCGGGTAAGGAATACGGCATGTTCCTCGACGTGGTGCCGCACGATGTTCTTTTGGATACGGCATTGGGCGTTGCCCGCCAAATCGTCGAGTCTGCGCCACGGCATGCTTTGACCGCCACCAAACAGGTGATGCTGCGTGCGGAGACGACGGATTTCGAGACCTGCGTTTTCTACGAGCGCTATCTGCAGAGCTATTTTCTCAATGGTCCCGATCACAAAGAGCGGTTGAGCCAGTATTTGGATGCGCGCCGTTCCAAGCGATGAACCGAGCGATCCGATAGACCCGAATAATCCACAAAGGATGCGAAGAAATGCAGCCCAACTATGAGCGCTACAAGAGTCTGAAGTTTGACCGCCCGCACCCCCGCGTCATTCGAATCACGCTGAGTTCTCAGCTGAAGCTCGGCGTGATGGATCCTGACATGCACAGAGAGTTGTCGGAAGTGTGGCGCGACGTGGACAGCGATGCGACGGTCTCGACCATCATCGTCACGGGTGAAGGCAAGTCCTTTTCAGCCGGCGGCGATCTGAAACACGAATTGAAGGTGGCGGTCGACTACGACCTGCGAATGCAGGCGATGAAGGAGACGCGTGACCTTGTTTACAACATGATTCATTGCTCCAAGCCGATCGTGAGCGCGATCAGGGGATGGGCGGTGGGCGCTGGACTTGCGGCTGCACTGCTCGCGGACGTCTCGGTGGCGGCGAAGGACGCCAATTTCATGGATGGACATACCAAGATCGGAGTGGCGGCCGGAGACTGCGCGATGATTATCTGGCCGCTGCTGGTCAGCATGGCGAAGGCGAAATATTACCTCTTGTGCTGTGAGCGCCTGAAGGGCGAGGAAGCCGAAAGGATAGGCCTGGTTTCGCTGGCCGTGGAGGATGGCGAGGTCGAGGCGAAAGCCTTGGAAATCGCTTCGAATCTCGCTATGGGCGCGCAGGCTGCGATCCGCTGGACGAAGTATTCGCTCAATAGCTGGATCAGGAATGCAGGACCGATATTCGATGCAAGCGTTGCCTACGAATTCATGGGTTTCTCGGGACCCGAAGGGCTCGAAGGCATGAAGGCCTTCCTCGAAAAGCGCACGCCCCAATTTCCGGGTCAGGCCACTCTATAAATAATGCCACCGCCCAAGGTTTTTAGCTTCGACGGGGTCGTTCCGGTGATCGATCCCAGCGCGTTCGTACACCCTTCGGCGGTGCTGATCGGCAACGTGGTGGTTGGTCCGCGTTGCTATGTGGGTCCGTTGGCGAGTTTACGCGGCGATTTTGGTCGCATCATTTTGGAGGCGGGCTCAAACCTGCAGGACTCATGCGTCATGCACTGCTTTCCGGGAGCGGATTCGATCATCGAGGCCGACGGGCATGTCGGTCATGGAGCCATCTTGCACGGTTGCCGCGTGGGTCGTAACGCGTTGATCGGGATGAACTCCGTAATCATGGACAAGGCGGAGATTGGCGAGAACTCGTTCGTCTCGGCATGCGCCTTCGTCAAGTCGGGCATGAAGGTGCCGGCAAATTCCCTGATCGCAGGGGTGCCCGCAGAGCTGGTGCGCGAATTGACGGAAGTGGAAATGGCGTGGAAGGCTCACGGCACGCGAACCTATCAACTCTTGGCGGAACGTTCACGGTTGTCGATGCAGGAATGTGAAGCCTTGTCCGCGGTTCCCGAGGACCGAAGATCGGTCGAGTGGGCGGGCACGTTTCCTTTGGTGAGTGAGCTGAAAGGCGGTCGCTAAGGGCGGCAAGGGGCAGTGGCATGGATTTTTTGTTGACACCCGCGCAGCGCGCCTTCCGCGATTCGTTGCGAAGCTGGCTCGAACCCAATCTTCCGGACACGTGGCGTAATGGGCGGTTCTCCGCGCCGCTGAGCGAGGCCGAGCGCGGGGCCGCATTGCGGCAGTGGGAGAGTCGCGTGCACGCGGCGGGCTATGCGGGACTGCATTGGCCCCGGCAGTACGGCGGCCATGGCCTGACGCTGGTCGAACACTTCATTTTCGGCGAAGAGACGGGTCGCATTGGTGCGCCGGAGGGGATCAACCCCATCGGGCGCGAGCTTGTCGCCGGTGTGCTGTTGCACGCCGGCAGCGAAGACCAAAAATCGCGGCTGTTGCCGAGGATTGCCACCTGCCAGGACGTCTGGTGCCAGGGATTCTCGGAACCGAATGCCGGCTCCGATCTGACCTCCCTCAAAACGCGAGCCGACCTACGCGACGGTGCCTGGCACATTAACGGACAGAAAATTTGGACCAGCTACGCGCAGCACGCGGACATGTGTCTGTTGCTCGCCCGGACCTCAGTTGAGAAGAAGAACAATCAGGGTTTGACGTTGCTGGCGGTGCCGATGCGCACCCCCGGCATCACGCGGCGCGGTATGCAGCAGCTGGATGGCACCTGGGATTTCAACGAAGTGTTCTTCGACGACGTCACCATCCCCGCGAACTGCGCGATCGGACCGATCGGCGAAGGTTGGGCGGTATCGGGGGCGGTGCTGGCAATCGAGCGTGCCACAACCCGCCTGTATCGTCAGGCACGCTACGTGAACGAGCTCAAGCATGCGCATCGCGTGGCGAGTGCACGGCGGCCCGGCGGCGTGCTGTCGGGCGACATGCGCCACACGATCGCCCGGGTCTACAGCGAGCTTCTGGTCCTGCGAGCGCTCAATGTACATTTTGTCGGAAGAATCGTTGCGGGTGAGAAAGTCGGCTCTGAAGCCAGCATCCTCAAGCAATGTTGGAGCCACTTCCATCAACATGCAACCAGCGCCATTGCCGACATGCTCGGCGAAGATCACTGGTTTCCACCAGTCGACGCCATGGACTGCGAGCGTTTCATGCCGGTGTATTTTCACTCGCGCGCGGAAACCATCTTCGCGGGAACCTCGGAGATCCAAAAGGATATTATTTCCGAGCGGCTTCTCGATATGCCGCGCCGGCGCCAGTAGGAGCTTCATTCCATGTTCAATTTCATCACGGAAGAGCACCGGCTGATCGCGGATTCGGTACGCAAGGTGTTCGAGGATCTGGCGGCGGCCGATACGGTACAGCGACAAACGGCGAAGACTCGCATCGATGGCGCGACGGTATGCCTTGCGCTGGCCGATCTGGGTGTGTTCGGTACGGCGCCCGAGGACCAAGCCATGGCGAGTGCGCAAGTGCAGTCCGCAATCTCGCGGGAGGCGGGTGCCGCCTGCCTGCCGTATCCGGTGCTCGAGGCCTTGGCGGCACATGCCGTGATGATGCGCAGCCCGCAGGCGTCGGATCCGTCGCAGCATGCCGCATGGGTTACTGTCCCGCTCGCGGACGCCGTCGGAGACGCTGCGTGCATACTCACGGCGGGTCGGGTGACGGGTAAGGTGCGCTTGGTGCCGTTCGCGACTGCGGCGGAGGTGCTTTTGGTCCCAGCACGGCGCGCGAGCGGCGAGGTACTGGCGTGCGCGCCCCTGGCGGAAGCCGGCGTCACGCATGCGCCACGCATCACCGTCGAGGCGGATTATCCGGTGCACGACGTGACTTTCAAGGAGACCCCCGTCAGCCTCGTTCTCGACGTGCTCGCCGACGGTAAGCCGGCGGTGGAAACGCTGCAGCAGCGCAGCAGCCTGTTGGCGGCGGCCGAAATCTCCGGGGTGTGCCGGCGGCTGGTGCATATGACCCGCGACTATCTGGTAGCGCGCACGCAGTTTGGTGCGCCGCTCGGCAGCAATCAAGCGCTGAAGCACGCGCTTGCGGATGCGCTCGTGAAAGTCGAGGCCATGAATGCCGTGGTCGATTACGCCGCTGCCGCGTCTGATGCCGGCAGCGTCGACGCCGGCGCCAGCATCTGTGCGGCAAAAATGTTTGCCGGCAGCAGCGGCAAGCAGATTGCGGACACCATGCTGCAGCTGCACGGTGCGATCGGGTACACGATGGAATATCCGCTGCAGCTGCTCATGCGGCGCGCCTATCGACTGAATGTTGCGCACGGACCACAGCGCGTGCAGGGTGAACGGCTATACAAGGCATTCGTGGCTTGATGCGGCTGCCACGTGCGCAAATTAATACAAAGACCGACCAGTCGGGCTATTATATGGTAGGCTACTGTCGAGCCGTTAATTCCAGGGGGTTGGAGGGTCGGTGACCGGTCCAGAGTTGGTGAATCGATGAGCGTCATTCAATCGAACATCTCGACGGCGTCGCCGGCGTTCAGGGAAAACGCGGCCACCTATCGTGCTTTGATCGCAGGCTTGCATCAGCAACGAAGGGCCGTGTTCAATGGTGCCGACGACAAGATCAAGAAGCGGCACCTCGAGGCCGGCAAGCTGTTGCCACGCGACCGGGTGCGCGCGCTGTTGGATCCAGGATCGCCGTTTCTCGAAGTAGCCACGCTGGCGGGGGGTCCCACCTCCGGCGCCGCCCAGTTGGGTGCCGGCATCATTACCGGGATCGGCCGCATTCGCGGCCGCATCTGCATGATCATTGCCAACGATTCGACGGTGAAGGGCGGGACCTACTTTGGTATGACCGCGCGTAAGCACGTACGTGCGCAACGGATCGCGTGGCGCTATCGCCTACCGACCATCACGCTGGTGGATTCCGGCGGCGCTTATTTTCCCGAGATGCACCGGGTGTTTCCGGATGAAGGTCAGTACGGCACGGTATTTCACCAAATCGTGCGGCAATCCGCCGAGGGAATCCCGCAAATCGCGGTCGTACACGGCGCCTGCGTGGCTGGCGGCGCGTATGTGCCGTCCCTGTGCGAACAGGTCATCATCGTTCGTAACCAAGGGTATATGTTCCTGGGCGGCCCGGAAATCACCTTCGCGGCCACCGGCGAGACGGTTGATCGCGAGACCCTCGGCGGCGCGGAAATGCATTCCCGCATCAGCGGTGTCACTGACCATATGGCCGACAACGATCGCCATGCCCTGGCGCTGGCGCGCGAGCTGATCGCCGATCTTCCACGACAGGTGGGGTACGTTCGAGCACCGATCGCGGCGCAGCCGCCGCAGTACGACGCGGCTGAAATCTACGGTATCGTCAGCAACAATCCCAAGTCGCCAACCGACACGCGTGAGATCCTGGCACGCCTCATCGACGGCAGCCGCTTCGATGAATTCAAGCCCGCGTATGGCGACACCCTGCTGTGCGGTTTTGCGCACATTCATGGTTTCGAGTTAGGCGTCGTCGCCAACCAAGGCGTGTTGTTCACCGAGAGCGCGCTGAAGGCCACCCATTTCATTGATCTTTGCTGCAAACGGCAGATCCCGCTGCTGTTCTTGGCCGACATCACCGGCTTCATGGTCGGCACGGATGCGGAGCGCAGTGGCATTGCAAAAGCCGGCGCTAAGATGATTACGGCAATGTCGTCGGCCAACGTACCGAAATTCAACATCATCATCGGTGGGTCATATGGTGCTGGGCATCTGGCGATGTGCAGCCGGCAATTCGAGCCCGACATGATTTTTGGGTGGCCCAACGGGCGCAGCGGTCTCATGGGTCCGGAACAGGCCGCGACGACGCTCGCCATGGTGCAACGGCAAAAGCGTGCACGCGATGGCGAAACGTGGTCGGACGCCGAGGAGTACGCATTCAAAGCACCCATCCGTGAGCAATTCGAGGCGTTCGCGAGCATCTACAATTTCGCCGGGAACCTTTGGATCGACGACGTCATCGATCCGCTCGAGACGCGAACGGTGATGGGGCTTGCGCTCGATTTGGCGGCCCGTCGTCCGCTCGAGCCGACGCAGTTCGGCGTAATGCGGATGTAACCCGCCGATGATTCGCAAACTTCTCATTGCCAATCGCGGGGAGATAGCGTGTCGCATCGCCCGCACTTGTCGACGTCTCGGCATCGCGATCGCCACGGTTCATTCCGCGGCGGATCGCGACGCGATGCACGTGCGGGAGATCGGCGAATCGGTGGCCATCGGCGGTGCGCCGGCCGGCGAGAGCTATTTGAACATCGCAGCCATCTTGCAGGCGGCCTTGCGGGTCGGCGCGGACGCCGTGCATCCCGGAATTGGCTTTTTGTCCGAGGATCCGAATTTTGCCGCCGCGGTTGAGGCGCAGGGACTGATCTTCATCGGCCCGCGGCCGGACACGATGCGGCGCTTTGCCGATAAGTGGGCGGCGAAGCACGAGGCCCGGCAAGCCGGAGTCCCTGTGATCGGTGGCAGCGAAGGCAGTTCCAACGATGCAGGCAGCGTGCACAGCATCATTCGCGAGGGCATGCACCTGCCGGTGGTGTTGAAGGCGGCCGCGGGCGGTGGCGGTCGAGGAGTCCGCATCGTTCGCAGTCTCGACGGTCTGCTCGCCACCATCGAGTCCGCGATGCGCGAGGCCCAATCGTCGTTCGGCCGACCTGACCTGATCGTAGAAGAGTTCGTGGAAAACGCCCGGCATCTTGAGGTACAGGTGGCGGGTGACGGATGCGGTAATGCGATTCATCTCTTCGAGCGCGAATGTTCGCTGCAGCGACGTTTCCAGAAGATCATCGAGGAAGCGCCGGCCGCCAATCTGCCGCCGCAAATGCGCGAACGGATCCTTGCGGACGCCGTCGCACTGGCAAAACGGGTTGATTACCGGAACGTCGGGACAATGGAGTTTCTGGTGGCCGCAGACCGCCATTATTTTCTGGAGTGCAACCCACGTCTCCAGGTGGAGCACACGGTCAGCGAGGAAGTGACGGGGCTCGACCTCGTGGAGATACAATTGAACATCGCGGCAAACGATCAGTTGCCGCTATCGCAAGACCGCATCGTCGTCACGGGACACGCAATCCAAGCTCGAGTGTATGCGGAGGATCCGGCCGCGGGATTCCTGCCTTCCACTGGACGTTTGCTTCTGGCGGCCTTTCCCGACGACGTGCGTGTCGAAACCGGCGTCGAAACGGGTTCGGAGATTACGCCGTACTATGATCCGATGATTGCCAAGCTGATTGCCCATGCGGACGATCGGCCGCAGGCACTGGACCGGCTTCGCGCGGCCGTAGGCTCCACGGTGGTGCTCGGCGTAAAGACTAACTTAGGGTTTCTGGCAACGCTGCTGGATCATGCGGTGGTGCGAGCCGGCACCGCGGACAACCGATTCATCGACCGCGAACTAGGGTCAAGTATTCCCCCGTCGCCCGTTGTTCGGGAGACGGTGGCAACTGCCGCCGCAGTGTTGCTGACGCATCGGAGTATGGAAGCGCGGGCAGACGAGGTGGGTCTCTGGGCGGGCGCTGGAGAGTTTTTGGGGTGGCAGTATCGTGCCGATGGTCTCCCCGCACCCATCACGCCGGCCTTTTCATTGGCGGCGGCGGATGGCCGAGTGTGGCCGGTTGCCGTCGGTGGGGCAACGGCGGACGGGCTTCTACTGTACGTCGATGGCGATGCTGTACAGGTTCGTCTGTGTGCGCTCGCGGCCGGACACATGCAAGTGGACATCGAGTCGCGGATCGTCAATGTGACGTTCGCGATTGAAGAGCCAGCGCTGCTGTTGCATGGCCCGTTCGGCGCGGTCGCCCTAACGGTGTTGCCATTCCTGTCGCTCGACGCCGCTGCCGGCGCGCGCAGCGGATTGTTGCGGGCACCGATGATGGGCGTCGTCGTCAAAGTGAACGTTAAGCCAAACGATACCGTTAACGCTGGCGACGTGCTGGTCGTCGAGGAGTCGATGAAGATGGAGCTGCAAATCGAAGCGCCATGTCGTGGCACGGTGAAGACTGTCAATTGCGCCGCCGGCGACATGGTGGCGCGGCATCAGGTTCTCGTCGACATCGAACCGGCAACCACCCCATGAAACCTGATTTGAGTTTGCCCATACCTGGGAGCCCGCAATGAGTGACCTTCCAAAATCAGTCATCTTCCATGAAGAGGGGCCCCGCGAGGGTTTCCAAATCGAAAAACAGCTATACCCCTTGGCGCAGCGTATCGAATTGGTCGATGCCCTGGCCGCATCGGGGCTGTCGCAGGTGCAGGTGGGGTCGTTCGTCAAGGCGGTACCGAGCATGGCGGATATCGATCAACTGTTCGCCGGTATCCCGCGCCGCGACGGCGTGCGCTACACCGCGCTTTGGCTCAACGAAGGTGGGTTCCGCCGCGCGCAGGCGGCCAGGAACATCGACCTCAGCGCGTATCTCATGCTG
Source organism: Steroidobacteraceae bacterium (assembly GCA_050012215.1). Lineage (GTDB taxonomy): Bacteria > Pseudomonadota > Gammaproteobacteria > Steroidobacterales > Steroidobacteraceae > Bog-1198. Next base: position 14,408 of record JBEKHO010000005.1, read on the forward strand.
TACACGACCGATTCACTGAGTTTGCGCAACAACAACTGCACGACGGCCGAGCAGCGCGAGCGTCAACGCCGCTGGGTGACGCTATATCAGGAGGCGGGGCTGCCCATCGAGTCTGCTTACGTCGTGACCGCCTTCGGTTGCAGCTTCGAGGGAGATGTTCCACTGCCGGTGACCCTCGCGGCGGTCAAATACATCGCAGATCTTGCTGACGAGTTCAGATTTCCGTTACCACGGATCATGCTTGCAGACACCGTCGGCTGGGCGAATCCGGAAGACATCCGCCGCCGCATCGGCGCGGTGCGCGACATGCGCCCCGACGCCAAGCTGGGTCTTCACCTGCATGACACCCGCGGCGTCGGTGCTGCAAATTTCTACGCGGCGCTCGAGATGGGGGTCGATCTATTCGACAGTTCGGTCGCCGGTCTTGGTGGCTGCCCCTTTGCCAATCATGCCAACAGTCAGGGGGCAGGCAACATCTGCACCGAGGATATGGCGTTCATGTGCGAGGAGATGGGCGTTGCCACCGGCATTGACTTGGATCGCCTCATCGAGGCGGCGCTGCTTGCGGAGCGCATCATCGGTCGCCCATTGACGGGCAAGCTTATGCACTCCGGCCGTTTGCGGCGCGCGGCTAACCATTAGATCAGGAGAAAGACAGATGTCGGAAAATGCCGGAAAAGGTGGGGCGGTGCCGCGCACAATTCGCGAAGGGCTGTTCTTGGGCGGGCTGTCCCAGCCAGAAAGCCTCAAGTTGGCCGGAACTCGTTGTTCGTCCTGCGGCGAAACATCATTGGGCAGCGTCGCGCTGTGTCCCAATTGCGGTAGCGCCCAAGTCGAAGTCTTAAAGCTTGGTGACCAGGGCACGTTGTGGACGTTTACGGTTGCCCGTCACCGTCCCCCCGGTGATTATCGGGGCCCGGAGCCATTCAAACCTTTCGGGATCGGCTTGGTCGAGTTGGCGGAAGGGCTGCGCGTCATGAGCACGCTGGATTGCCCGCTGGAACAGCTGCGGGTGGGGATGCCTCTGTGGTTCACGCCCTACCTGCGGTACGACAAAGACGGTGGCGCAGTGGTGGCCTTCACCTATCGGTCCATAGAGGAGTCAGCATCATGACTGACGTCGTCATTTTAGGGATTGGCATCCATCCGTTCGGGAGGTTCGACACGAGCTATCAGGCGATGGGCGCGCAGGCGGCAGGTCACGCACTGAAGGACGCGGGGGTCGACTGGCAGGAAATCCAGTTCGCCTACCTGTCGCGCATGTACCTGCCGGCCACCTCGGGGGCGCGAATCCTGAAAACGTTAGGCTGTACCGGGATACCCATAGTGGATATCGAGGCGGCATGCGCCAGCGGCGGCGCGGCACTTCGCCAGGCGGTGCTCGCCATCCGTTCAGGCGAAGCCGATCTCGGCCTCGTGCTCGGCGCGGAAAAAATGCCGCGCGGCTTCATGGATCCCTCGATGATCTACAGTCCTTGGCAGATCGAGATGGGTTTGTCGCTGAACCCGGCCTATTGGTCCATGAGAGCACGGCGCCACATGTACGAGTACGGCACGACGGAAGAGCAGATCGCGCAGGTGGCGTACAAGAATCACAAGAACAGCGTTCATAACCCCAACTCGATGTATCAAAAGGAATTCAGTCTGGAGGAAATCCTGAATTCTCCCTTGGTCTGCGATCCGATACGGCGTCTCGAAATCTGCGCGCCGAACGATGGTGCGGCGGCCTTGGTGGTGGCGTCGGCTGCACGTGCACGACAGCTGGGGCTTTCGGGCAAACCCATCACCATCGCGGCCTGCGCGCACACTGTTGCTCGCTATTCCGCCGACCTGCGCTGTCCGATCGACAGCATGAGTGCTCGGACTTCCAACCCGGGTCCTACCGAGGAGGCTGCACGCCAGGCCTACGCGGCGGCCGGTTTTGGTGCACAGGACATCGATTGCTTCGAGGTTCAGGACACCGATGCATTCTGCGAAATCGAAGCCTTGGAGAGTTTGGGTGTGTGCGCTCCCGGCGAGGGCGGGCAATTGGCAATGGAAGGCGTAACCGGCATCACCGGCAGCCAGCCGGTCAACATGAGCGGCGGGTTGATCAGCAAAGGCGAGCCGGTAGGTGCCTCGCACCTGGGCCAGGTGTTCGAGCTGGTCACGCAGTTGCGCGGCGCCGCGGGGCCTCGCCAGGTCGCTAAGCCAACGAGCGGCCTCGCGCATGTGCTCGGTGCCGGCGGTAACTGTGCCGTTACGATTCTCAAAGCTTAGAGGTGGTGGTTATGGGTGAATACATTGCCGGCGAGAACCCCATCCGGTTCCACCTCGATGAAGGCATCGCGACGGTCACTCTCGATCGACCGGCGCAACGCAACGCGCTGTCCATCGAGGCGATGAACGGGCTTCACGAAATGTGGGAGCAAATTGACCAAAACCCCGAGGTGCGGGTGGTCATTCTCACGTCGAGCGATTGTGGGACATTCTGTGCTGGGCTCGACCTGAAACAGACGGCGGCCATCAAACAGCAGACCGGCAAGGATATTCTCACCTTCATGAAGGATCCCTTTCACTTCCGCATGCGGCGCGTGAAGGTGCCAATCATAGCGGCGATGACGGGCCATCTCATGGCCGGCGGGATGCTGATGAGCCTGAATTGCGATCTGCGGGTGGGATTAAGCGGATCCCGCGTCGGCATTACTGAGAGCAAGATCGGACGAGGGTCACCATGGGCAATGCCATTGTTGTGGATGCTGCCCCAACCGATATTGATGGAGTTGGTGCTGACCGCCGAATTGATGCCCATCGAACGGTTACGTGACCTCGGCTTCGTCAATTATCTCGAGGAAACGCCCGATGCCGTTCGTGACCGGGCACTGTTGCTCGCCAGGCAGATCCGCGCTAACGCACCTCTGTCGCTCGAGGCTGCCAAGCGCTCGATCCTTACGGCCATGAGCGTGGGTTGCGATGCGGGGTTGGAGATGGCCTGGCACATCTATCGCAATGCCTACGACAGCGACGATGCGCAAGAAGGTGCTCGGGCATTCGCGGAGAAGCGGCCTCCTAAATGGACCGGCCGTTGACATAGAATTGATTTCGGTATATTAGTTTGAATAGATAGACCGATGCGTCGGATTGTTTATAATCCGGCGTAAGTCGAGAATTACGATCCATTGGCTTTGGGGAGAGCAATATGAGTGTGAAACAATATCAGTCGACTGTCGTATCAAATTTCGCGCTCAAGCCGCCCGGCGGGCATCGAAGAGATCATGGCCGTATCATGGCCGTATTCCTATGGATTTTGACCTGTAGCGGCGTCGATGCGCAGGTCACATCACCCCCAAGTAACGCCAACGACATGGAGGAGATTATCGTCACCGCTCAACGCCGCTCCGAGAACCTGGAGAAGGTGCCCGTGACGGTGGACGCCTTGAGCGGGTCCGAATTGGTCAGGTTGCAGGTGAATACAGAAAGCGACCTGCAGATCGCTGTCCCAGGTCTACTGGTTCGTGCGGGTCGCAGCTCCGATGTGTTGAATTACAGCATTCGCGGCGAGACTGTGGATCCGATCAGCGATATGCGGCCGGGCGTCTTGCCCTATGTTGACGAAATCCAGGTCGGTGGTTCCGGCGGTTCGTCGGCCATTTACGATCTGAAATCCGTCCAAGTCTTGAAAGGCCCGCAGGGAACCCTGTTCGGGCGTAACTCCCCGGGCGGCGCCGTCATTATAACGACCAACGAACCGACCAACGATTTTAGCGGTTATTTCAGCACGCGCTTAGGAACCTACGATACGAGGTATTTCGAAGGTGCGATCAACGTGCCGATAATCCCGGATAAGGTCTTGCTGCGCGTTGCAGCGATTTCTCAGGACCGAGACGGCGTCCAGATCAATGAATACAACGGGCAACAATTGGGTGTCGTCGATCGGAAAGGCGCTCGAGCCAGTCTTCGCGTGAATTTTACGGATCAACTGCATAACGATACCGTCGTGGATTATCTGCATTCCGGCGGGTCTCCGGTCTCTGGTGTGTTGTTCAATCTGGACCCGAAGGGCTCGCTACCCTCCATTGCCCTGACCAACGCGGCCACCATGGACCAAACCATCAGTGCCCTCGCCGGTGTTCCCGGAATCGGAAACGGTGCCGCGGCTACGTATTTTGCTGCCCACCCCAACCTTCCCAGAGGCGGGCTTGCCGAGTTTCTTGCTATTCAACAAAGCTTGGGGCCTTTCAGGCCCGACGTGGATTCGGTGACCAAGTATCGCGGTCAGAACGTCATTGTCTCGAACATCACGACCTACCAAATTGACGATGATCTGACCATCAAGAACATTTTCGGCCGCGTGAAGCTCATCAGCCACTTGTTCAGCGACATCGACGGCTCACCCTTCGGAATTGATGGTGAGGATCCATTGGGGAAGAACGATTTCACCGATCAAACGTCGGATGAAGTGCAGCTGCAAGGCACGGCGCTCGGTAAAAGTCTTACCTATACGGCTGGCTACTTCTATTCGGAAGAGGGCACCACGGACTTGACCTCCAGCACGCTTCTCGATTTTCCAATTCTCAGCGGCGTGCAGATCAATACGCGAGCGCTCGGCAATCAGACCGATGCCGTCTACGGACAGGGAACCTACTCCCTCGGCGAGCTCACCGGCATAACGGGACTGAGCGTTACAGCCGGCGGGCGATTGGCGCGTGAGAGAGTTTCCATCACGACCTTACCGGGCAACGTATCGTTCAGCGCACCTCCAGCCGCACAGGCCACTTTTGAGCCGGGTCAGAGCAAGATTTACGAGAATGGGAGCAGCACTTTTAGCGTGCAGGAACAGCTCAATCAAAGCGTATTACTCTACATCGCCACGCGAAGCAGCCCCAGGAACGGGGGATACAATGGATACGTGGACCCTAAACCCGGCCTGTCTAGCTTCGGTGGCAACGGTTATTCCACGGAGCGGGTAACGGACATCGAAACCGGGGTGAAATTCCAGGGGGATATCGCGGGGCTTCCCACTCGATTGAATCTGGCGCTCTATAACATGTGGCTCCACAATGCACAGCGAGGAGTCTTTGCGGCGGTTGGGGGAGTTCCCGCGGCGCTCACCATCAACGTTCCGAACGGCTTGGTCACCGGCTTTGAGTTTGATGGCCAGATCAACCCTGCGTCATGGTTGAGTTTAGGCGCTGCTACGAGCTATACCGACGCTCGATATACCAACAATCTCGTGTCGATCCTAGGGGCTGCCCCATTGAATTTTGGTACCTATCCCGATACCCCGAATTGGACGGGATCGGTGTTTGGAGAGGCAACCTATCCGATTCGGGATAGCTTGGCTTTGTCCTTCCGAACCGATGTTTACGGCGAGACGAGCGACTGGTTCACCGGAACCGGCAATCTCGATCCAGGTGCCAGGCTCCCTTCCTATGTCCTGACGAATTTCCGCTTGGCCTTGGACAACAAGGCGGCTGGGTGGACGCTTTCGGCCAACCTCAAAAATGCGTTCAATCGAGTCTACTACATAGGCGGCGAAGCCTTGGGCACGCTATTTCAAACCGATACGGCGACCCCAGGCGAACCACGGATAGTGACGGTGGAGGCCCGCTACAATTTCTGAAAGAGCTTCGGAGTATGTTGCTATGTTGAACGAAGTGGCTGACACGACTGAAGCTCATTTGGGCCGTACCGACCGATTCTTCATCGGCGGACATTGGGTACCCCCGTCCTCCGATGCGAGCATCGACGTGATCGTGCCGGCGACCGAAGAGATCTACCAACGGTTCGCCGCCGCGCAACAGGCCGATGTCGAGCGCGCTGTTGCGGCCGCCCGCAAGGCGTTCGACGAAGGTCCCTGGCCTGCGATGTCGCATGCGGAACGAGCCGTTTATTTGCGAGCCATTGGCAAGCATTTGAACGCGCGAGCCGAAGATATCGCACGTGTCATGCCTAACGAGATGGGAATTCTTCATTCTGATGCGTTAAATTTCGGGCGCGCCATGGGCGGTGTGTTTGACTATTACGCGGGCCTGGCCGAGACCTTCCCGTTCGAGGAGCGGCACCACCCGGCGGCCGGCGGGGACATAGGACTTCTGGTGCGAGAACCGGTCGGCGTCGTCGCTGCAATCGTTGCGTGGAATGGTGCAATTTTTCAGCTGGCCTATAAACTGGCGCCGGCCCTGTTGGCGGGGTGTACGGTCGTGGCCAAGGCTCCGCCGGAGGAGCCGGCGACTGCGCACATTCTGGCGCAAGTTGTGGAGCAGGCGGGATTGCCTCCCGGTGTATTCAACGTCATCACTGCCGACCGTGAAGTGTCCGAACTCCTGGTGCGTCACGGGGGTGTGGATAAAGTGGCGTTCACGGGATCCAGCGCAGCGGGCCGGCGGGTCGCGTCGATATGCGGCGAACGGATGGCGCGGTGCACGCTCGAGCTCGGTGGGAAGTCTGCCGCGGTAATCCTGGACGATTTCGACATTGGCATCGCGGCGAATTCAATTTCGGGGCCGGCCGTGTGGTTGTCTGGCCAGGTCTGCTCATCCCTGACGCGGATCATCGTGCCGCGACGTCGCCACGATCAGTTCGTTGACGCCTTAAGCGCGGTTTTCGGCAAATTCAAAGTCGGCGACCCGTTCGATCCGACTGTTCGAATGGGGCCAATCGCGATGCGGCGTCAGCGGGATCGCATCGAAGGCATTATCGCACGCGGCAAGGCGTCAGGTGCGACGCTGGCCACCGGTGGCGGACGCCCCGCTCATTTGGATCGTGGGTTCTTTTTGGAGCCGACGGTATTTGGCCATGTCGACAATCATTCCGTCCTCGCTCAGGAGGAGATCTTCGGGCCGGTTTTATCCGTGATCCCCGCGGATAGCGAAGAACAAGCGATTGCGATTGCGAACGACACTGTCTACGGACTGAATAATTCGGTTTTCACCAACGATGTAGAACGCGCCTACCGCGTCGCCCGGCGACTTCGCTCCGGCACGGTCGGTCATAATGTGTTCCGAACGGACTTTAGTATCGCGTTTGGCGGCTTCAAACAGTCCGGGATGGGTCGTGAGGGTGGTATCGAGGGCCTGATGTCGTATCTCGAGTCCAAGACGGTAGTTCTCGACGGGCAGCCTGCGCATTTGAAGTCGTGAGCGGCTGATCCGCAGCGATAACGCGGTCCTCGTGCGTTTGAACGGAGACTCATTATTGTGGCCAGAAAGAAGGTGTTCGGGGCTATGGTACGCAAAGAGAGCGTGCCGTCTCAGGAGTTTCACGATCACTATCGCCACCCCCACGGAACAATGGGAATGCAGATCACGACACTTCGGGAGTACGTGCAAAGCCACCAGATCGACACTCCGTTGCTCGACGATTCGCAACGTCGTTTCGAGTGCGTGGCAGAGCTCTGGTTCGACCGGGGGGCAGACCTGCTGAGTTTCCGGACGGAGCCGACGATGGTCGGCTACCTCAATGATGACGAGCCCAAATTTATGGACATGAGAAAGACCCGCATGTTCGTCGGAGAGGAGGAGGTATTGACCTCATATCCCGACGAAGCCCTTTGCCAGGCCGACCCAGCGAATGCCAGATGGCGCTTGTCGGTGCGACCTGTATCCGTGAAGCTCATTCAGTTCGTTACGCCTGAAGCGGGAGCGGGTTGGTGCTCGGATAGCGACGAGAAGCTGGGCCAACGGCTGGGCGCTTTCCGCCACGTCCGATGCCATCCAGCGACACCGACAACCTTCTTTCCTGCGCACGCCGCCAGACCGCCGGACTTTGTTGGGGTTAGGGAGTTGTGGTGGCCCACATATACAGTCTTTCGGAACTCCGTGGCGGCAGACGGGGAGGCCTGGAAGACGTTGGTTGCCCGACCGGGAGTGCACAACATGCTGGCCCAGGCCGAACGCTGGAGATGAGAGTGGAGGCGCAAATGCCCGTCAACGAGCCGCCCTTGCTTTCGCCGCTGCGCCTGCGAGATCTGGTCCTGCCCAATAGGATTGTGATCTCACCGATGTGCACGTACTCGGCGATCGACGGTGTCGCCACTGATTGGCATTTTGCGCATCTAGCCCGGTTCGCGCTGGGCGGCGCGGGCACCGTGTTTGTCGAGGCCACCGCCGTTCGCTCGGACGGCGGCCTAAGCCGAGGAGACATCGGACTCTGGAACGACGAGCAGATCCCGCCGCTGCAACGGATCGCACATTTCTGCAAGCACAACGGCAGCGTGCCGGCGATACAGCTTGGACATGCTGGTCGCAAGGGAAGCTCGCAGCGACCGTGGATCGGGAACGGTCCGCTAACTGATCCCGAGCGCGACGGCGGGGACCTTCGCTGGCCCACGGTATCGGCGGGATGCATACCAGTGAATGACAACTGGCCGACTCCTGAGGAATTATCGATTGCCGAGATGGACGCGATGCGAGACTCCTGGCGAAGTGCCACGCAGCGAGCACTCAAGGCAGGGTTCGAGATCATAGAAGTACACATGGCGCACGGGTACCTGCTGCACCAGTTCCTGTCGACCGTCACCAATACCCGGTCGGATGAGTATGGCGGCAGTCTCGGGAATCGCATGCGCCATCCGCTCGAGATCGCGCGTCTAGTACGCAATGTATGGCCGGACGACAAGCCCGTATTCGTCCGCATATCGGCCGTCGACGAAGGCTGGTCGATCGAAGACTCTATTGCTCTCTCTCAGCAACTAAAGCTGATTGGCATCGACGTCATCGACTGCTCCACGGGCGGTCTTGGCCGCTCGCCCAGTGTACTCCGCGTATCGCGGGGATACGGATTTCAAGTGCCATTCGCGCATGCCGTCAAAACGGGCGCCGATGTGAAGACTATGGCGGTCGGGCTGATCGTGGATCCGCTCATGGCGAATACCATCATCGCCGAGGAGCGCGCGGACTTGGTGGCAATTGGTCGCGGAGCCTTGGACGATCCGAATTGGCCGCTACATGCGCGGCGTGCGCTGCGGACGGCTGGAACCCCTTTTGAAGGCTGGCCCAAGCAATACGGTGTCTGGCTCGATCAGCGCGAGCGCGTGCTGGATAGGATTCGCTCGTCAACCGCGCCCTGCGCGCAATCATAGGGATGTCCCGAGTCACTTCAATCCCGAACGGATACCAGGACGAATCTACCTTGACGCCTTCGATGGGGTCGCGCTACTCGATGCTGGCTTTGGTGGCCGTGCTCCTCGCCGTGCCATTCATTGCGTCGGAGTATTACCTTTCGATCCTCAACTTGATCTTCATCGCGATCGTCGGAGCGATTGGGCTCAACATTCTTGTCGGCAATACGGGCCAAGTCTCGATCGGCCACGGCGCGTTTATGTCCGTGGGGGCCTATACCGCCGCCAACTTGATCGTGCGGCTCCATGCGCCGTTCTGGGTTGCCATTCCGGCGGGAGGCGTGATGGCCGCCGTGGTGGGGGCCATCGTCGGCATACCGTCCCTGCGGATCCGAGGGATCTACCTGGTGATCTCCACGCTCGCGGCGCAAGTCATCATCGAGTGGCTCATCAATCATGTGCACGCCATCTCTGGCGGAACCCAAGCGTCCATCGATGTTCCGCGCCCGACCGTCTTCGGATCCGAACTCAGGTCTCAGCAGCAATTCTACTTTTTTCTTGCCGCGTTTGTCGCGCTGGCCATCGTTGCGGCTTTCAACCTGGGCCGAACGCGAGTCGGGCGGGCGTTCATTGCCGTGCGAGACCAGGACATTGCGGCCGAGATCATGGGAATCAACATCACCCGTTATAAACTCACGGCTTTCATGATCTCGTCATTCTACGCGGGCGTAGCCGGCGTGCTCTATACCTACTTTCTCGGCGTAGCCAATTACGAGCAATTCCAGATAAGCGTGTCGATCGATTATCTCGCGATGATCATCATCGGTGGCCTCGGATCGGTTCGGGGGTCCATTCTGGGCGCCATCTTCGTGACCCTTTTGCCCATGGTAGTTCGACAGCTCCTCGAAGCTCTGAGCTCGCTACTCGGTGTGAATGCGAACCTCGGTCACTACATTCCGCAGATGCGCCTCATTATCTTTGGCACGCTGATCATTGTTTTCCTGACCGCCGAGCCGGAGGGCCTCAATAGGCTGTTTGTCAATGCGCGCAACTACCTGCGCACGTTTAGGTACACGCATTGATCAGATATATAATGATGGTGATGGTGGCGGCAGCCGTCACGAACGGCATCTGTTCCTCACGCGTCGCCGGAGCCGAAGACATCGTGATCGGCATGATGTGTGACCGCTCAGGTCCCACGCAAACCAACGGCGCCATCATGTGCGATGCCGCACAGGATTACTTCAATCTCATCAATTCCAAGGGCGGCGTCGAAGGATACAAATTTCGTCCAATTGAGATCGACGCGGAGTACAAAGTGCCACTGGGTATCGAGGCATACGAGCGTTGGAAGAAGGAAGGGGCGGTGTCGATCATGTTGTACGGGACCAATCATGTTCAGTCGCTGCAACAGCGTATGGCGGAAGATCGGATTCCCGGAACTTCGCCTGGTTTCGGCACGGCCACGTCCTCCGACGGAGCACGTTATCCCTACTTGTTCCCGATTGCGGCAACTTTCTATTCGCAAGCGGCGGCAGGTGTCAAATTTGCGGGCGATAAGATCGGTGGTCTCAAAGGCAAAAAGATTGCCTTTCTTTATTTCGACAACCCGACCGGACGTGAGCCGATTCCGATGTTGGAAGCGCTTGCGAATTCCGAGGGGTTTCAGTTGAAGACTTTCTCGGTCCCGCCCCCGGGTATTGAGATGTCTGCGCAGGTGTTGGACATCACGCTGCGCTTCAAACCGAATTTTCTCATTTGCAATCTGTTCGGGCGTGCGGCATCGGTCGGCGTCAAAGCCCTGCGGCGCGCCGGCTATCCGTTGGACAAGGCGGTGGCTCTGGCATGGGGCGCCACCGAGGCGGACTTGGAAGCGGCCGGCGGCATGAGCGTTGGCGAAGGCTATTACGCAATGATGTTCCATGGCGTTGGCGCCGATTACAGCGTCCTTCAAGATGTACGTGACATGTACAAGTCGGCCGGCATGTCGCTGCCGAAGGCATTCGGTACCGTACTCTACAACCGATGGATATTCCATGCGGCCATTCAGGTCGAAGCCGCAAGAATAGCCGCGCAATCGCGCAGGGGGGAGAAGATCACCTCTGAAGACATGCGCCACGGATTCGAAAGCATTCCCGAGGGGTCGCTCGCGAAGTTCGGCGGCATGGTACCGCCTTTGCACGTCACCGCGGCGGATCACGAAGGCGGTGGATGGATCCAGATTTACCAGATCAAGGGCGGAAAGTACGTCAAGGCCACCGAATACTTCACAGCATATCCGAACGTCAAGGCGGACGTCATCGGGCAGCGGAAGTGATTATGAATGCATCGAATGCCAATTCTTGGAAACAGCGATGAACACGCCCGATTCCAACCCGGCCGGTGACCGGCTGTTGGTGCTGAAAGACGTTCAAGTTGTCTATAACAGAATTATCCACGTGCTGCACGGGGTGTCGCTGGTCGCCAAGCCGGGCGCGATCACGGCGCTCTTGGGAGGGAATGGCGCCGGCAAGACAACAACCCTCAAAGCCATCTCTTGTCTGCTCAAGAGCGAACGCGGCGAGATAACGCGTGGGTCCATCACTTTGGGCGCCGTTGAGATTTCGCATGCCAAGCCGTATGAGTTGGTCGAGCAGGGGGTCGTGCAGGTCTTCGAAGGCAGACGCGTCTTCGAAAGTCTCACTGTCGAAGAAAATCTGATCGTCGGCGGCCACACGCTGAAGAGCAACGTGATATTGCGACAGCGTATGGACGAGATGTTCGAATTGTTTCCGCGGCTCAAGGAGCGGCGATCACAGATGTCGGGATACCTGTCAGGTGGTGAGCAGCAGATGCTCGCCATCGGCCGTGCGCTCATGAGTGATCCCCGCGTCGTTCTGTTCGACGAACCGTCGCTTGGACTGGCACCCATGATCGTCGAGGATATTTTTGACAAGATAAAGCAACTAACCCAAGCGCAGGGTTTAACCGTGCTTCTGGTAGAGCAGAACGCAGAACTCGCACTGGAGTTCGCAAGTTACGCCTATTGCCTGGAAAACGGCCGGGTCGTTCTGGAGGGTGAAGCTTCTGAATTGCTGAATAACGGTGCTATCAACGAACTCTATCTCGGTATCGGGAAAGGCGCCTCGCCAGAGTGGGCGGGCAACATACCTACAAAGCAATGCAGCATCTATGAGCGGTGAGCAAATGAACATTATCTCGGAACACGAAACTGCACGGATGCTGGATCACCTCAACGAACGCACGTTCCTCGGATCCCTGAAGAGAGCGGCGCAATTGCGTGGCAACGAGGTGGCGGTACGGTTCACTGACGGGGCAGACCACACGGCTCCAGACCTGCTCCTGCAGTCGGGAAAGATGGCGGCCCTGTTGGCGAGCATGGGCGTCAAGGCGGGTGACCGGGTTGTCATTCTCTGCGGCAATCGTGCGGAGTTCCTTTGGACTCTCTTCGCAGCATCGTGGCTTGGCGCAGTACCCGCTCCGCTTAACGTTAGCTTGCGAGGCATGACGCTGCGGCATCCGTTGGACGAGTTAGACCCGGTGCTCATCGTGTGCGAAAACGCCACCGCCGAAGCACTCAATGGCTGCGGCGGTGCAACCAATCGAACGGTGTTGAATGTGGATACAGAGGCGGCGTTCGCGGAGATTCGCGCCGGAGCCGGTTCGACGGCCTTCCCCCCGGCGAGCCCTGGACGTCCGGCCGACCTCGCGTTCATCAGCTACACGTCAGGTACGACAGGCCACTCGAAAGGCATCATGTATAGCAACGAGATGGCGATCGCTTTTGGCGAATCGAACGATTGGCTGCTGGGATATACCCGCGCCGACATTGCCTTCACCTGCTTGCCTTTGTTCCACGGCAACGCCGTCTTCTGTTCGCTTCTGCCGGGGCTGCGCGCCGGCGCCATGATCGTCTATGCACCCAGGTTCTCGGCATCCACCTATTGGCAGACGGTTCGCGAACAGCGAGCCACTGTGCTCAACCTGCTGGGCTCGATGGTGCCGATTCTGCTTGACCGGCCGCCGGATATGGCCGATGCCGTCACGACGGCGCGAATCGCGTTGGCCGTTCCGATGCCGAACAAGCGCTTTCACGAGTTTCAAGAGCGTTTCCGCATGAAGCTCACGTCCTTGTATGGCATGACAGACATGGGCGTCCTAGTCGGCATTCCGTCCGACATCCCGGGCCGACCCGGCAAGTGCGGGATCGAAAATCCGATGTGGGAATGTTTTCTCGCGGACGACGACGACAAGCCGGTACCCGACGGCGTCATCGGCGAGATGCTGGCACGCCCGCGCCGTCCGAATATCATGCAATTAGGATATTGGCGTAATGCAGCCGCCACCGTCGAGGCGTGGCGTAACTTGTGGTTTCACACCGGTGACTATCTGCGTCGCGACCCGGACGGTTGGTACGAATTCATCGACCGCAAGAAAGATGCGATGCGTCGGTTTGGCGAGAATATCTCCTCGTATGAAGTAGAGCTGGCTTTGCAAGGTCACCCCGACGTGCAGGAGGTGGCCGTTTATGCAGTAGCGGCTCGTCTTGAGGAAGACGAAGTCATGACCTCGCTGGTGCTCAAGCCGGGATCGACCGTCACGCCCGCTGAGCTTCTCAAACATTGCGAGACGGAGCTTCCGTATTACGCAGTCCCGCGATATTACAGAGTGGTTTCGGAGCTGCCCAGGACGCCGACGGCGAAAATACAAAAAGGTGAACTGCGGCAGATTGGCATAGACGGCCGGACCTGGGATGCCGGACCTCGTGGCCGATCGAAGCGCGGCTGAAGGGCCCCGACCGGAAGCAGTCAGTCCGGCTTCCGCCTCGGCGGCCCATCATTTGGTGGTGGCCGGCGTGTCCAAACGCTTCGGCGGGGTAAGCGCCGTCGAGAATGTAAGTCTGTCTTTGCAACAGGGCGAGATTGTATCGGTTATCGGCCCTAACGGCGCGGGCAAGACATCATTGCTGAATATGATCAGCGGATTCTATCGTCCCGACACTGGTCGAATCACTCTGGGTGGCGTGGACATTACGACAGCGAGACCGTCTAAGATCGCCACCCTCGGCATCGCAAGGACGTTTCAAAACATCGCTTTATTCTCGGGTCTTACGGTGGTCGAGAACGTGATGCTCGGTCGACACATCCACATGACTTCCGGGGTGCTGGCTGGTGTCTTCTATTTGGGCCGAGCGAAGAGTCAGGAAATGGAGAGCCGCAGGCACGCCGAAGAAGCCCTCGAGATGTTGGGCCTTTCACATCTGCGCGAAAAAATGTCCGCCGAATTGGCGTATGGATTGCGCAAGCGTCTCGAACTGGCGCGGGCATTGATGTTGGAGCCGCGCATTCTGCTGTTGGACGAGCCGATGGGTGGGATGAATCAGGACGAGAAGCAAGCGATGAAGCGCCTAATCTGCGAGGTCAACGAACAGCGCGGAACCGCTATAGTTCTGATCGAGCACGACATCGGGGTCGTGATGGACATCTCGGACAGGGTGGTCGTGCTGGATAGAGGCCGCAAAATAGCCGACGACACGCCAGCAGTGGTACAACGAGATCCAGCCGTGGTGCAGGCATACCTTGGCACTAGACGCGCGCGGGTAGTAAAGCGTGGATGAACTTCACTTTGCAGTAGCTTTGGTGGTGGACGGTATCCTGGTCGGGTTGATGTACTCGTTGATAGCCATAGGTTTCGTGCTGATCTACAAGGTGACTAGTGCCATCAACTTCGCACAGGGGGAATTCGTCATGCTGGCGGGCATCACCGCGGCTGCCCTTGCTGCCGCCGGCATAGGCTTCTGGGCGGCATTCGCACTCACCATTGTCTTGATGGTGGCCTCGAGTTTGGTGTTGGAGCGTGTCGTGCTACGGCCCTTACAGGGCCGCCCGGTGATTGCCGTCGTCATGGCGACAATCGGGGTCGCGGCCGTCATCCGCGGCCTCGCACCTCTCGTCTTCGGCATTGGCACTCGCGCTATTCCCATTCCATTCAGCGACAAGCCGCTGATGTTGGGCTTTGTCGTGATCCCCCGGGTTCAGTTGGCGGGGGCAGTCGCCAGTATTGCATTCGTCATAGGCCTGACATGGCTCTTTACGAGAAGCCGTGCGGGTATTGCCATGCGCGCCGTTGCCGACTCGCAGACGGTGGCACTCGCGATGGGGATCGATGTGTCGCGTTATTTCGCTCTGGCATGGGCGCTCGCCGGCATCGTTTCGGCGGTCGGTGGTGTATTTTGGGGGATCTTGTTGGGCGCCGATAACCAACTCGCCGTGATCGGAATGAAAGTGTTCCCGGTCGTGATTCTCGGCGGCCTCGATTCCATCGCCGGTGCGGTGGTTGCTGGGATCGCGGTCGGCGTTTTGGAGAACCTCACGGCGGGATATCTCGATCAATATGTCGGGGGCGGCATGAAGGATCTGGTTCCCTATCTGGTGATGATCGTCGTATTGATGTTTCGGCCTTACGGTGTGTTTGGCAAGAAACGTGTCGAACGAATATGACTAACACAATGAGATGACTCAATTGCTCTCAAGTAATCGAGATCTTGATGGCAAAGTCGCGCTGATCACCGGTGCGAGCCGTGGTATTGGAGAAGCGATAGCCATGGCCTTGGCGGCAAGTGGGGCCGACTGTGTGCTGACCAGTCGCAAGCCGGAGGCTGTTGCCGCGGTGGCGGCCAACATCGTGGCCAACGGTTATAAGGCAACATCGATATCGTGCCACGCAGGGAAAATGGATCAGATCGAGGATCTGGTCAAAAATGTGGAAGGACGCTTCGGTAAGGTGGACATTCTCGTCAACAATGCTGCCACGAGTCCGCAGGTAGGCCCGATGATGACCGCGACCGAGGCCGCCTGGGACAAAACGTTCGACGTAAATGTCAAAGGCATTTTCTTTCTGACGCAGCGAATCGTTCCCCTGATGATTCGCGCGGGTGGGGGAGCCGTCGTCAACATCGCATCGATCGAGGGCGTGCGGCCGGGTAATACTCGCGGCGTCTATTCGATGACGAAGGCTGCGGTGATCTCCATGACGCGGTCTTGGGCCCGAGAACTTGCCGAGTCGAATATTCGTGTCAACGCGGTCTTGCCGGGATTGGTGTACACGCGGATGGCGCGCACGGTGATCGAGGACCCAGAGGTGTATGCACAGTATATGAAGGACATTCCTATGCACCGCCACGGAACGCCTGATGAGCTGGCGCGCGCGGCCTTGTTCTTGGCGACCGAAGCGAGCTCATATATGACTGGCAGTCTACTGACGGTCGACGGCGGGGTGCTAGCCTGAGTACGACATCGCGTTAAGTCGGGACATGGCCTGCGGGTCGCCGCCGATGTCGGCGGCGAGCGTCATGCCACCGCTTCCGTTAATTCTGCATGCCTGTGTTTGGTGCAACTTAGACATCTGTGAGGCGTTAGCTGTGCTAATCAAAGGGATTCGTCGGAGCGCACCACCGCGATGCGCCATTCCGGCGAAACCATGGTTTCACGTTGACAAAACAGCGGCCACCAGCTAAAAGAATAACAAACCGGCGCGTCGGGCCATTTATTATACATTAGAATTATTGGGTTTCGAGCAGGGCGGGAGATTACACCCCGTGATTCGAAGGGAGGTGAACCGCTCGGGGCGAAATTCAGCGAATCACCGGCTGGGTTAGGCGCCGGTTTGAGGATATACAATGATCCTTTGCGCACCGCCCAATCGCGGCAAGGGTTGTCAGCGGATTCTGTGCGAGGAGTACGACGATCAAACACGAACATGGTCCTCACCCTGCGGCGGCGCCGCGTGTGCTGCCTGCTCTGACGCCGTCCAATAGTTTCTTTTGGAAGGCCGGGCACGATGGACGGCTGAAAATTCTACGATGCGATGCGTGCGGCGAATGGCTCCACCCCCCGGGTCCGGTATGTCCCGCCTGCCTGAGTCGCGACCTGACCCCTCGCCCGGTATCCGGCCGCGCGACCATCGAGACTTACACTATCAATCATCAGGCGTGGTCGGCTGATCTTCTGGTTCCTTATGTTGTGGCAATAGTTAGTCTCGAGGAGTGTTCGGCGGTGCGACTGACGACCAACGTCATCGACTGCGCGCCCGAGGACGTCCACATCGGCGACGCGGTTCGCGTGCTGTTCGAACAGCACGGCGACGTATGGCTGCCGCTGTTCGTGCGCACGTGAGTAGGGCATCTTGACAACCATTCTTGAACGCAGCGCGGTTATTAGCGGACTAGGCGTTTCGGCGATAGGACGCAGACTCGGTCGCAGCGGTCTCGACCTTGCCATCGATGCAGTCCTCGACGCAGTGGCCGATGCGGGGTTGACGCGAAGCGACATCGACGGCGTTGCAACCGGTTCGGGGTATTCACCGGCACCCGGCGCCTCGCCGGTCTCGACCATGGAATTGAAGGAAGCGCTGCGTCTTGAGCTCAATTGGTACTCGGCGGCCGCGGATTCCTCGCAAATGTCTGCGCTCATCAGCGCTACCATGGCAGTCGCTTCCGGACAGGCGCGCCACGTGGTGGTATTCCGTGCGGTGACGGAGGCGTCGGCGCGGCAACAGGCACCTGCCAGTTCCTCTGCAGAGGCCAGCCGAGGCGAAGCCGAAGGCTGGCTGCAGTGGCTCGCGCCCTTCAATGCTCCTTCAGCCGTCAACTGGATTGGCATGGCGGCGGCGCGCTATTTTCATGAGTTTGGTGCCGCCCGCGAACAGTTGGCACAAGTCGCGCTCAACGGTCGACGCAATGCGGCACTGACCTCCGATGCCGTTTATCGAGAACCGTTGACCATGGACGAGTATCTGTCGGCCCGGATGATATCGACGCCGCTTTGTCTTTTTGATTGCGACGTGCCGGTTGACGGTGCGGTGGCGATGGTGGTGTCGCATGTGGACGTGGCGCGGGACCTGCGATTACCCGTACACATCGAGTCGATTGCAGGTCCGCTGTACGGCCGTAGCACCTGGGATCAGCAGCCGGACCTCACACGCTTCGCGGGTGCCGACGCCGCCAAGCGACTGTGGAGCCGGACTGATCTGAAGCCAAAAGACGTTGACGTCGCGCAGTTGTACGACGGTTTCAGTTTTTTGTCGCTGATCTGGCTCGAGGACATGGGATTTTGTGGCCGCGGCGAGGGAGCGGCATTCGTCGAGGGGGGGGGCCGCATCGCGCTTGGCGGTGAGTTGCCGATGAATACCTCTGGCGGGCAACTGTCCTATGGCAGGCTGCATGGCATGGGCTTGATTCACGAGGCATGCGTTCAGCTCAGAGGAGCGGGCGGTGCGCGGCAAGTGCCGAATGATCCGCGAGTTGCGCTGGTGACGAACGGCGGCGGTCCGGTGGCATCTGCTGTGCTGCTGGTGCGCAAATAATATGAATATCGGGGGGTGCAAGCGACGATGAAAATGCGCAACGTCTTATTGGCGGCCGCGGGAATAATTGTGATCGTTGGTGCCGCTGGCATATACCACAGTGGCATGTCAAGCATCACGATGGTTGGCTTCGTTTTAAACACGTTCCGCAGTCGCGATAATCCGCTGGGCACATTGATTTTGGAAAGCCGCGGACGAACGGAGTCTTGGAAAGAACCCGCAGGAGCCCGGATCGCGGATGACCTCACCGGTTGGCCCAGCTTCAACCGAACACTGACGTCGGAGCGATTTGCGCCGATTGATCAGATCAATGTCAACAACGTGCACTCGCTGAAAGTGGTGTGCACGTTCGATACCCATTTACGGGAGAACTACGAGAGCGGCCCCCTCGTGGTGAACGGCGCGCTCATCTTCACGACCGCGTTTGACGTCTATTCGCTGGATCCGTCGACTTGCAAGCTAAATTGGCAGGCGCACGAGGACACCAAGCCAGTGACGCCGAATCTCGTGAATCGAGGCGCCGCCTATCTGGACGGGCGCATCTATCGTGGAACGCTCGATGGCCGAGTCATCGCGTACGACATTGGAACCGGCAAGCGGTCTTGGGCGACGTCCATCGCCGATCCTGCTCGTGAGGTCGTCGACGCCGCGCTGATCGCTTGGAACGGGCTGGTGTTCGCGGGCGTCGCCCAAGGCGACACTAAGGGGGTCCGGGGCCGCATGTACGCCTTGGACGCGTCCGATGGGCATATCGTCTGGGAAACGCTACTGATCCCGCCGGCACCGGGTGACGCGGCGCGCGGACCGCAGGGAGTGATGCCGGCGATGCAAATGGCCTCATGGCATAACCTGCCGGGTGTTCCCATCAGCGGCGGCGGTACGTGGACTTCGTATACGTTGGACGCGGACGCCGGCGAGCTTTATATACCCGTTGGCAATTCAGCGCCGGATTTCGTCGAGCATCTGAGACCCGGGTCCGACCTCTTTTCCAACTCGGTTTTGATCCTTGACGCGAAAACCGGCAACTACGCGAGTCACTATCAGGTCATTCCGCGCGACTGGCACGATTGGGATGTTTCCAACACGCCGTCCCTTTTCACCACCCGGAGCGGTCGCAAAGTCATGGCGCTTGCACCCAAGGACGGTTACTTGTACGTCTATGACCGGGACACTCGGCAGCGGCTCTTTCGCAGCCCCGCGACGCGCATCGAAAATCATGATTTGCCTCTGAATACCGTAACCGAGACGCGCTTCTGTCCCGGCGCCGTCGGGGGCGCGGAGTGGAACGGCGTCGCCTACCATCCGCCAACGAACCTGATCTTTACGGGTGAAGACGATTGGTGCACAGCCGTGAAACTAAAGAGTGACGCCGACGTCAAGGCGACCCCCGACGGGGATTATTGGATGGGCGCCAATACCGCGAGCCCGTTGGAAGTGATGGGCACCCAGGACCCGCATTCGACGTGGGCGGGTTGGTTGTATGCGACCGACGCGGATACGGGTGAATGGAAGTGGCGACTGAAGAGCAACTATCCCATCTTAAGCGGTGTGACGCCAACGGCGGGCGGTCTTGTGTTCTTCGGCGACATGGGCGGGAACCTGTACGCGGCCGATGCGGCCTCCGGCAAGCCATTGTGGAAGAACAGAATGGCCGGCGCGATCGGCGGCGGCATCATCACCTATGTCGCCGGAGGCTCGCAAAAGATCGCGGTAGCGGGGGGCACGAGCTCGATCGTCTGGCCGACCGAGCAGACCACCGCCAAAATCGTCATCTTCGGACTGCCCGACGCGGCGTCAAATTGAGCTTACGTCGAGGATTGAAACCATGAGCTACGAAACGATCCTATTCTCAATCGACGCGGGGATTGCGACCCTAACTTTCAACCGGCCGGAAAAGCTGAACGCATTCAACGCGAACATGCATGGCGAGGTGCAGCACGCCTTGCAGGTGGCTCGACGTGCGCGAGTGCTCGTGTTGACCGGTTCGGGCCGTGCATTTTGTGCCGGACAGGACTTGAGCGACCGAGTCGCCGCAGCGGACCGGTCGAGACCGGATCTTGGCGAATCGATCGAGCGCTATTACAAGCCGTTGATTTTGGCACTACAGGATCTGCCGATACCGGTTATTGCAGCAGTCAACGGCGTCGCTGCCGGGGCGGGCACAAACATCGCGATAGCATGCGACTTGGTCATTGCGGCTCGTTCCGCAAGTTTTATTCAGTCCTTTGCGAAAATCGGATTGGTGCCGGACTGCGGTGGACCCTGGATCTTACCGAGGCTAGTGGGTCCCGCGCGTGCATCGGGACTGACGCTGTTGGGTAACCGACTGACGGCCGAGCAGGCCGCCGTCTGGGGCATGATCTGGGAGTGCGTCGACGATGCCGACCTTGAGTCCACCGTCAATGCAGTGGCGCGCCAACTGGCGCAGGGCCCCCCGCTCGGGCTGGCAAAGACGAAGGCAGCATTGCGCGCGGCTTGGGAAAATAGTTTGATGGAACAACTGGATCTGGAACGGGATGCGCAACGCGAGTTGGGCCATTCGCTCGATTACGCCGAAGGCGTGGCGGCATTTGCTGAAAAGCGCGCACCCCGCTTTCAAGGTACTTGAGCTTGCATGACGGAAGCTGCGACACCCGCTCCAGGAACCGTCGACGCCGAGCGCGCGGACGGAATCGCCATTCTGACCATTGATCATCCACCGATCAACGCCCTAAATCTTACGGTGCGTCGGCTCTTGCTCCAATTGATTCGCGATGCCAATGAGAATCCCGATGTGCGTGCCATCGTCATCCAAAGCAGGGGTCGGCATTTCGTGGCAGGCGCCGACATCCGTGAGTTCGATCATGAGCCGCAGACGCCGTTGCTGAACGATGTTTTGACGATGATCGAGGGTTGTTCGAAGCCGGTTATCGCCGCGATGCAGGGCTCGGTACTTGGCGGTGGACTGGAACTCGCACTGGCGTGTCACGTCCGGGTGGCTGCATCGAACGCTGTTTTCGGGATGCCCGAAATCCGTTTGGGCTTACTGCCTGGTTCCGGTGGGACCCAGCGACTGCCGCGGCTGATCGGCCTGGCAAAAAGTCTGGAAATCTTGTTGAGCGGCGATCCCATCGATTGTAAAACGGCAAAGGACTTGGGAATCATCGATCGGGAGCGCGATTCTGCAATTCTTACAAAGGATGCTCTGGCCTTAGCCAATGAACTGGCGTCGTCGTCAGTGCCGCCGCGCCGCCTGCGTGAGGAGGCCGTGCCAGGTCCCGCACTCGATCCGGCCTTCGTAGCGGCCCAGCGAGCGCTGGCGGCGCGCAAGCACCCCGGGGTCGATTCAACGGAGTTCATCATCGAATGCGTAGCAGCAGCGGGCACCCTGCCGTTCGACGAAGGTGTGTCGCTCGGGCGCCGCCGATTCGAGCAATGCCGGCAGTCGAATGCGTCGAAGTCGCTACGACATCTATTTTTTGCCGAGCGGCGGAGCTACGCGAAGGCTGAAGCGCAGTCCGTCCGGTCGGTCGGCGTCCTCGGCGCCGGTACGATGGGATCCGGCATCGCCATCAGCTTATGCTTGGCGGGATTGCCTGTTACGCTGGTAGACACCAATTCGCAGTCATTGGCCGCCGGCATGCAGCGAGTGCGGTCGACCATCGATGCGAGCGTTGCCAAGGGACGCATCGAGCGAGCGACGGCTGATGCGGCCATTGCCCGTGTGGCGAGCGGTACCAGAATCGAAGACCTGGCCGCTGCGGATTTCATCATCGAAGCGGTTTTCGAGAGCCTGTCTGTCAAGGAACAAGTGTTCAGAAGCCTTGGCGGATGCTGCAAGTCGGGAGCCGTACTGGCATCGAATACTTCGACGTTGGATATTGACGCGATCGCCGCTGCCTCCGGCAGGCCCAGGGATGTGGTGGGCATGCATTTCTTCAGTCCGGCGAACATCATGCGCTTGGTCGAGATCGTCCGAGGCGCTGTGACGTCACCCGAAGTAATAGCCACGGTACTGGCGTTGACCAAGCACCTGGGAAAGTTGGGTGTCGTTGTCGGTAATGGCTTCGGGTTCGTCGGCAACCGCATGCTCTATGCCTACGGGCGTGAAAACCAGCTTCTCATGCTGGAGGGCGCTACCCCGACGCAAATCGATGCGGTCATGGAACGGTTCGGCATGGCGATGGGCCCGAATGCGGTGGGCGATCTCGCGGGCCTCGATGTCGGCTATCGCGTCAGGCGTGAGCGCAAGGATCTACCGAATGATCCTCGCTACTACCGTGTCGCCGATATGCTGGTGGAAAGCGGACGTCTTGGGCAAAAAGCCGGGGCGGGGGCATTCGACTATATCGAAGGGTCCCGCCGTCCGGTGCGCTCCACGGAAGTGGAAAAGATGATCGAGGACGAGGCGGCCCGACTCCGCGTGGTTCGGCGCGACGTCTCGGACGATGAGATTTTAAGCCGCTGCACGTTGGCTCTCATCAATGAGGGGGCTGCGATTTTGGGCGCGGGTATCGCCGAATCTTCGTCGGATATTGATACCATTTGGTGTAACGGGTACGGTTTCCCTCGGTATCGAGGCGGTCCGTTGTGGTACGCGGATTCGCTGGGACTGCCGGAGGTAGTTTCCCGCATCCAACGGTTGGCTCATACCCATGGCGAACACTATTGGCGCGTTTCAGCGGTATTGATCGAGCTTGCCGCCCGGGGCGCATCGTTAGAAGATTGGGAATTATCGAAGCGCTAACCAGGACGAGTTCGGGCAACGTGTCCGCTTTATCTGCATCCACGCGTCAGTAAGGTTCCGCGAGGATGAGATTTTGCGATTCGAATACGACATACGACCCGCTGACGGCGCCCGTCGCGCCGGCGAGGGCCACGCTGCCGCTCGTCCAAAGCACGCTTTCCGTGCTCAACGAATAAATGGAATTTGTCGCCGCGTAGACCGACGTGGCAGGCGTCGTCGTCGAGGATGGCGGTATGATTTGTGCAAAGTAACTTTGCGGCAGCTTTGGCAGGGAGCTGATCATGCTGCCGGTCGAACTGTAAATGTCTGCTGCTTGATAAACTTGGACTAGACCCTCAAATACCGGGGCGTAAACGTCGCCGAGCAACTCGGCGTTATCGAGCCAACACAGCACGGTTGCGTTCACCGCGGCGGCCAGCTTGCCGCTGCTGTATATCGAGGTCGTGCGCTGCGCGTCGGTGGTACCCATATCCTCAGCAACGCCCGATCCGTCCGGCGAGAGCTGCAAGGCCGTAATGGGATTACCCTGCAGCAGATCGACTCCGGTCGCGGTGTCGCACCACAATGTCGCTCCGCCTGCAATGGCAATCGTCTGCGCGAGGCAGGGCGCGGCCGAATTGAAAATTTCACCGAGAACCGTTCCTGATGCCGACAGAGTCATGCTCACGGGCCGATACGTGTCGCTGATCGTGTACGGATAGGAGGCGATGACCGTGGCAGCGGGAAGTTGGTAGACAGTCAAGGTGTCATCGGCCGACGCGACGAAAGAGGGTCCGCCCCCGAGAGCGGCAAGCACCGTGCCGTCCGATGAAACCACGACCTGGCTCACCTGCGTGTCGATGGTACCCAACAGAGCGTGCGTGGCGGGGTTGAACGTCAATACGCGGCCGGAGGCCGTCGCAATCACCACATTGTTCGTGCTGCCGGAAATGCTCGTGGCCTTTCCATAGTCGAGATAACGAGGCGTGCTGGCCAGACTGGCGCCGTCTACGAGCACGCCGTTTTGGGTCCCCACCATCCAGGTGGACGCCGACGTGGCGCTGTAGGTGGTGGAATCGCCGAACGGTAATGCGTAGGTGGCCGAGGTGGGGGTGGGGCCGGACAGGTTGAGCAATATCAACTGGCTACTAAACTGGCCACTGGGCAACTGCGTCGTGCTGATGATGCCGACCGTGCTGGCCGCGGCAACAGCGGTCGACAACAGACTACCGACCGTATAGGAGTTGGTCACCGTCCCGTGAGCCCCCACGGTTGACAAATTGAAAGTCTGGTTGTTGGTCCACCAATAGTAAGCGCCCGATCCCGCCAAGGTTTGAGAATTGATATTGGCGAGGTCCTGTTGAGCGGCGGCGGCCGAGTAGACCCACCAAGTACTGGGACCTGAATCGGACAGCACGGCGGAGAAGAAGTGGCTGCCATCCGCGAACCACGACTGGAAAGTCCCTGAGAACTGCGGGCTCGTCGCGCTGGTTCCGGCGGGTACCGAAACAGTCTGGATCACAGTGGCGCCCGAAGGACCCTTGGCCAACTGAATCTGTGAGGCAGCCGCGAAGGCGACCGCCTGAGAGTAATTGCCGGCGATGGTGAACAAGAGACTTCCAGTGGGCGACCAGACCGTGAGCCCGGTGGCATTGCCCGCACACACGTAGCTGCCATTGCTCGCGACTTTCACCAGCTCGGGCTGGTCTTGATCTCGGCGGAAACGATCCCGGTCGTAGCTGAGCGGACCTCGAGCCCGGTGGACGTTTGGATCACCGCGGTCGAGCCTTCGAGATCGACCGGCAGAGGAGGTAATGGAGAAGTGGCCGGCCCCGTGAAACCGGTATTGCCGTTCGCGATCTGCGTTCCGGCGGAGTAGTTCCACAATATCCAATGCGCTTCGTTGTCCTCGCTCAGGAGCGTGTTATTGACCAGGCGCGTGATGTACAGAGCCGAGGTATGACCAAGATCCACCAACGGGTCCGAGGCCACCGCCAAAGTCAGGCTTACGGTTGACGTGCTGCCGGCGTCGCTGGCGGTAACGACGTAGCTCGCCGACGCGGCGGCTGAACTCGGAGTGCCGTTGATCGTGCCGGTAGTCGTGTTGAAGGCAAGACCCGCCGGCAACGCCGGCGATATGCCCCACGATGTGACCGCGCCAGTGCTCACCGTGGGCGTGATCGGGGCAGCCGTCACGCCCACGGTGAATGAATACGCCGGGCTGGCATAGGCGACCGTGGGCGCAATGGGATTGACCACGATCACGACGCCCGCCGTGGTCGATCCGGACGAATTACTGGCGGTCACCGTGTAGGTGGCTTGCGCCGCGGCGGTGGTCGGCGTGCCCGAGATGGTTCCACTTACCCCGTTCAAGCTCAGTCCCGCCGGTAGCGCAGGGCTCACGGTGTAGTGAGTCACCTGGCCAGTGACGGTGGGTGACAGCGCAGTGATCGCTTTGCCGACGGTGAAAGAAGGGGGGCTGGGATAACTGAGGCCGCTCGGCGCCGGCGGCGCTCCGGATGAGCCTCCGCCACAGGCTGCCAGCAGAACCGCGGAAAAAACACAAAAAAACGCCCCAAGCGCCTTGACATATTTCATAGCCAGCCATCCCTAGTAGCCGTTGAAGCGACTGCCGTTCAGCCCCTTGCTCGAATTTCGCCCATGATGCCACGGTTATCTTAAAGGAAGGAAACAGGCTCCCCGACGACTTCGTCGAGCGCGCGCGCTTCCAAAATCATGATCTTGCCGCGCCCCAGGCCAACCCATCGCTTCGCCTTCCAGATCTGCAGGTGTTGATTGACGATCTGGCGGGATAATCCCAGGAAGCGCGCCATTTCATCCTGTGAGACCTTCAACTCGATTCCCTCGCCGGTCTCTCGTCCGTGCAGTCGACCGAGCGAAAGCAGCCGCCGCGCGAGCCGCGCCGGTACCGAAAGCAGTGCGGATTCTTCCGCAAAGCCGCTGATCCACCGAAGACGAGCGCACAGCAATCGCAGCAGATGATCCGTCAGCAGAGGCTCGTTTGCGAGCAGCCTGAGAAACGGCTCGCGTTGAATGATCATCAGGTCCGACGGGGCGGTTGCGACGGCGCTCGCCGTGCGCGCGCGGCCGTCGAGCAGCGCGATCTCGCCGAACGTATCGCCGGGCTCCATGATGTTCAAGAACACCTCGCGCCCGCCTGAGGTGCTCGCGCTGATCCGCACCCGGCCGGTGACGACCCCGAACAGAGCATCGCCCGGATCCGATTGCGAGAAAATGACCGCGTCCCGCGGATAAGAGCGGCGAACGGAGAGCCCGGCGAGCCGCGCGAGCGTCTCACGCGATAGGCCGCGAAACAGCAAATTGCGCTCGAGCACGGTATTTACGCTTATCGCCACGACCAACCTCTCGATTTTCGATGTGCGTGAAATTGTACGGCTTGTGTCCGCGCGTTGACAGAAGGATACCCGCCAGGCGCTCAACATGACCCTCGACGACAAATCATTCACTTCAAGGAGCCAGTCATGAAAACCCACACATTGCACAACACCAGGCAGGTCGCAGTGGCCGCCATCGCCGTCTTCGGTCTTTCCGCCCTGGCCATCGGTGCGCAGGCAGGCGAGACCCACGACGTTCCGACTCGCGCGGTTCGGTATTCCGACCTCGATTTGAGCACCGAGAAGGGCGCTGCCGTTCTGTACAACCGCATCCGCCAGGCGGCGGAAGAGGTCTGCGGAGATCCAAACTCGCGGCAGCTCGCGGAAGCGGCAGCGGCGAAGGCCTGCGTCGGCCGGGCGGTCTCATCGAGCGTGCAGGCGGTGAACAATGCGAAGCTCACGCGCGTGTACGACAACCGCAACGGCGTGAAGTCGATCAACGTCGCCGCGCTGCGCTGATGATGAGGGGTGCGCGCCGCATTGGTTACCGCCAATGCGACGCAACCCGAAGCCGGTCCGCGCTGCCGGGTGGGCAGTGATGCGAAACACGACCCGTCCCTGTACGCTGCGAGTTCCTCAAGGAGCCGGCCCGTGTCCATCGATGCAGCGCAAGACGAGAACGTCGCTCTAGATTCAGCGTGGCGGCTGCAGCGAACCGGCAACTTTGTCGCGGCGTTCGATCGCGCGCAGGAGGCGCTGCAGCGGTTCCCCGACTCGCCGACGCTCGCGTACTTGTCGGTGCTCGCGCTCGCATCGTGCGGCTCCACGGAGGCGGCGCTCGAGGCGTTTCATGCCGCCGCTCTGAACGCCAACGAGAACGAGGATTTCCTGGCGCTCGAGGCCCGATTGCTCAAGGACATGGCATTCAGCCGCCGCGCGGATACGGAGCCTCTGCTGACGCAGGCCGCACAGGCGTATGAGAGGGTCGCATCGCGGACGGACGGCACGTACAGCCTGCAGAACGCGGCGTTGTTGTGGACGCTGGCGGGCGATGCCCCACGGGCTTTGCGGCTGGCGCGCTCGGTGGCTGAGCGCGTCACAGATCTCAACGTTCCTGATCAGGAGGAGGCGGCATACTTTCATTGGGCGACTCTCGCGGAGGCGGCGCTCGTGCTCGGCGATCGGGCGCTGTTCCAGTGCGCGCTCATCCGCGCGAATCCCCTTTGCCTGCAGAACTCCTGGGCCCGATCGAGAACATTCCTGCAGATGCGCCGCCTGTGTTTTTTGCGCCCGGGCTTTGCGGACCTCGTCGGCGCCTGGTATCGACCTGCCGTGGGACTGTTGGTTTCCGCTGATTACCTGTCGGCGCAGACGGAAACCCACGCCGATCTCGACGACGCTCATCGGCCGGCACTCGTGTACTGCGTCGGCGGCGGCGCGCACAGCGGCTGGCAGGAACTGGCGATGCGCGCAATACAGCTGCACGTGATCTATCCCATGGCGCCGGACGATGAAGCGGGGCCGTCCTCGGCCGCGGCTCAATTCCGGCGTGATGCGTCCGGCCACGGGGAGTCGCACACCTGGTCGAGCCTGCTGCTCGATGAGGGCGAAGATCACGATCGCACCTGCGCCGAGGCGGCGCTCGGCTTATCGATCGGCCATGCCGATGCAATGAGCGCTCCGTGGACGGTGCTCGCGCGGTCCGGCGGTCGCTGGCATGTGGATCGCGATCCGGATCGCCGGGCCATCCGCGCCGCCATCGACTCGCAGCTGCACGGGTGCGTCAAGCGCCCGCGTTACGGGTTCCTGTTCGCAGATGCCGTCAGCTATTCGTCGCTGAATGCGGCCGACACGCGGCGGTACTGGACGGAGCTTTTGCCGAAGACTGCGGCCGAGGTGTTGCGGCGGCATTCGCCCTCGATAGTGCTGCGTAAGACCTGGGGAGATGCCGTGCATGCCGTTTTTAGGACGGCGAGCTCCGCCGCGTCCGCCGCGCTCGAAATCCAAGCGGCTACGGCGAAGCTGGCGGAAGAGCTCGAGCCGGGCAGGCGTCTGTCGTTTCGCATCGCGGTTCACTACGGCGCCGCGGATCAAGGCTTCGACCCGGTGGAGGAAACACCCTCCATATTCGGTCCGCAGCTGTCTTTTGCCGCCCGAATCGTCCCGGTGGCCCCGCCCGGAGGCGTCTTCGTGACCGAACCCTGTGCGGCACAGTTGAGTCTCGAGGGCGCTGTGAATGTCCAGTGCTCCTATGTGGGGACCACGAGCCTCGCCAAGAGTTACGGACGGGTGCGCCTGCTGACGCTGGCCTGAGCTACCCCGCGGCCGCGATCGCCGGCCGCTCACCCCGGGGAGCCGCGACATCGAGCGACTCGACGAAAGCGCGCTCCACGAGATAATCGCCGGGCACGCCGATTTGGGGCGACGCCTCCAACCCGCGCGAATCGAGCAGCGCCGTCGCATCCGCGAGCATGCGCATGTTCCCGCAGATCATCAAACGGTCGCAGTCCCGGTCGAGCGGGCCGACACCCAAGTCTGCGAACACCCGTCCGCTTTCGATCAGCGTGGTCACGCGACCGCGGTTGCGGCCGATGTCCCGGGTCACCGTCGGGTAGTCGAGCAGGCGCTCTCGCACCATAGCGCCGAGGTATTCATCCTCTCGGAGCCTGCCGATGACGTGGTCCCCGTAGGCATGATCGGCGTTGGTGCGGGCGCCGCGCAGCAAAATGACCTGCTCGAAACGCTCGTACGTGTCGGGGTCCTTGGCGATGCTCACGAACGGTGCGATGCCCGTGCCGGTGGCCAGCATGATCAGACGCTTGCCGGGCTTCAGATCGCGAAGCACCAGCGTGCCGGTCGGCTTGGTGCTCATCAACAGACTCGAATCGCGCCGGATGTGCTGGAGCCTCGAGGTCAGCGGACCGCCCGGCACCTTGATGCTGTAGAACTCCAGATGCTCCTCGTAGTTGGCGCTTGCAATGCTGTAGGCGCGTACCAGCTTGCGGCTGTCCACTTCCAAGCCGAGCATGAGGAACTGACCGTTCTCGAAACGCAGACCTGGGCCGCGAGTGGTGCTGAAACTGAACAGCCGTTCACCCCAGTGCTTTACGTCGAGGACGCGCTCCGTCGTATAGGTTGCCATGGCGCGCATTTTCCAGTCGACTGTCGTGCCGAGGCATCCGTACTTTCCGAATCGCGCGCGCATGTCGATGATCGATATGGTGTAATTCACCGGATGATCGTTCATCTCATCGACGGCACCTACGAGCTCTATCGCCATTTTTATGGTCTGCGCCGCTTCACCAAGGGCACCGACAGGCCGTTCGGCGCCGTGCTCGGGGTGCTCAACGGCGTATTGCAGATGATCGAGGAGGGAGCGACCCACCTGGGAGTCGCCACCGATCACGTCATCGAGTCGTTCCGAAACGAGCTCTGGAGCGGCTACAAGACTGGCGATGGCATCGAGGCCGCCCTGCGAGCTCAGTTCCAACCGCTGGAAGAGGCGCTCGATTCCATGGGAGTCGCCGTCTGGCCGATGATCGAGCTGGAGGCGGACGACGCGCTCGCCTCCGCGGCCGCGATCGCGGCAAGCGACGTGCGCGTGCAGAAGGTGTGTATCTGGACGCCGGACAAGGATCTGGCGCAGTGCGTGCGCGCCGACCGTGTGGTGCAGGTGGACCGAAAAAGCAAGTCGATCCGGGATGCGGACGGCGTGCGCGCCAAGTTCGGCGTGAGCCCCGAGCTCATTCCTGATTATCTCGCGCTGGTGGGAGACAGCGCGGACGGCTACCCGGGGATTTCGGGAATCGGGCCCAAAGGGGCGGCAAGCCTGCTCACGCGATTTGGCAAAATCGAGGATTTCCCCGCGGACGTGCTCGGCGAGCGGCGCGAGCTGGCGCTCAAGTTCAAGGTTTTGGCGACGCTTCGCAGCGACGCGGCGCTGTTCGCCGATGTCGACAGCTTGAAGTGGGTGGGTCCTTTGCCGGGGTTTCGAGCCCGTTGCGAGCAACTCGGCGACCCGCGGGTCTCAGTGCGCGCCGAAAAAGCCGCGCCGTAGCCGACAGCTCAGCTGCCGCCGCCGGCCACGATACAGCCCGAATCCATCAGCAGATCGCCGCTCGGACCGGTGCCCGTCAATACCACGAACCCGGGGCCGTTCGAGTATTGCGCGCCGGCGACGACCACCGTGTAGTTTCCCATGTGATGCCGCGCGTCCGGGCTCAGGTTCGCCACCAATTCAAACGGATTCGACACTTCCAGCGCCTGACTCGAGAGACGCATCGCCTGATAGGGGAAGCCGGCCACCGTGACTTGCGACCACCGGTCGCTCAGGGTGTCCGCCACCGCCTTCAACGAGGCGACCACCTCCGGCCGCAAGCACTCGATGTGGATGTGGAATTGATGCTGGGTGCGGGTTGCTGCGGTGCCCACCGCCAGCCCCACATCGGCGCTGGGTATCGCGTGACCGACGAATTTCGCGAGCAAATCGCGGCCGCGCCAGGCTTCCGCAAAATAATTGGGGAGGTTGGGGTCCAGCAACTCCGTGCTGTCGGTGCCGGTCATCGTCTGGGTGGGAATCAACAGATAGTGGGCGCCGCCGTCGGGATCGGCGAGCAAAGCGTAACCGGAGCTGTCGGCATTCGCTTCGGCGAGAAACACCTTCTCGCAGGGCGATGGATTCTGGTGTTGCGTCCAGTTGACCACGCATTGGTTTTGCACGATCTGACGGTAGGCATCGGGGCCCGCGTTCGGCGCAAGATCGGGGGATTTCTCGCCGGGAGTATGCAAACTTCCGCGGCCGACGGCTGACAACGCCGCCGTGGCGGCCGCGAGGGTGATCAGAAACGAGCGAAGTCGCGAGGCGTTATGTCGGTGCATCCAATGGTTTTACCACAAAGTCGTTTTCGTCAAGGAGAGACCGCATTGGTCATGGGTAAAAAAATAAACTTGTTAGAGAGCTACGATTCTTTTGAAGAATCGACAATTAGTCAATTAAACTGCATTCGGGGCGCAACTTGCCGGCCTGGTCGCGTGCGGCAGATTCGGGCGACTCAAAAAAAATGCAAAGGGACACATGGATATTCACGAATACCAAGCGAAAGAACTCTTGTCCGGATTCGGGGTGGCGGTACCACCCGGTGGCGTCGCCTACAGCGCGGAACAGGCGGTCTACGTCGCCACCGAGTTGGGCGGATGGCATTGGGCGATCAAGGCCCAAATTCATGCGGGCGGTCGCGGAAAGGCGGGCGGCGTCAAGCTGTGCCGCACCTACCAGGAAGTCGCGACCGCCGCGAAGTCGCTGCTCGGCGCCACACTCGTGACCCATCAGACCGGGCCCGAAGGCAAAACCGTACATCGCCTGTACGTCGAGAAAGCCGAGCCCTTCGTGCGGGCGATGTATTTGGGATTCGTGCTCGACCGCAAGATCGAGCGCATCCGGGTGATCGCCTCGGCGGAGGGCGGCGTCGAGATCGAGGAGATCGCCGCCACCCGTCCCGACACCATTCTGCAGCAACAAGTCGATCCGGCGGTGGGACTGCAGGCATTCCAAGCGCGCGAACTGGCATTCGGCATGGGGCTCAACATCAAGCAGGTCAGCCAGGCAGTCACCATGATCCTGGGGTGCTACCGCGCGTTTCGCGATCTGGATGCGACCATGGTCGAGATCAATCCCATGGTGGTGACCAAGGATGACCGCGTGCTGGCCCTCGACGCCAAGATGTCTTTCGACGACAACGCCATGTTCCGTCGACCCAAAGTCACCGAAATGCGCGATGCGGCCGAGGAGGATCCGCGCGAGACGCAGGCGGCGGAATTCGGTCTGAACTACGTGGGTCTCAGCGGTGACATCGGTTGCATCATCAACGGCGCGGGACTTGCGATGGCGACCATGGACATGATCAAACACGCGGGCGGCGAGCCGGCCAACTTCCTGGACGTGGGCGGCGGCGCATCGCCTGAGCGGGTGGCCGCGGCCTTCAATCTCGTGCTCTCCGACCGCAACGTCAAGGCGATCCTGGTGAACATCTTCGCCGGAATCAATCGCTGCGACTGGGTGGCGCAAGGCGTCGTGCAGGCCGCGAAGGGGCTTCGAGTGCCGCTGGTCGTGCGCCTCGCCGGCACCAACGTCGAGGAGGGCCGGCAGATCATCGCCGAATGCGGCCTGCCCATCATCTCGGCAGACACGCTGGCCGAGGCGGCCCACAAGGCCGTCGCCGCGTCCCGGAGTGCGGCATGAGCATCCTCATCGACGAGACCACGCGCGTGATTGTGCAAGGAATCACCGGCGACAAGGCGACTTTCCATGCCAAGGAAATGATCGCGTACGGCACCCGGGTGGTGGGTGGAGTCACTCCCGGAAAGGGTGGCCAGAGTCATCTGGGCCGGCCCGTATTCAATACAGTCAAGGATGCCGTGCGGGAGACGGCGGCGGAGGCGAGTCTCGCCTTCGTACCGCCGCCCTATGCGGCCGACGCGCTGATGGAGGCGGCCGATGCAGGTCTGCGACTGGTGTGCATCATCACCGATGGCATTCCCGCGCAGGACATGATGCGCGTCAAGCGCTACCTGCGCCGCTACGCAAAAGATGAGCGCACCACCATCGTCGGGCCGAACTGCGCGGGCATCATCAGCGCCGGCAAGGCCATGCTCGGCATCATGCCGAGTAACATCTACGCACGCGGCAACGTGGGCGTCGTGTCCCGTTCCGGCACGTTGGGCTACGAAGCGGGCGCCCAGATGAAGGCGCTCGGCATCGGCATCACCACGAGCGTCGGCATCGGCGGTGATCCGATCAACGGCAGCTCATTCCTGGATCACTTGAAGCTGTTCGAGCAGGATCCGGAGACCAAAGCCGTGGTCATGATCGGCGAGATCGGCGGCCCGCAAGAGTCGGAGGCGGCCAAGTGGGTCAAGGAAAACATGACCAAGCCCGTCGTCGGCTACGTCGCCGGTCTCACCGCCCCGAAAGGACGGCGCATGGGCCATGCGGGCGCCATCATCTCCGCCGAGGGCGACAGCGCCGCCGAAAAATCCGAGATCATGAAATCCTACGGGCTGCTGGTCGCGCCGAGTGCGGCCGAACTCGGCGCGACGGTCGCGCTCGCTCTCGCGCGGGCGGGCTGACTCGATGCGCGAGGCGCCCGGCGGCTTCTCGCGAGCGGAGCTGCTGTTCGACCTTCTGATCGAGGTGGTCGAACGCCACGAGCCCCGAATTGCCGGCGTGTTGAGGGGGAATCTCACCACCGCGGGGATGCCTGCCGAGCTTCTGGGGCGCACGCTCCAAGCGCAAGGTATCTGGTTCCAGTTGCTCGCGATTGCGGAACAGAATCGCGACGTGCGCAATCGGCGCGAGGTCGAGCGCGAGCGCGGCTACGAGCAATTGCGCGGCACCTTCGCGAGCGTGTTTGCGGCCGCGGCGGCCGAGGGCATCAGCGCCTCCGAGGTGCGCGAGGCTCTGTCCGATCTGAAGGTGCGTCCCGTGATCACCGCGCATCCGACCGAGGCCAAGCGGGTCACCGTGCTCGAGCGCCACCGGCGGATTTACCTTCGACTGCTCGAGCTCGAGTCCCCGCGATGGACGAACCGGGAGCGCCAGGAATTGATCGAGACGCTGGCGGAGGAGATCGAGCTTCTGTGGCTCACGGGGGAGCTCAAGCTTCAGAAGCCAACCGTTGAGCAGGAGGTCGCGTGGGGCCTGTATTTTTTCAACGAGAACCTCTTCGACGTGGTACCTCAACTCCTCGGCAAGGTGGCACGAGCATTCGCCAAACAGTTTCCGGGCGAACCGTTCGAGGTGCCCTCCTTCTTCCAGTTCGGCTCCTGGATCGGCGGGGATCGGGACGGAAATCCCTCTGTCACCAGCGAGGTCACCCGGCGCGCGCTCTGGGCGACGCGGATCGCGAGCCTCAGGCGCTATCGGAGCCGCCTGCTCGATCTGGTGCGCAATCTGAGCATCGAGGATCAGGCGCTCGAGCTGCCCGAGTCGTTCCGTCGTGCGGTGGCGCGAGCACTTGCGACGGTGCCGCGCGGTGCAGAGGCCGCGGCACGCAACCGCGGCGAGATATTCCGTCAGTTCGTGGGCTGCATGATGGCGAAGCTCGACCGCAACATCGCTCATGCCGAATCCGCCAGCTCGCCGCAACCGGGCTGCGCGCCGGATGAGGCCGGCTATCCGAACGCCGACAGTCTGATCGAGGATATCGACCTCATGCGCGGCGCCTTGGAGAGCGCCGGCGCCACGCGCTTGTCCGACGCGCTGCTCTTGCCGCTGCGCCGCGAAGTCGGAATCTTCCGCTTCAGTACGGTCCGCCTCGACGTGCGCGAGAACAGCATGCGCGTCAATCAGACGCTCGCAGCCATGTTTCGCGCCCGGCACGGCGGCGCGGAGCCGCCCCACGCGGATTCGGAGGAATGGAAGGTGTGGTTACGAGCGGAGCTGGCCGCACCGCGCAGCGAGCCGCTGGCCTATGACGGACTGCCCGCCGAGGCGGCGGAGACTCTCGAGACCTTCCGTACCATTGCCCGCATGCGTGGCGAGATCGATCGTGAGGCCTTCGGTGCGTTGATCCTCAGCATGACGCGCAGCGCCGCCGACATTCTCGGCGTCTATCTGCTTGCCAAGGAGGGAGGCCTGTTCGCCGATAAAGCCGCCGTCGAGCGCTGTACCCTGCCGATCGTGCCGCTGCTCGAGACCATTCCCGATCTTCGCCGGGCCGCCTCCATTCTCAAGGAGTTGCTGGCCGTGCCGCTGGTGCAGCGCAGCCTCTACGTGCAGGGGAGAATTCAGGAGGTCATGATCGGCTATTCGGATTCGAACAAAGACGGCGGATATCTCACCGCGAACTGGGAGCTGGCGAAGGCGCAGGGCAATCTGTCGCGCCTGGGGCGCGAGCTCGGCGTGACCATCGCCTTCTTTCACGGCCGGGGCGGCTCGGTGAGCCGCGGTGGTGCGCCCGCGGGACGCGCGATCGCCGCCTCGCCGGCCGGCTCGATCCGCGGCCAATTCCGCGTCACCGAGCAGGGCGAGGTCGTTTCCTTCAAGTACGCCAATCGCGGCACGGCGGCTTATCAGATCGAACTGCTCGGCGCCTCGGTGGTCGAGCACGTGCTGCGCTCGGAGCGCGAACCGGCCTTGGTTCCGGTGCACGAGTTTCATGAGGCCATGGAGGCGCTGTCCGGCACGGCATGGTCGGCGTACCGCAAGCTGATGGAGATGCCGACCATGCTCGAGTATCTGCAGGCATCCTCCCCGTTGGAGGAGCTCGCGATGCTCAACATCGGCTCCCGTCCGGCGCGCCGGACGCAAGCCAAGACATTGGCCGATCTTCGCGCCATCCCCTGGGTTTTCGCCTGGACGCAGAATCGCCACATGCTCTCCGGCTGGTACGGCGTGGGCAGCGGCATCAAGGCCTTCCTGGACGTGCGCAAGGAGCGCGGACTCGACTTGCTCAGACGCATGTTCCGCGAAGCGCGGCTGTTTCGGCTGATTCTCGACGACGTGGAGCGCACGCTGTCGCAAGTGGATCTTGCGATCGCGCGCGAGTACGCGGGCCTCGTCGAGGACGAAACGGTACGGGAGGCGATCTTCGCGCAGGTCGAGGAAGAATACCGGCTGACCTCGCAGATGATCCTGCGCATTTCCGGGGGCGCCTGCATCGCCGAGCGGTTTCCGCAGTTCAGGCGCCGCCTCACCCGGCGCCTCAAGACCCTGAACGAGGTCAGCCGCGAGCAGGTGCACCTCCTTCGGGCTCATCGCGCCGGGAGCAGCGAGGAGCTACGGACTGCGCTCCTCATGTCGATCAACTGCGCGGCCGCGGGGTTCGGGGCCACCGGATAGCAGGCCATATCAACGGAGAATCACCATGAGTTTCACCACCATCGAGCCTGCGACCTCGCGACTTCAGCGGTCGGAGCTTGCTGTCCCGGGTTCGAACACGGCTCTTTTCGAGAAGGCCGCAAAGTCGGCGGCCGACATCGTGTTCCTCGACGTCGAGGATGCAGTCGCACCGGACGACAAGGCGCAAGCGCGCAGGAACATCATCCAGGGGCTGAACGAAATCGACTGGGGATCGAAGACCATGATGGTCCGCATCAACGGGCTCGACACGCACTACATGTACCGCGACGTGGTGGATATCGTCGAGGCGTGTCCACGGCTCGACATGATTCTGATACCGAAAACCGGCGTCGCTGCGGATGTGTACGCCGTCGACATGATGGTCACGCAAATCGAGACGGCGATGAAGCGCACCAGGCGGATCGGCTTCGAAGTGCTGATCGAGACCGCCCTCGGCATGGCGAACGTCGAGACCATTGCGCAATCGAGCAAGCGCCTCGAGGCGATGTCCTTCGGCGTGGCGGATTACGCGGCATCGACTCGCGCGCGTACCACCGTGATCGGGGGCGTCAATCGCGATTCGGGCATACTCACCGACAAGGATCCGGACGGCAGGCGGGCATATTATTGGACCGATCCCTGGCATGCAGCGCAGACCCGGATGATGGTGGCCTGTCGCGCCTACGGACTGCGCCCCATCGATGGGCCGTTCGGCGATTTTGGCGATCCGGATGGATTCAAGGCCGCCGCCAATCGCGCGGCCGTGCTGGGCTACGAGGGCAAGTGGGCGATTCATCCTTCTCAGATCGCGTTGTGCAACGAGGTGTTCACGCCCTCCGAGGCCGAATTGACCAAGGCGGCCCGGATCATGGAAGCGATGGCGGAGGCGGCCCGGGAGGGACGCGGCGCTGTGTCACTCGACGGGCGTCTGATCGATTACGCCAGTATCCGCATGGCCGAAGCGCTGTTGAAGAAGGCGCACGCCATCCGTCC
This sequence comes from Steroidobacteraceae bacterium, assembly GCA_050012215.1. GTDB lineage: Bacteria > Pseudomonadota > Gammaproteobacteria > Steroidobacterales > Steroidobacteraceae > Bog-1198. The sequence goes on from JBEKHO010000005.1 coordinate 51,703, forward strand.
ATGAGCCTCGAATGACCCGAGCGTCCCGACCGAAGACGCGAGTCGTCGTGATATCGCCGCCGGATCAGCGCACCTGGCGCCATCTCGCGCCGCTCGAGGATGATGCGGAGATTTCGGTCAGCGCGGAGCTCGATGAGCTCGCGAAGCTCCTGCCTGGGGCCGAGGTCGTCGTATTCGGACTCTCTTACAAGCCGCTCGATCTGGCCGCAGCCTGGAAGCATGCCCGGAGCGTGCGCTGGGCACATTCGCTGTCCGCCGGCGTCGAGGGGATCCTCTTCCCGGCGCTGGTCCGGAGCAGCGTTCCTCTGACCAACGCGCGCGGCGTGTTCAAGCGTTCGCTCGCGGAATTCGCCGTGCTGGGAGTGCTGTTCCACTACAAGAGGGTGAGGCGATTGGTCGAAAATCAGCGCGCGCATCAGTGGCTCGACCATCACGTGATGCTCGTGGCGGATCGCGTCATGGGCGTTGTTGGTTACGGGGCGATCGGCCGTGAGTGCGCGATGCTCGGGTCTGCGCTGGGCATGAAGATTCACGCCCTGCGGCGACATCCGCAGCGGTCCGAGGGCGATGCTCTCCTCGCGCGCATTTTCGAGCCCGCCGAGCTGCATGCCATGCTGGGTGGCATCGACGTACTGGTTTGCGCCGCCCCGCTGACGCGTGACACGCATCATCTGATCGGCGAGCGCGAGTTCGAGGCGATGAAGCCGAATGCCATCGTCATCAACGTGGGGCGCGGTCCGGTGATCGACGAATCCGCGTTGATCCGGGCGCTCCTCAACCGGCGCATCGCCGGCGCCGCGCTCGATGTGTTCGAGCGGGAGCCGCTCTCCAGCGATTCGCCGCTTTGGGGAATGGAAAATGTCCTGGTCTCGCCCCATTCCGCGGACCACACGGTGGATCCCGACTGGGTGGAATTGACCATGCGGTTCTTCGTGGAGAACTTTCATCGCTATAGAAGCGGCGAGCAGCTCGAAAACGTGGTCGACAAGCGCGCGGGATACTGAGACTTCGCGTGGGCGGTGGAACCGGACGGCGGTGGAACTGCCGGGTTCTAGCGTTGCAAGAACGCCCGCATGTGAAACCTCGCCTGATCGTCACCGTAGCGAAATTCGCTGCCCACGGGGCACGCGCGCCGCGCAAGGCAACCATGCTCTCGGCATTCCCGCCCTGCATCGCTGAGCACGTGCTCGACGCACGCACCGAGCTCGAATGCGCCCGGGCGGAAGGCATCGACCGGGCACGACGTGAGGCACGGCTGCGTCTGGCAACTTGCGCACGGATGCACGCCCGATGCGGGCGGCGGCAGCTCCATCAGGAGCGGCAACAGAAGCGCTCCGCGGTAGGCATGCCACAAACCCCACCGTGGGTGGATCAGCAGACCGATCGGGCTCTGATGCACCGGCTCGCAGCGCAGCGCCAGGCGCTGAAAGGGCAGTGGAGCCGCGGGGGTTCCGCTCGGATAGACGTCGACCGCGTCGAATTCGCGCGCGAGCGATCCGATCGCGCGCCGCGACCAGCGGTCGAGCGGATGCGGCAATCCATCCTGCGCCTCGGGAGCGCGAGCAAAGTGATCCCATTGCAGACCACCGGTGAATCCGAGCAGCACCACGGTCAAGGACGGCGAGAACCCGCCATCGAGCTCGCCGGGTTTCGGGTGGAACGCGCCGCGCACCGCGAGGCCGGCCTCGGCTGCACGGTGACATAGTTGATCGAAGCGGGTCACGGTCAGGCATCATACGTGCGTTTGCGCGGCGACGGGGGTGCCGCACCATGTTTCAGATGATTACCAATCCGGCGACGCTGGTTCCCTTGGGCGAGGTCCCCGAGTCCGGAATCGACGCTGTCGAACGAGCCGTCGCCGCCGCCCAAAGCGCGGCGGGGTCGTGGCGAGCGACGCCGGCCGTGCGGCGTGCAGCCCTGTTGAAGGAGATCGCCGGCCGCATCCGCGCCGAGGCGCAGGGACTGGTCGAGCTATCGACGCGCGAAAGCGGCCTCGCGCGATGCGAATCTCTGGACTGCGTGCGTGCCGCGGCGGCCTGTTTCGATTTCTTCGCGGCCGATGCAGTGGCATTGCCGGAGTGCAGCCCGGACTTGGACGATGCTCCGGGCGTCGCCGCCGTATTGATACCCTTCGATCTGCCGCTGCCGGTGATGGCCGCCGGCGTCGCTCGCGCGCTTGCCGCCGGCCACAGCGTGGTTTGCAAGCCGCCGGTGCAAAACCCATTGACCTGTCTCGCGCTCGCGCGCACGTTCGAGGGGTTGCCGGACGGGGCAGTAGCCGTCGTGACGGGCGGGCCGGCCGTGGGACGGGCGCTGGTCGTGCATCCGGGCATCGGAGAGGTCGCATTCACGGGATCGAGTGCTTCGGGGCTGCAGATCGGGGCGACGGCTCGCGGCAAGCGCCTCGATCTGGAGGCCGGCTCGGTCGATGCGCAAATCGTATGCCGGGCTGCGGATCTCGATCTGACCGTACCGGCCGTTGCATGGACGCGCCTCGTGTGCGGGGGGCAAGGTCGCATGGCGGGCGGACATCTGTACGTCGAGCGCTCCCTGGCGCGGGAATTCGTGGATCGGCTGCATCAATGCGTGGGTTTTCTCGATGTGGACGATCCCGACAAACCATCGACCGATCTCGGGCCGTTGATTTCGCTCGATGCGGCCCGCAAGCTCGAAGATCAGGTGGGTCGGACCCTGCGCGCAGGCGCGAAGCTCATCTTGGGCGGGCGGTGCTTCCGGCCGTCGGGACTGCCGGGACACTTTTTTCAACCCACCATCATGACGGACGTGGCGGCCGGCGGCGTTCCCATGCGGGAACAGCTTCTCGGACCGGTGATCACCGTCACGCCGGTGACGGATCTCGCCGAGGCATTGCGCATCTGGACGGAGTTCAGCCCGCGCCCGCGCATCTCGCCCTCCGTCGCATCGATCTACACGGCAGATGCCGAAGCGGCCGGCCGCTCGGTGCAGGCGATCGCCGACGCCACATTCCGGATCAACGATCCCTCGGTCGGCGATTTGGGGCCGTTCAGCGGCCTGCGCCATGGCGGCATTCGTCATGCGCTCGGCGCCGATCGGAAGCGCGTCGAGATCGCGCACGCCATCGAGCGCAAGCCGTGGTGGTTCCCCTACGTCGATCGTGCGCGCCCGCTGTGATTCGACGTAGAATCTCCCGCGGGCGTTGAGCCCTGACTTTGGATTGTACCGTCGATGCGCTATTCGATCTTCAACCTGGTTCGCCAAGCCTTCACCGATCATCGCGGCTGGACGCCCGCATGGCGCGACGCCGCTCCCAAACCCGCATACGACATCATCGTCGTGGGCGGCGGAGGGCACGGCCTGGCCACCGCCCACTATCTTTCCAAGGTGCACGGGCTCTCGAACATCGCCGTGGTGGAGAAGGGCTGGATCGGTTCCGGCAACGCCGGCCGAAACACCACCATCATCCGCTCGAACTATCTTCTGCCCGGCAACAACCCTTTCTACGAATTGTCCATGAAGTTGTGGGAGGGGCTCGAGCAAGACCTCAACTACAACGCCATGGTTAGCCAGCGCGGCGTGCTCAACCTCTATCACTCCGACGCGCAGCGCGATGCCTACGCGCGCCGCGGTAATGGCATGATGCTGCACGGCGTGGATGCCGAGCTGCTCGATGCGGCGGGCGTGCGCCGGATGCTGCCTTTTCTCGATTTCGACAATGCGCGCTTTCCGATTCAAGGCGGACTGCTGCAGCGCCGGGGTGGAACGGCGCGGCACGACGCCGTCGTCTGGGGGTATGCGCGCGCAGCCTCGGGGCGCGGCGTCGATATCATTCAAAACTGCGAGGTGACGGGGCTCATCCGGGAGGCCGGCCGCGTCACCGGCGTCGAGACCACGCGCGGCTCCATTCGCGCGCAGAAGGTCGGCCTGGCCGTGGCGGGCAACACGTCGCGCGTGGCTGCGATGGCGGATCTGAAGCTGCCGATCGAAAGCCATGTGCTGCAGGCGTTCGTGTCCGAGGCGATCAAGCCCTTCATTCCAGGCGTGCTGACGTTCGGCGCCGGACATTTCTACATCAGTCAATCCGACAAGGGCAGTCTCGTGTTCGGCGGGGACCTCGACGGGTACAACTCGTACGCCCAGCGCGGAAACCTGCCGACGGTGGAGGATGTCTGCGAGGGCGGGATGGCGTTGATGCCGGCGCTCGGACGTGTCCGCGTGTTGCGCTCCTGGGGAGGTATCATGGACATGTCGATGGACGGCTCGCCGATCATCGACCATACCCCGGTACCGGGTCTGTATCTGAACGCCGGATGGTGCTACGGCGGATTCAAGGCGACGCCCGCCTCAGGCTTCTGTTTTGCCCATCTTCTGGCGCGCGATGAGCCTCACGAGGTGGCGCGGGCCTATCGTCTCGATCGATTCGCGATGGGCCATCTCATCGACGAGAGAGGCGTCGGCCCCCAGCCTAATCTGCACTGACCCCAAGACGAACTTCCAATTGTCATTCACAAGGCTTCGGTAGATCGATGCGCATTCAATGTCCTTTTTGCGGTGAACGTGATTTGAGCGAATTCTCGTATCGTGGGGATGCGGGATTCAAACGGCCGGATGCCGCGGCACCCGGCGCGGGCGGCCGATTTTTCGAGGAAGTGTATCTGCGGGTGAATCCGGCAGGTGCGCACGATGAGCTCTGGTATCACGTCTTCGGCTGCCGCAGCTGGCTCAAGGTGACGCGCAATACCCGCACCCACGAGATCCTTGCGGTGGCGCCCGGCGGCGCGCTCGATCCGCCGGCGAGCCGATCATGAGCAGCGCCCGCAATCGCACGGCCTCACAGCCCTATCGGCTGCCGCATCACGGAATCGTCGATCGTGCGCGACCGCTGGGGTTCGAGTTCGACGGGCGTCGACACTTCGGGTTTGCCGGCGATACGCTGGCCTCCGCGCTGCTCGCGGGGGGAGTGCGGCTGGTCGGCCGCTCGTTCAAGTACCACCGCCCGCGCGGCATCGTCGCGGCGGGATCCGAAGAGCCGAACGCATTGGTCGAGTTGCGCAGCGGTGCGCGGCGCGAGGCCAATACTCGCGCGACCGTTGCGGAGCTCTTCGACGGACTCACGGCTCACAGCCAGAACTCATGGCCGAATCTTAAGTTCGACATGGGATCGGTCAATTCGCTTTTGTCGCCGATCTTCGTCGCCGGCTTTTACTACAAGACGTTCATGTGGCCGGCCGCGTTCTGGGAAAAGCTCTATGAGCCGGTGATTCGGCGGGCGGCGGGTCTGGGGCGCGCCAGCCACGAAGCCGATCCCGACACGTACGACAAGGCTCACGCGTTTTGCGACGTGCTGGTCATCGGCGGTGGTCCGGCGGGTCTGGCCGCTGCGCTCGTCGCCGGGCGCTCGGGTGCGAGGGTCATCCTGTGCGATGAGGATTTCGTGCTGGGAGGCCGGTTGAATGGCGACCGGCATGTCGTCGACGAATTTAGCGGTCGTGATTGGGTATGGCGCGTCGAAACGGAGCTGCGCTCGATGCCCGGCGTGCGAATCATGCCGCGCACCACGGTTTTCGGTACCTACGACAGTGGCTTGACGGGTGCGCGCACCTACGGTGCGCTGGAGCGTGTCTGCGATCACCTTGCGGTCCCGACCGCGCATCGTCCCCGCCAGCGACTGTGGAAAATCATTGCGCGGCAGAGCGTGCTTGCCGCGGGCAGCGTGGAACGGCCCATCGTGTTCGGCGGCAACGACCGGCCGGGCGTCATGTTGGGCGCTGCCGTCCGCACGTACGTCAATCGATTCGGCGTTGCACCCGGACGCCGCGCCGCGATTTTCACCTCCTGCGATGACGGCTGGAGAACCGCCGCGGATCTCGTGCAGGCGGGGGTCGCCGTGGAGGCGGTGATCGACTCGCGATACGAGGTCGATCCCGGGCTGCTCAAGGCCGCGGAGCGTGGCCACGTGCAGGTCTTGTTGAACTCGCAAGTCGTCGGGACTGAAGGCTGGCAGCGGCTCTCGCGCATCTCGGTGCGCGGACCGGACGGACGGATCGCGCGATACGCCGTCGATCTGCTGGCGGTATCCGGTGGCTGGAATCCGAGCCTGGCGCTGTCCACCCATCTGGGAGGCAAGCCCCAATGGTCGCAGGCCATCTCGGCCTTCGTGCCCGGTGATCTACCGCGCGGAATGAGCACGGCAGGCGCTTGCGCCGGATCGTTCGGGCTCGCCGACTCGCTCAAACAGGGCGCGCAGGCGGCCAGTCATGCTGCCGCCGCGGCCGGATTCGATGCGAAAGGTGTGCCCTCATGGAGGTGCTCGGACGATCGGGTCCGCTCGAGTGCGCTCTGGTTCGTCGAGGACTCCGTCGGCAAGGCTTTCGTCGATTTTCAACACGACGTGACCCGCGAGGACGTGGAACTTGCCGCGCGCGAAGGTTTCCGCTCGGTCGAACACTTGAAGCGCTATACCACGCTCGGGATGGCAACCGATCAGGGCAAGACGTCGAACGTCAACGGTCTCGCCATCATGGCTGCGCTCACCGAGCGGTCCATTGCGAGCGTGGGCACGACCACGGCGCGGCCGCCGTACACGCCGGTGGCGATCGGCGCGCTCGCGGGCTCGCACCGCGGCCGGCATTTCCGTCCGACGCGGTACACCGCCGGGCACGACTGGGCACAAGAGCGCGGCGCGACCTTCGTGGAGGCCGGCCAGTGGCTGCGTGCTCAATGGTTCGCAGCGCCCGGGGAGTCGAGCTGGCAGGAGACGGTCACGCGGGAGGTACGCGCCGTGCGCTCGAGCGTCGGCGTGTGCGACGTGTCGACACTCGGAAAGATCGACATTCAAGGATCCGATGCGGGCGCTTTCCTCGACCGCGTCTATATCAATATGTTCTCGACGCTGCCGGTCGGCAAATCGCGCTACGGCCTGATGCTGCGCGAGGACGGCTTGGTGATGGACGACGGCACCACGGCGCAGCTCGCGAAGGATCGTTACGTGATGTCGACGACCACGGCGAATGCCGGCGGGGTCATGCAGCACTTGGAGCACGCCCGTCAGATCCTGTGGCCGGAGCTCGACGTACAAATGGTCTCCGTCACCGAGCAATGGGCCCAGTACGCCATCGCGGGGCCGAAGTCCCGGGAGCTGCTCGAACGGCTGTTGGGCGATGCGTTCGACGTATCGGACCGGGCATTTCCCTATCTCGCCTGCGCGGAATTTTCCTGGGCCAAGCTGCGCGCCAGGCTGTTCCGCATCTCCTTCTCCGGCGAGCTGGCGTACGAGCTTGCGGTCCCGGCCCGCTGCGGCGATGCGGTCGTCCGCGCCATCATGAGCGCGGGGGAGTCGTTCGGTGTGACGCCGTATGGCACCGAGGCGCTCGGCGTGATGCGCATCGAAAAAGGTCATGTGGCCGGCAATGAATTGAACGGCACCACGACCGCCGCGGATCTGGGGCTCGGGCGCATGATGTCCAAGAAAAAGGACTTCATCGGACGGGTTTTGGCGGAACGACCGGGCCTCACCGATCCCGAGCGCCCGTCGCTGGTCGGGATCAAGCCGTGCGACCGCTCCGAGCGATTGTATGGTGGCGCACATTTTCTCGCGCCGGGCGCGGCTCCCAGCCTGGAGAACGATCAAGGCTACCTCACCTCGGTGGCCTATTCGCCCATGCTGGGACAGTGGATCGGATTGGGATTCTTGAAGCGCGGACCGGAGCGCCATGGCGAGCGCCTACGCGCGTTCTGCCCGATTCGAGGCGGCGACGCCGAGGTCGAGGTGGTCTCGCCGCTGTTCTTCGACCCGGAAGGAGGACGCCTGCATGTCTGACTCTCCCGTGTTGGCGGTGATCCGCGACGGAGTCGGACTGGCGACGATCCTCGCCAGGAGAGGCGCATCGGGTGCGCTGACTCAACGCGTCCGAGAGCGCTTCGGGATCGAACTGCCGCAGGGACCCCATCGATCGGCTGCGCTCGGCGTGGCGTTCGCCGGCACGGGACCTGGAGCGTGGCTCGCGCTGACCGAGCAAGACGGCCACGATTTTGCCGCGAGGCTATCGGGCGAGCTGGACGGAGTGGCCTCGGTATCGGACCAAAGCGACGGCTACACCTTGATCCGGCTGTCGGGTGCGTGCGTCCGCGACACGCTGGCCAAATTGATTCCGATCGACGTTCATGCGCGTGCATTCCAGGCGGGCCAAGTCGCCTCGACGGTCGCCGCGCATATCGGAGTGACGTTATGGCGCCTGCCGGACGAATCGGATCAGGCACCCGTATTCGAGCTGCTCATGTTTCGAAGCCTGACCCGTAGCTTCTGGCATGCCCTCGCCGAAGCTGCCGCCGAGCACGGCTTTACGGGATCAGCACCTCTTTCTCGGTAACGATGAGATTCATGCGGATATCGTGGGATTGAGGGTAGATGGTCGGCAATTCCGAATCGGCGTAGCCGAGGCCGATCGCGTAAGGCCGCGGTGAGGCAGCCGCCAGGGTGCGGTCAAAATAGCCTCCTCCATAACCCAGGCGGTATCCTGAGCGGTCGAATCCCACCAACGGTGCGATCACGGCGTCGGGTAGGAGGAGTTCGCGCGCCTTCGGAATCGGGATGTTCCAGACGCCGGTCTGCATCGGCATTCCCGGATACCAGCGCCAGAATTCCAACGGCGCCGAGGGTGCCACCACGACCGGGAGCGCGACCCTGCCACCCCGCGCGGCGTGGCGTTCAGCGATGCTGCGCGGGTCGAGCTCGCCTCTGATCGGCCAGCAGAAGCCCAGCACTGCGAAGGATTCGATGTCGACGGCCTGCATCAGCCGAGCGCAGGCTTGCTCGGCCATCTGCCGGCGCTGCTGCGCGGCGATCTCGGCGCGGTGCTGAAGCAGCGCCTCCCGCGCTTGCTTTCGCCAGGCGCAAATCGCAGGCCAGTCGTCGGACGGTGGCGGCGCTTGACCGGTGGAGGCAGCCTTGATCATTTCCCCCTGCGCAAGGTCCGGCGCTCCTGATGGAGCGCCGGGCTCACTTCGATCAACCGGCGGGGCTTCCCTCGACCTGAATCTCGAGTTTCACCCACATCTTGAAACCGTACGCCTTACCGTAATCGATTCCGTAGTCGGCCCGGTCGAACGAGGCTGTCGCGTCCGCTCCGCAGACTTCCTTGTGGGTCATGGGACTTTGCATGCAAAGGAAGGAGTCGATCTTCAGCGTCAACGGCTTGCTCACGCCGTGCAGCGTGAACGTGCCCTCGGCTTCTGTCGGACCAGAGGCGCCGAACTTGGTGAACTTTCCCGAATAGGTCGCCGTGGGAAATTTGGCCGCATCGAAAAGTTCGGGGGACTTGGCGTGTTCATCCAACTTCGCGAGGCCGAAGTCGACGGAGCTCACATTGACAGTCACGTCGATCGTGCCCGACTTGGCGTCCTTGTCGTAGACGACTTTGCCCGTGGTGTCGGTGAACTTCCCGCGCCAAACTGAAAGGCCGCCGAAGTGGTCGGCCGCAAAGCTCGGATAGGTATGCTTGGGGTCGAGCACATAGGTGACCGGCGCTGCGAAAGCCGCGGTGCAGATGAACGCGGCAAGCGCGGCCAAAACGATACGCTTCATGAGGGCTCCTTGAATACAATGGGTATACTTCTCGACGAGACATCCCAACCGGAGCGAACTCGCCGATCAGCGAATCATAGCCGATTGCCGCGTTCGTCCCGCCTCATTTTTTAAGGGATCTAAGGAATAGATGGATTTAATCGAAGCAATAGATACCAGGTCTTCGGCGTCGCGCTTGAGCGCACCGGGCCCGACGCCCGCGCACCTCGAACTGATCCTGAATGCCGCGGGGCGCGCCCCCGATCACGGCCGCCTGAAACCGTGGAATCTGATCGTGTTGGAGGGCCCGGACCGGGAGCGGTTTGCCGCCACCGCTGCGGAGGCCAAACGCCGGGTGGCCCCGGCGTTGACCGAGAGCCAAGTCCTGGCCGATCGCGAAAAGATCCTGCGCTCGCCGACACTCATCGTCGTGGGCTGCTGCGTGCGTGAGCATCCGAAGGTTCCCGAGATCGAACAGATCGTCGCGGCGGGCGCGGCCGTCGAGAATCTGTTTCTGGCGGCGCATGCGCTGGGGTATGGCGTCATGTGGAAGACAGGTGCGGCGGCGTACGATCCGGACGTGAAGACGGCACTCGGACTCAAACCGAGCGACCACATCGTCGGAATCATTCATGTGGGGACCCGGCTGAAGTAACGCCGCGCAGGGCGACCGATTTCACCAGGGCCCAAACCGGCTTTGCCGGGGCGAGCGCCAGTTCGCGAGTCGCTGCCTTGGTGATTCGCGCGAGAATCGACGGGCCGCCGCCACCGCCCTCACGTCCGCTGCCGACGTCGATCGAGATCAGATCCGATGCACCGTCGTCCTCGATTGCCGTGACGATGCCTTTCAATTGATTGCGCACGCTGAGGAACTCGGGTTTCTGCGTCGCCACGATGATGTCGCGGGCCAGGAGCTGGACACGCAGTGTCGTACCGGGAGGGCTCGCGGCATTTACCTGCAGCTCTCCCGAGCCGATGCGCACCCTCAGCAATCCGCCGGATGACTCGCGGCCGACGACCGTACCATCGACGACGGCGCCCACCGCGTCGGGATCGATCATGGCGCGCAGCCGCCGGTCGAGACTGATCGTCCCGATTCCTCCTTGAGCCGCGACGCTTCCGGATTGCATGAGCACGATGTGCGTCGCAAGCCTAAGCACCTCGTCGAATCGATGGCTGACGTAAACCATGGGGATGGCCAGCCGGTCCCGGAGCGTCTCCAGATAGGGCAAGACTTCCTCCCGTCGATCCCGATCGAGCGAGGCGAGCGGCTCGTCGAGCAGCAGCAGCCGCGGCTGCGTGAGCAGCGCGCGGCCGATGGCGACGCGTTGTTTCTCGCCGCCGGACAATTGATGAACGCGGCGTGTCATGAGCGGCTGCAATTCGAGCATGCCGACCACCTGGTCGAATCCGATGCGGCCGGATCGTGCGGCGCGCCGTTCGGCGAACCTCAAGTTGCCGGCGACGTTCAGATGCGGAAACAGGCGCGCATCCTGAAAGACGTATCCGATGCGGCGCTTCTCGGCGGGCACGTCGACACGTAAATCGGTGTCGTAGAACACGGTGTCATCCAGCGTCACGCGCCCGCGGTCGGGCCGCATCAGCCCGGCGAGGATGTTGACGGTGGTCGTCTTGCCGCATCCGGAAGGGCCGAACAGCGCGACCACGCCGGGAGTCGGCGCGTCGAAACTCACGTCGAGCTGAAAAGTCCCACATTGCTTGGTGGAGCTGACGGTGAGCATCAACGGCCCAGCATGCGGCGCACGCGGCGCGCAAACCATTCGGAGACCAGCAGGCCGGCGAGCCCGAGCGTCACCGACAGCACGGCGAGCCGGGCCGCTGCATGTTCTGCGCCCGGCTCCTGCAGCGCCGAGTAGAGCGCCAGCGGCAGCGTGCGGGTTTCGCCGGGTATGTTCGATACGAAGGTGATTACGGCGCCGAATTCGCCGAGCGCGGCCGAGAACGCCGTGATGGCTCCGGCCAGCAGACCCGGTAGCATCAGCGGCAGCGTGATGGTGGCGAAGCGGTCGACGGCGCCGGCGCCGAGTGTACGCGCTGCATCCTCGAGGCCGCGGTCGATGCTCTCGAGGGAGATTCGTATCGCCCGCACCATCAATGGAAAGGACATGACCGCCGTGGCGAGCGCGGCACCGTTGCGGGTGAAAATCAGTTGAATGCCGAATACGCTCTTCAGCCATCCCCCGATGGGTCCGCGCGCGCCGAACAGCAGCAGCAATACATAGCCCACGGCGACGGGCGGCAGGACCAGCGGCAGGTGCACCATGGCATCGAGCAGCGTATGCCCCAGGAAGCGGCGCCGCGTCAGTATCCAGGCGACACCCAAGGCGGCGGGTACACTGATCGCGACGCTTCGGATCGCGACGCTCAAACTGAGGCGCAGTGCCTCGCTCTCGTCGGGACTCAACCAGATCATGGTGTGGCGCAGGGATTGATCACGCGCGCAGTATACTGGGCGCGTTGGATGGGACCGCGATCCCTCGAGGAAATGAAATGGCTTATTACCGCGCCGTGGCGCAGGCGGCAGCCGCGACGCCGGACCGGATCGGTGTGCTGCTGGTGAACCTGGGCACGCCCGATTCACCGACCTATTTCTCAGTGCAACGGTATCTGCGCGAGTTCCTCGGCGACCGCCGGGTCATCAATACCGCTCGTTGGATCTGGCTGCCGGTACTCTACGGGATCGTGCTGCCGTTGCGACCGATCAAGAGCGCCCGCAACTACCGGCAGATCTGGATGAAGGAGGGCTCGCCGCTGGCGGTATACAGCGCGCGCCTGAAGATCAAGATCGAGCGCCGGCTGGCCGAGAGGCTGGGCGATGGGGTGCGGGTGGAGCTTGCCATGACTTATGGCGAGCCGAGCATCGGCTCGGCGATTCGAGCCCTGGCCGAACAAAACGTCAAACGCTTGTTGCTGGTGCCGCTTTATCCTCAATATTGTTCGTCGACCACCGGTTCCGTATTCGACCGCACCGTTCGCGCTTTGAGGCGGTGGCGGTGGCTGCCGGAAACGCGCTTCGTCAACGACTACTACGCCGATCCGGGTTATATCGAGGCTCTGGCCGAGCGGATCGAGCGGCACTGGGCGGATGCCGGGGAGCGCGCACACCTGGTGTTCTCGTACCACGGCATACCCGTCGCCTATGTGCGGCGGGGCGATCCCTACCGCTCACAGGCCGAGGCGACCAGTCGGTTGATTGCCTCGCGGCTGGGGCTCAAGGAAAGCGACTGGTCGCATTGCTACCAGTCGAGATTCGGGACGGTGGCGTGGCTGCAGCCTTACACGCAGGACACGTTGAAGGATCTCGCCACGCGCGGCATCCGCAAGCTGACCGTGGTCTCACCGTCCTTCGCGGTCGATTGTCTGGAAACGCTGCAGGAAGTGGCCCTCGAGTACGCCGACAAGTTCGTGCAATTCGGCGGTGAGCGTTTGAGCTTGGTGCCCGCGCTCAACGACGATGACCGGCACGCGGAGGTTTTAGTCTCGGTGATCCGCAATCAGTTGAGCGGCTGGGTTTCGTGACGAGGACTCCCGTGAGGGTCTGCCAATAGCTCATTTCATTACTAAAAAACAATTGTAAGTTAATGATTTATAATATTATTAATTGCTCGATTTTGCTGGCTGTACATTTCCCCTGCGCAGCGCAATGACCCCGATGACGGTTCTCAGCGTTCTCTGCCTGGCCGTATGGATGTATTTGTTTTTAGCTCATGGCAGGTACTGGCTGTCTCGCCCGGAGCTTGCGCCCGCTTCTTGTACTGCTGGCTCGCCGGTCGATGTAGTCGTTCCGGCGCGCGATGAAGCCGACACCATCGCGCCCGTCATTGCCTCGCTACTGGCCCAGGACTATCCCGGACCGTTCCGCATCTTCCTGGTCGATGACAACTCCACCGACGAAACGGCGCAGCGGGCCGGTGCGGCTGCAAACCTCACCATCGTGGACGGCGGGCCGAAGCCGCCGGGGTGGTCGGGCAAAATGTGGGCGGTCAGTCAGGGCGTGGCCGCCGGCAGGGCGCCGCTCGTGCTTCTGACGGACGCGGATATCGTGCATGACCCCCGGCACCTGTCATCCCTGGTGGCGAAACTCCAGGCCCCCGCCGCAGGCCTGGCGTCCACGGATCTGGTCAGCGAGATGGTGCGATTGAATTGCGCGAGCCTCGCGGAGCGGACGCTGGTGCCGGCTTTCGTGTACTTCTTCCAGATGCTGTATCCGTTCGTCCGGGTCAATGACCCGCGTTCCAAGGTCGCCGCAGCTGCGGGCGGGACTGTGCTCGTTCGGCGCGAGGCATTGGAGCGGATCGGCGGGATCGACGCCATCAAGGGCGCGCTGATCGATGACGTGACCTTGGCGAAGGCGGTGAAGAGTAGCGGGAGCGCGATTTTTCTGGGCCATTCGCGCTTGGCTGTTTCGATCCGCCCGTACCCTCGTTTCGCGGATATCTGGCGGATGATTTCGCGCACGGCATTCACTCAGTTGCGTTACTCCGCACCGATGCTCGTGCTCACGGTGCTCGCGCTGACGCTGGTCTGGCTGGTCCCGGTCGCGCTCGCCGTGTTCGGGCATGGCTGGCAGCGCGCTTGCGCAATCGCGGCATGCACCCTCGCCGCGATCAGCTACCTGCCGACACTGCGCCGCTATGGGCGCACACCGCTGTGGGTGATCACGCTGCCGCTGATTGCGGTGTTCTACATGGCCGCGACCGTGGGGTCGGCGCTCGAGCATTGGCGCGGAACGGGCGCGCGCTGGAAGAACCGCTCGTACGGCGGCGGTTGAGCCGCTACTCCGGGAACGTGCGGTCGAGCAGGGCGCCCGAGTCCACCAGCGCATCGGCAGCACCGAAGACCGCTCCCCACCCGAGCTCGCGATTCAAACGCGTCGCGCAGAACGATTCCGCGGCGGCGCGCGCCCCGACCGAGACTTCCGTCGCCGCGGCGCAAAGCAAAAGTGCCGCCTGCATCAAGGTGACGAACGACTGGGTAAAACTCCGCGCTTGGGCCTCGACCAGCGTGCCGCTCGACAGGACTGCAGCGAACCGTTCGAACGCCCGGTCGAAATGGCGGTCCTGCCCACGCACCATCGACAGCTCCCGCAACACCACTTCGCCGGTCGCGGCCGATTTGGTGAACGCCCTGAGGACATCCAGGCACATGATGTTGCCCGAACCCTCCCAGATGGAATTCACCGGCATCTCGCGCAGGATGCGCGCCAGCGACAGCTCTTCCGTGTAACCATTGCCGCCGAGCACCTCCATGGCCTCTGCCGCGAGTTCACAACCGCGCTTGCATACCCAGAACTTTGCGGCCGAGGTCAATGCGCGACGCAGCGTCGTTTCGCTCGGCGAGTCGCTTTCGAAGGCTCTCGCCAGCCGCAGCGCGAGCGCCGTAGCGGCCTCGGACTCGAGCACGAGATCGGCGAGCACGCTGCGCATCAGAGGTTGGTCGATCAAGCGGGCGCCGAAGGCGCTCCGATGCCGTGCGTGATGCACGGCCTGGACGACGGCCTGACGCATCAGGCCGGCCGAGCCGATCACGCAATCGAGCCGTGTGTAGGTGCCCATTTCGAGGATGGTCGGCACGCCGCGTCCGCTCTCGCCCAGCAACGAGGCCCACGCATCGCGGAACTCGACCTCCGCGGACGCATTGGATCGGTTGCCGACCTTGTCCTTCAATCGCTGGATGTAGATGCCGTTCAGCGTGCCGTCAGGCAGACGGCGCGGCATGAAGAAGCACGACAGGCCGCGATCGGTCTGCGCGAGCACGAGGTGCGCGTCGCATTGCGGCGCGGAGAAGAACCATTTGTGGCCGTTGAGCCGGTGGCAGCCATCGGCGCTCCGATCCGCGCGTGTCGTATTGGAGCGAACGTCCGACCCGCCTTGTTTCTCGGTCATGCCCATGCCGATCAAGCCGCCGTGCTTCGACGCGATCGGGATGTCGCGCGCATCGTAGCGGCGGGAAGTGAGCCGCGGCAGCCACTGCGCGGCGAGCCCCGCGTCCCGGCGCAGCGCCGCGATCGCGCCGTAGGTCATGGTGGTGGGGCAGAGCGTGCCGGACTCGATTTGCGCCTGCATCAGATAGCCGGCAGCGCGAGCGACGTGCGCGCCGGCGCCGGCGCCGCGTGCCCAGGGGCCACTGTGGTGGCCGCGCGCCGCAATCCCCTCCATCAAGGCGTGCCATGACGGGTGGAACTCGACGGCGTTGATGCGCTCGCCCTGCGCATTGAAGTTTTGCAGCACCGGCGGATGACGGTTGGCGAGCCGCGCATGCTCGAAATTCGCGGCCGTGCCCAGTGCCGCGCCGTCGCGTGCGAGTTGCTCCACGTAGGCGCCGGCGCCTTCCCGGACGACGGCCGCCTGCAGCGCGGCATCGGTGGTGAACAGGTTGTACTCCACCAAGGGAGGCGTCTGGTTGAGCGGCGCGGTCGACGGAGAGTTCACGCTAAGCGGCCTGGCTGGTAGGGGTCTCAATGTTAATATGCGGCACTGTCGGCGGCTTCCCCGTTGGCCGACTTGCGAAAGCGCCCGGCCCAATGCTAGATTCGACCACTAAATGCATCCGGCCATTCGCCTCTGCTCGCTTGAACTGCTGCTGCGCCGCTAGGCGCCACCCACTTGCGCCATCGGTCGGCGCTGACAAGACCGAAAACCAGCCCCTCGATGCCAAACTTCCGCTTAAATTGCGGGTTTCGCCACGAGCTTTCGAGACCTGACATAGCAGAGATCGCCCATGCAACGCACGCCATCGACCAAGTATCGCCCATTCGCCCCCATCGACCTCAAGGACCGTAGCTGGCCGAACGCGGTCATCTCGGCGCCACCCGCCTGGTGCAGCGTCGACCTGCGGGACGGCAATCAGGCGCTGATCGAGCCGATGGATGCGGCCCGCAAGTGGCGCATGTTCGACCTGCTGATCCGCATCGGTTTCAAGGAGATCGAGGTGGGGTTTCCGGCCGCCTCGCAGACCGATTTTGATTTCGTACGCGAGCTCATCGAGAAGCGGCTGATACCGGACGACGTGACCATCCAGGTGCTGACGCAGGCACGCCCGGAGCTGATCGCGAGGACTTACGAGTCCTTGAGAGGCGCCCGCCGCGCCATCGTGCACGTATACAACTCCACCTCCGTGGCGCAGCGGCGCGTCGTGTTCCGCACCGATCGGGCGGGCATCATCGATATCGCGGTTCGGGGTGCGACCTGCGTGCGCGAGCACGCGGAACGCCATGGCGGTACGGAATGGGTATTTCAGTACAGCCCCGAAAGCTTCACCGGAACCGAGCTCGACTTCGCGGTCGAGATCTGTGACGCCGTCAATGCCGTGTGGGAACCCACGCCGCAACGCAGGTCCATCTTGAATTTGCCGGCCACCGTCGAGATGGCGACTCCCAATGTCTATGCGGACCAGATCGAGTGGTTCGGACGGCATATCGCCAAACGCGACAGCATCGTGGTGAGCATTCATCCGCACAATGATCGCGGCACAGGGGTCGCTGCCGCCGAGCTGGCCGTCCTGGCCGGCGCGCAGCGTGTCGAAGGCACCCTGTTCGGTAACGGCGAACGGACCGGCAACGTCGATGTGGTGACACTTGCCCTTAACTTATATACGCAAGGCATTGATCCTAGGTTGGATTTTTCAAACATAAACGAAGCGGCCCGATGTGCGGAGGGCTGTAACCAGTTGCCCATCCATCCGCGGCATCCCTATGTGGGAGATCTGGTATTCACGGCATTTTCCGGCTCCCATCAAGACGCCATCAAAAAGGGTTTGGCGGCGCGCACGGAGGGAGAGCTTTGGGACGTCCCATACCTGCCCATCGACCCCAGCGATCTCGGCCGCTCTTACGACTCGATCATCCGGGTCAACAGTCAGTCGGGCAAAGGCGGCGTCGCCTATCTTCTGGAAAGAGACTTTCAATTGGTGATGCCGCGCCGGCTGCAGATCGAGTTCAGTCAAGTAGTACAAGCGGCTGCAGATATCACCGGTAAAGAATTGACTTCCCAGGAGTTATGGGACTTATTTACCCGGGAGTATCTGGCCGCCAGGGCCCCGTTCGTCTATCGGTCCCACCAGCTCGCCGCTTCCACCGACGGCGCCGACAGCGAGCGGCTGTCGCTGCTGGTGGAACGAGACGGCCGGGTCGAGACGCGACTCGGTCAGGGATCGGGCCCCATCGATGCGATGGTGGCGGCGATCGCTCTACCGTTCGACGTGCTTGCCTATGAGGAGCATTCGCGCGGACAGGGCAGCGCGGCGACGGCCGTGTCCTACATCGAAATCACCACGCGCTCGCGGCGCACGCTGTTCGGGGCCGGGATGCACCCCAACATCATCACCGCTTCGCTCCTGGCCATTCTGTCGGCGGTGAACCGCGCCATCGCCTGCGGAGCCCTCCCAGTCGAGACCGAATCGGCCCGAACCGGCACCTAGTCCGGATGCGGTGCAGCAGGCGCCTGGCACGCGGGCCCCTGCGGGCGCCTTGAAAACGTCCGGGGCGCCCCGACACGTCCGGGACGGTCATACGCTAGTTGAATGCGATGCAAAATCCGCTATAGTGCGCAGCTTCACGACGTAGGGCATATCGATCCCATTGATTTCAAGGGCTTTTCTCGACCAATGAGCGAACGCGAAGACGAACATTTCGACATCGACGATGAGTTCCTCGGCGAGGCTGAGGAATCACACGACTTCGACCCGGTGATGGAGCGCACGGAACGCCGGCCCAAGGCGGTGCCGACGGGCAAACGCGGCAAGGCTGCTTGGAGCCGAGTCGAGGACGTCTTGGCTGAGCGGCAGTTGGAAAAAGAGCTGCGCGACATCTTCGAAGACGATTGATTCCCTTGCGCGCGCCTTCCTGGGTGGTGCTTAAATTCGGCGGCACCAGCGTGTCGTCGGCTTCGAATTGGCACAATATCGCCGGCGTCCTGCGACAGCGGATGAACGAAGGTTTGCGGCCCGTCGTCGTTCATTCCGCCGTTTCCGGAATTACCGACCGCCTGGAGGCTCTGCTCTCGGCCGCGGTTGCGGGTGAGCACAGCGAAGCGCTGCATCGAATCGAGATCATCCACCGCGACCTGGCAGAGCGGCTCGCGGTCGTTCCCAACGAGCGCTTCGAGCGCTTTCTCGCGGAACTCGGGCGCGTGGCCGCGAACATCGGACAGACCCGCAGCTTGGACGATCGGATGCGCGCGCAGGTCATGGCAATGGGCGAGCTCCTGGCTACGTGCTTGGGCGATGCATTCCTGAACGCGCAAGGAATCGCGACGTCCTGGGTGGATGCGCGCACGGTGCTGCATGCCGAACGCCGCCACGGAACGAACGCGAAGGCCAGCCTCTTGTCCGCGACCTGCGACTTTGCGCCCGACGAGGAACTGCAGGCCGCTTGGGCTTCGCTCGATCGAGTCGTGATCACCCAGGGCTTCATCGCCTCGAACGATGCGGGAGAGACGGTGCTGCTCGGCCGCGGCGGGTCGGACACCTCGGGCTCGTATTTCGCGGCCAAGCTCGCCGCGGCGCGCCTCGAAATCTGGACCGATGTCCCGGGGATGTTCAGCGCCAATCCGAGAGCGGTCCCGACGGCGCGGCTGCTGCGCGCATTGCACTACGACGAGGCCCAGGAAATCGCGAGCAACGGGGCGAAGGTGCTGCATCCGCGCTGCATTTTGCCGGTACGGCAGTACAAGATTCCGCTGCACGTCTATGCCACCCAGGCTCCCGAGTTGCAAGGCACCGTGATTCGGGCGGATGTTGCCGGCACTGCGGCTCAGGTCAAGGCGATCGCCATCAAAAAGGGCATCACGCTCGTGTCCATGGACAGCCCCGGCATGTGGCATCAGGTCGGATTTCTCGCCGACGCGTTCCAGGTGTTCAAGGATCAGGGCATATCGGTGGATCTGATCTCCACGTCGGAGACCAATGTCACCGTGTCCTTGGACCCGACCGCCAACACGCTCGACCCGGCCGCGCTGGCGAAGCTCTCGGCGGCGCTCGGCGAGCTGTGCCGCGTCGAGATACTCGGGCCTTGCGCGTCCTTGAGTCTGCTCGGTCACAATATTCGCGGCATCCTTCACGAGCTCGGCTCTGCGTTCGAGCTGTTTCAGGACCACAAGATTTACCTGGTGAGCCAGGCGGCGAACGATCTGAACTTCACGTTCGTGATCGACGAAGCGCAGGGCGACCGGCTGGTGCATCAGCTGCACGAGCGGTTGATCCAGAGCATCGGCTCGGACAAGGTGCTCGGTCCCACGTGGCTGCAATTGTTCGCTCCGAAGGATACCGGCGCGCCGGCCGCGGCAAGTTGGTGGGAAGATTCCGCCAAGAGCCGCCGGTTGCTCGACATCGGCGCGCGGGAATCCTCGGCCTTCGTATACGACATGGCCAGCATCGATGCCGCGATTGCCGCGGTGCACACGGTCAAATCGGTGGGGCGCTGGGCCTATTCGATGAAGGCCAACTGGCATTCCGCCATCCTCAGGCGCATCTACGCCGCGGGTCTCACCCTCGAATGCGTCTCCCAGGGCGAGCTCGAGCACGCATTCGCGGAGGTCCCCGCACTCTCTGCGCAGCGCGTGCTGTTCACCCCCAATTTTGCGCCGCGCTCGGAATACGAATACGGGTTCCAGAAGGGCGTGCACGTCACGTTGGACAATCTCTATCCGCTGAAGGCGTGGCCCGAGCTGTTCCGCGGACGGGACATCTTCGTGCGCATCGATCCCGGCTTCGGCCGTGGACATCATCACCACGTGCGCACCGCGGGCGTGCACTCGAAGTTCGGAGTCCTCCCGGGCGAAGCGGACGAACTTGCCGCCTTGGCCCGGGCTCACCGCGTGCGCGTCGTCGGCCTGCACGCCCACACCGGCAGCGGCATCTTGGATGTCGCCAATTGGACCGAAACGGGTACGCTGCTCGCCGAGCTTGCGGTACGATTTCCGGATGTGGCGGTGGTGGATTTGGGCGGCGGCATCGGCGTTCCAGAACAGGCCGGGCAGCTCGGTATCGATCTCGCGGCGCTGGACTCAGGGGTGGCGGCTCTGCGGCACCGGTTTCCGCGCATCGAATTTTGGATGGAACCCGGGCGATTTCTGGTTGCCAGAGCGGGCGTGCTGGTCGCCACGGTGACTCAATTGAAGAACAAGGGCGACGTACGCTACGTCGGCATCTCGACCGGGATGAATTCGCTCATCCGTCCCGCCCTCTATGGAGCGCATCACGATATCCGCAATCTGACCCGGCTCGGCGAGCCGCTAACTGATAAGGTGACCGTCGTGGGTCCCATCTGCGAGAGCGCCGATCAGCTCGGGACCGATCGCTGGCTGCCGCCCACCGTGGAGGGCGACGTGCTGCTGATCGCGAACTGCGGCGCCTACGGGCACGTGATGGGCTCGAATTACAATCGTCGGCCGCCTGCCAAGGAGTTCGTGCTCGAATCATGATGGACGTGGGAATCATCGGTTGGCGGGGCATGGTGGGATCCGTGCTGCTCGAGCGCATGCGCGCGGAGCGGGATTTCGATCTCGTGGATCCGGTTTTTTTCAGCACTTCGCAGGCGGGCAGTGCCGCACCGGACATCGGGCGGAAGGTCCGATCGACGGTTCAGGACGCCAATGACCTCGCCGCGCTCAAGCGGCTGCCGATGCTCATCAGCACCCAGGGCGGCGATTACACCCAGGCCATTCATTCGCGGCTGCGCGAGTCCGGATGGCAGGGCTATTGGATCGACGCCGCGTCCACGTTGAGAATGGCCGACGCGTCGGTGATCGTGCTCGATCCGGTCAATCTTTGGGTGATGGAGGCGGCCCGCGACGCCGGCATCAAGGATTTTATCGGTGGCAACTGCACCGTCTCGCTGATGCTCATGGCGGTGTGTGGACTCATGCGTCAAGGGTTGGTCGAATGGATCAGCGCCATGACCTATCAATCGGCCTCGGGCGCGGGCGCGCAAAACATGCGCGAGCTTCTCGAGCAAATGGGCGCCCTGCACCGCTCCGCCGCGAAACTCCTGGCGGATCCGGCATCGGCGATTCTCGACATCGACCGGGCCGTCACGGGCGCGATCGGCGCGGCGGATTTCCCGAAGACTCAGTTCGGCGCGCCGCTGGCCGCGAGCCTCATTCCGTGGATCGACAAGGATCTCGGCGATGGACGCAGCCGCGAGGAATGGAAGGCAGGCGCCGAATCGAACAAGATCATGGGCACTGAAGGCTCCCCAGTGCCGGTCGAGGGCATCTGCGTGCGCGTGAGCGCCATGCGCTGTCACTCGCAGGCCCTCACGATCAAGTTGAAGCGCGATATCCCGCTCGCCGACATCGAAGCCATCATCGCGGCAGGCAATTCGTGGGTGAAGGTGGTTCCGAATCAGCGCGAGCCCTCGATACGGTGCCTCGCGCCCGCAGCCGTCTCAGGCACGCTCGACATTCCCATCGGACGCCTGCGCAAGATGGAGATGGGGGGCGAGTACCTATCCGCCTTCACCGTGGGCGATCAGCTGCTGTGGGGTGCAGCGGAGCCGCTGCGCCGGACTATGCGCTTCCTGCTTCGCTCTGCGTGAGCAGGTGAATCGGCATCGGCCGTGTTCGCCAGATACCCGAGCAATATTCGCGGATCGTCCGATCCGATGAGAATTTGCCGCTCCGCGCGGTGTTGAGAATGGACATCCGCGTCCAGCGCTCGGCGTCGCCATAGACCTCCGACACCTTCGCCTGACAATCCACATAGGAGGCGAAGTCGGCGAACAGCATGTACGGATCGTAGTACATCAGATTGTCCATCAACGGCCGGAACAGGTCCGTGTCGCCGCGGGAGAAGAAGCCGCCGCGGATCAGATCGACGACCTCCTTGAGGTGCGCATCGGCGGCGTAGTAGTCCATGGGCCGATAGCCTTCGGACTTCAAGGTGAGCACCTGCTGCGCGCTCAATCCGAACAGAAAGAAATTGTCCGCGCCGATCTCCTCGCGCAGCTCGATATTGGCGCCGTCCAAGGTGCCGATCGTGAGCGCTCCGTTCATGCAGAATTTCATGTTGCCGGTGCCGGAGGCTTCCTTGCCGGCGGTCGAAATCTGTTCCGATAGGTCGGCGGCCGGATAGACGCGTTGCCCGTTGGTGACGTTGAAGTTGGGCAGGAACAGCACCCGCAGCCGGTCGCGCACGTCCGGATCGCGATTGATCACGTCGCCCACCGCGGTGATCAGCTTGATCATGAGCTTCGCGAGGTGGTAGCCGGGAGCCGCCTTGCCGCCGAAAATGAACGTGCGCGGCTCGACCGCAAGGGCCGGATTCGATTTCATGGCGAGATACATCGAGACGATGTGCAGCACCTTCAAATGCTGACGTTTGTACTCGTGAATACGTTTCACCAGGACGTCGAACATGGAGCCGGGATCGATGAGAATCCCGGTGCGCTCCGCGGCCAAGGCGGCGAAGTTGCGCTTGTTCTCATGCTTGATCTCGCGCCAGCGTGCGCGAAAGCCGGCATCCTCGGCGAGCGGCTCGAGGCGTTCGAGCTCGGAGAGATCCTTGATCCAGCCGTCGCCGATGTGCTCGGTGATGAGGCTCGACAGGCGTGGATTGGAGAGAGCCATCCAGCGCCGCGGTGTGACGCCGTTCGTCTTGTTGCTGAATTTCCCGGGCCAGAGCTCGTTGAAATCCTTCAGGACGTCCCGTTTGAGAAGCTCGGTGTGCAGTTCCGCAACGCCGTTGATCGCATGGCTCCCGACGCACGCGAGGTGCGCCATGCGTACGTAGCGCTCGCCGCTCTCCTCGATGATCGACATGCGGCGGATCCGCTCGTCATCTCCAAGAAATCGCATGCGCACCTCCTGGAGGAAGTGGGCGTTGATGTCGTAGATGATTTCGAGATGACGCGGCAGCACGCGGCCAAAAACCTCGAGCGACCAGCGCTCCAGCGCTTCGGGCAGCAGCGTGTGGTTGGTATAGGCGAAGGTCTTGCATGTGATGCTCCAGGCCTCGTCCCAGTTGAGCGCATGCTCGTCGATGAACATGCGCATGAGTTCCGCGATAGCGATGGCCGGATGCGTGTCGTTCAACTGCACGGCGAATTTCTCGTGGAACCTGTTCACGGGCAGCTGCTGGGTGCGCAGGATCCGGAACATGTCCTGGATCGAGCAGGATACGAAGAAATATTGCTGCTCGAGCCGCAATTCCTTGCCGCGCAGCTGCTCGTCGTTCGGGTAGAGCACCTTGCTCAGGTTTTCGGAGGTGACCTTCTGGTTCACCGCTCCGTAGTAGTCGCCGCTGTTGAATATGGCGAAATCGAACGACTCGGGCGCTTCGGCACGCCACAGCCGCAGGGTATTCGCCGTATTGGTGCGATATCCCAGGATGAGCGTGTCATAGGGGACGCCGTGCACGATCTTGTGTGGTACCCAGCGCACGCGCAGGCGTTCATGCTCGTCGACGTACTTCTCCGTGTAGCCGCCGAACTTCACGCTCACCGCCCACTCCGGACGTATCAATTCCCAGGGGTTGCCCGAGCGCAGCCACTTGTCCGTCCTCTCGATCTGCCAGCCGTCGACGATCTCTTGATGAAAGATGCCGAATTCGTAACGTATGCCATAGCCCAAGGCGGGGATCTCGAGCGTGGCGAGCGAGTCGATGAAGCATGCCGCCAGACGTCCGAGGCCGCCGCTGCCGAGTCCGGGCTCCTCTTCCTGTTGCAACAGCTCGTCGAAATCGAGGCCGAGCTCCTTCATGCACTGGCGCACCGGCTCGAGAATGCCGAGATTCAACAGATTATTGCCGAGATGCGGCCCCATCAGAAATTCGGCCGAGAGATACGCGACGGTGCGCGACCCGTGCTTGGTGTACGCGGCGGCAGTGCTGATCCAGCGGTGCAACATGCGGTCCCTGACCGCATAGGCGAGCGCCATGTAGTAGTCGTTCTTGGTTGCCAGGGCGGGAAATTTGCCCTGCATGTAGAAGAGGTCGTCCAGGAATGAACTCTTGATGGCCTCCTTGTCGAGGTCCGTCCGACGGTCGCCAAGCTTCTCCTTCATGGTGCCCAGATCACCTCGACCGGCACCCGGCTCTGGCGCAACACCGCCCGCACCGGCATCTCCTCGATCGGACCGTTGCCGTTCGCCGCCTCGTAGGTGGAGAGCTTCCCCTCGCCCTCGAGCACGATCAGCATGCGCCGTGAATCGAGCAGAGCGCTCAGGTTCAAGCTCAGCCGCGCCTGCGGCGCCGAGGGCGCCCTCATGCCTACGCAACCGGCGGCCGCCGTGGGAGTCAATGCAATGGACAGATTCGGCGAACCGGGGAACAAGGAGGCGGTGTGGCCGTCGTCGCCCATCCCGAGCAGGGTCAGATCGAACGGCCGCGGAATGCGGGCGAAGGTTTCCCAGGCCGAGACCGCGCCCAAGTCCGGAGAGGGCGCGGCGTTCTTGAGACCGGCGAAACGTGCCTCCGCCGCCCGGTCCTTAAGCAGCACCTCGCGCACCATCCTTTCATTGCTGCCGGGATCGCCTGGATCCACCCAGCGCTCATCGGCGAGCGCCACGGATACCCGGCGCCACTCGATCGGCTGGGCGCGAAGCTGCTCGAAGAGTTTGACCGGCGTCTTGCCGCCCGAAACGATGAGGCTCGCTGCGCCGCGCGCGGCGATTGCGCGGGCGAGCGTTTGAGCGACATCCAAGGCGAGGGCCTGTGCGAGATCCGCCATGCTCGAGAAGCGTTTGAGCCGGGTGTCAGAGTTCGTCATGCCAGGAGAATCCGTCGCGGCTGATCAGGGCGCTGGAAGAGGCGGGTCCCCAGCTTCCCGCGATATAGGGCTTCGGCGGCTCGTCGTACTGCTCCCATCCGGCCCGGATGGGATCGACCCAGCGCCAGGCTGCATCGAGTTCGTCGCGGCGCATGAACAGCGTGAGATTGCCTTTCACCGTATCCATCAGCAATCGCTCGTAGGCATCGAGGCTCCGGGTCTTGAAGGTCTCGCCGAGGTCCAGCGCGAGGCTCACCGGTTTGAGCCGCATTCCCTCGCCGGGATTCTTGGCGAGCACGGTCAGCATGATGCTCTCGTCGGGCTGCAGCCGGATCACCAGCTCGTTCGCCGAGTGCGAGGCGGGCTTGTCGAATATCGGATGAGGCACGTCATCGAACGTCACCACCAGCTCGGTGATGCGGTCCTGCAGCCGCTTGCCGGTTCGAAGGTAGAAGGGCACGCCCGCCCAGCGCCAGGTGTCGATCTCCACCTTCAGGGCCGCAAAGGTCTCGGTGGTGCTGTCCGGCGCGATGTCCGCTTCCTCGAGATAGCCCGGTACCGGCACACCGCGCACGGCGCCCGCCTTGTATTGTCCGCGCACGGTCTTGGTGAGCACGTCGCGATCGCGCAGCGGCCGCAGCGCGCGCAGGACCTTGAGCTTTTCATCGCGTACCGCATCCGGATCGTTCGAGGCGGGAGGCTCCATGGCCATGATGCAAAGCAGCTGGAGCAAATGATTTTGCACCATGTCGCGCAGCGCACCAGTCTGGTCGTAGAAGTTGCCGCGTCGCTCGACGCCGAGTTCCTCGGCGACCGTGATCTGCACGTGCTTGATGAGACCGCGCCGCCAGAGCGGCTCGAACAGGGCGTTGCCGAACCGCAGCGCCATCAAATTCTGCACGGCCTCCTTGCCCAGGTAATGATCGATGCGGTAAATCTGCCGCTCGGTGAATGCTGCGCCGACCTGTGCGTTGATCAAATCGGCGGAAGCCGTGTCGTGACCGAGTGGCTTCTCGAGCACCACTCTGGACTGCGCTGTGACCACCCGCGCCTTCGCAAGGTTGTCGCACATCACGGAGAAGAGGTTCGAGGCTGTCGAGAAGAAGAACACGCGCACGATGTCGTCGCGGCCCTCGAGGAACCGGGTCAACTGGGCATAGTCCGCCTCGGCGGCGGCATTGATCCTCACGTAGCCGAGCAGGCGGGCGAAGCGCTCCCAGCGGCTCAAGTCGAATTCTTTGCCGAGGAACTCGCGGCAGGCCGCTTGCGCCTGTGCCGCGTATTCGGCCCGGGACAGCGGACCGCGCGCGATGCCGACGATGCGCGATTCTTCGGACACCTGGCCCGCCGCGTAGCGCCGATACAGCGCCGGCAGAAGCTTGCGGGTGACGAGGTCGCCGGTTCCCCCGAACAGCATCATGTCAAAAGTCGGTAGTACGGCCACCGTGCGGATATCCTCGTTTGTCTCGGCGCACAGCGTAGCACTTGCGCGCACGTCCGAGTAAGTCTCCGGGGTATGGTATAAGAACGGTGCCGTGAAGGATCTGACGGAACATTCGGTTGGCAAGCACATCTTGCAGATGGCGGCACCGATCGCCGCAGGGATGCTGTTTCAAACCCTCTATTTTTTGATCGATCTGTACTTCGTCGCTCATCTGGGAGACGCCGCGCTCGCAGGGGTGGGTGCGGGCGGCAACATGATGTTCATCGTGCTGGCGCTGACCCAGGTGCTGGCGGTCGGGACGGTGGCTCTGATTTCGCATGCGGTGGGACGCAAGGATCGCGAGGATGCGAACCTCGTGTTCAATCAGAGCCTCTCGCTGTCGGCCTTTTGCGCGGCCCTCACACTCTTCATTGGTTATGCGGCGGCGGGACCGTACATGCACACATTGGGTGCAGACGAGGCGACGATGCGCGCGGGGGTCGAGTACGTGCGTTGGTTCCTGCCGAACCTCGCATTGCAGTTCGCGCTGGTGTCGATGGGGTCGGCATTGCGCGGAACCGGAATCGTGAAGCCGACCATGATCGTGCAGGTCATCACCGTGATCCTGAATGCCATCCTCGCGCCGGTGCTCATCGCGGGGTGGGTCACGGGCCGTCCGCTGGGTGTCGCGGGCGCGGGGCTCGCGAGTTCGCTGTCAGCGGCCGTCGGCGTGGCGCTGCTCGGGCTCTATTTCCACCGGCTCGAG
This sequence comes from Steroidobacteraceae bacterium, assembly GCA_050012215.1. Classification (GTDB taxonomy): domain Bacteria; phylum Pseudomonadota; class Gammaproteobacteria; order Steroidobacterales; family Steroidobacteraceae; genus Bog-1198. The sequence continues at coordinate 79,157 of JBEKHO010000005.1, forward strand.
CACTACGTTCGATTTGACTCCTCGCGCTGGCGTCCCGAATTCACGGTCTGGAGCCGGCTGCTGCGCATCGGCCTTCCGGCCGGAGGGGAGTTCGCACTGATGTTTCTGTACATGGCGCTCATCTACTGGATCATCCGCCGATTCGGTCAGGATGCGCAGGCGGGCTTCGGCATCGGCATGCGCATCAATCAGAGCCTGTTCCTGCCGGCCATGGCCGTGGCATTTGCCGCCGCGCCGATCGTGGGTCAAAATTTCGCCGCCGGTAAATTCGATCGCGTGCGCGAGACGTTTGTGCGCGCGGCGCTGTTCGCCGCGATGATCATGGGAGGGCTGACGCTATTTTGCCAATTGGGTGCGCAATCGGTGGTGCATGCCTTCACCGTTCAGCCCGGTGCGGTTGCCGTAGCCACGCAATTTTTAAAAGTGGTGTCATGGAATTTCATCGCTTCCGGGCTCGTGTTCACCTGCTCGGCCGTGTTTCAAGGACTCGGCAACACCGTGCCAGCGGTGGTCAGTTCCGCGACGCGCATCCTGAGCTTCGCCGTCCCCGCGCTCTGGCTCATGGTGCAACCCGGTTTTCAACTTGTGCAACTTTGGTACGTGTCGGTGGCCAGCATGACGCTGCAGGCCTGTGTGAGCCTCGTGCTGATTCGCGGCCAAATGCGCCGGCGACTCGTGGGGAGAGCAGCTCCGGTTGCTGCCGGATAGGACGGGGCGGAGACGAGATTGCAATTGAAGACGTTCATCGAGTGCGCGGGCTGGCTGGGGGCACTCCTCATTTTGGGAGCCTACGGGCTCGTGACCAGCGGCAGGCTCAAGCCTCGTTCGGCGGCGTATCAATGGATGAATATCGTCGGCGCCGTCGGCTTCATCATCAACAGCGGCTGGAACGGGGCTTGGCCGTCCGCGTGGCTCAATATCGTGTGGCTGGCGATCGGCCTATACGGCCTCACGCGCGGCCGGCGAGTTGTGCCGTGACGGACATCGAGGTTTCCCGCCCTAGGGTGTGATGATCACCGGCGTACCGAGGGCGGTACGCTCGAACAGCTCTCGCATCGCCAAATTCTGCAAGCCGATGCAGCCCCGGGTACCCCGTGGACCGCGGCCGGCGTCCGCTTCCGGCGGACGGGGATCCTCGCCGTGAATGTAGATCTCCCCGCCCAACCGGGTGTGCTGAGGCGGCAGGGCTTGGCGGCAAATCGCTTCGAGAATGGCGGCGTGTTCGGCCGGTGTGATCAGATTTGCCGAGAGGCCACGCTCGGCGTCCTCGGCGTTCGGGTAGCTGATGCACATCGACGATGAGAACTTGCTGCGCGGATTCTTCGCGCAAATGTAGAACTCTCCGAGTGGCGTTGCCTCATCGCCCTCGACGCTCTTGTCCGCCGCCCAATTCCTGCCCAACGTGACCGGATAGGCGCACTCCTGAACACCGTCGACGAGCACGAGGAGCAAGCGCAATTCCTTCCGAACGATTATCTGCATGATCCCCGCAAATCTACCGCGCGCGATGCCGCGCCTCAAGTTCGGCAACGACCGCGCCGAGCGACAGATGCTTCGATTGCAGCAGCACGATCACGTGGTAGAAGAGGTCGGCCGCCTCGCCGATGATCTCCGCGTCGCCTTGCGCGACGGCAGCGAGCGCGAGCTCGACACCTTCCTCACCCACCTTCTGCGCCACGCGCCGCGGCCCTTCCGCGAGGAGTTTGGCCGTGTAGCTGTTCGGGGGAGGGTGCGCAATGCGCTCCGCGACCAACCGCTCCAAAGTGTCCAGGAAAGCCAGCGGTTCGACGCCCGCACGGGGCGGATTTGCCCCGAAACAAGTGCGCGTGCCGAGATGGCACGCGGGCCCGGCGGGCCGGGCGAGTACCAGCAGAGTGTCGCCGTCGCAATCGGCGGCGATGGAGCGTACCTGCAGATAATTACCCGACGTCTCGCCCTTGGTCCAGAGTCTGCCTTTGCTGCGGCTCCAGAACGTCACGCGGCCGCTGGCCCGCGTCGCCGCGAGCGCCTCGCGGTTCATGTATCCGAGCATGAGCACGGCGCCGCCGCCGGCATCCTGCACGATGGCCGGTACCAGCCCGTCGCCCTTGGCCCAGTCGAGCTGATCGATGTCGTTCATACTCTCACCTCGATGCCGTCCGCGCGCAGTTGGAGCTTGAGCTCGGGAATCGCCATTTCGCCGGAATGAAATACGCTTGCCGCAAGCGCGGCGTCGACGCCCGCGTCGCGGAATACCTCCGAGAAATGCCGCATCGTCCCGGCTCCGCCCGAGGCCACCAGCGGTACTCGGCAGAGTGCGCGCACTGCGCGCAGCTGGCCCACATCGTAACCCTGGCGAACCCCGTCGCTGGACATGCAATTCAACACGATCTCGCCTGCGCCGCGCCGCTGGACCTCGAGCACCCAGTCCAAGGTGTCTCGTGAGGTGTCGCGGCTCGATGTCGCCTCGCCCGTGAGCTTCTGTACCCGGTAGTGGTTACCCGTGGTCTGGCTGTCGATGCCCACGACGACGCATTGTGCGCCGAAGCGCTCGCTGAGCGCATCGATCAATTCGGGATCGGCAAGCGCAGGAGAGTTGATGGAGATTTTCTCCGCCCCGCAGGACAGCACCTCCTCGGCATCCGTCAGCGTGCGGATGCCTCCGGCGACGCAGAAGGGGATGTCGAGGATGCGCGCGACCCGGCTGATCCAGGAGCGGTCCACCGATCGCCCTTGCGGGCTCGCGGTGATGTCGTAGAACACGAGCTCATCCGCGCCTTCGTCCCGGTAACGTGCGGCAAGATCCATGATCTCGCCGACGATCCGGTGGTCTCGAAAGCGCACTCCCTTGACCACCCGCCCGTCGCGCACGTCGAGACAGGGAATTATGCGTTTGGCAAGAATGGTCGGAGCTCCTCGATCGGGATACGTTCCTCGAGCAGCGCCTTGCCGCTGATCGCAGCCGCAGCGCCGCAATCGGCCAGCGCGTGCAGGTCGGCAGCATGACGGATGCCGCCGGATGCCTGCCATGCCACCCCCGGATGACGCCGTACCGCTTCCGCATACAGGTCCACGTTCGGGCCGCCGAGTGCGCCGTCCCGGCTCACGTCGGTGCAGAGCACGTGGGTGAGGCCCGCATCGATGAAGTCGGCGACGGCACGCCACAACGGCAGGGCGGACTGGCGCAGCCACCCGTGCGTGGCGATGCAAGGCGTGCCTGCGTCATCGAGCCGCACATCGAAGGCGAGCGCGATGCGACCGCTGCCGAAATGCCGGAGCCAGCGCCGCACCTCGTCCGGTTCAGTCAATGCGGCGCTGCCGACGACTGCCCGCGCCGCGCCCAGGTCGAGCATCTCCTGCACCGCGGCGACGTTGCGCAGACCGCCGCCCACTTGCAGCTGGATGCCGGACGCTGCGGCGAGCGTCGCGATGACCGGGCGGTTGCCGCCGTTGCCGTCGCGAGCACCGTCCAAGTCGACGACGTGCAGCCAATCGGCGCCATATCCCCGATATCGCGCGAGCAGCTCCAGGGGTTCGGCTTCATAGCGCGTCTCCGCTGCGAAGTCACCTTTGAGAAGGCGCACGCAGCGTCCGCCGCGCAGATCGATGGCGGGGATCAGCCGCATGGTGCGTCCCGGACCGCCGTGGCGGGGCCGATTGCCAGGAAATTCTTCAGGAGGCGCGCGCCCACTTGCGCCGAGCGCTCGGGATGAAATTGCGCGCCGAAAAAATTGCGCCACGCCACGCAGGCCGAGAAGCTCACGCCGTAGCGGCAGGTCGCGACCGTGGCCTCGTTCACCGGCAGCGCGTAGCTGTGCACGAAATAGGCGTAGTCCGTGCCGCCGATGTCGGCGAGCAGCGGGCAGCTGCCCGCCGGCGTGAGAGTGTTCCAACCCATGTGGGGGACCGGCCGGCCCGGCGCGTCCATGAACCGCGCCGCAGCCCCGGGGATGATGCCGAGGCAGCGGGTTTTCCCCTCGGCCGATGCTTCGTGCAAAAGCTGCATGCCCAGACAGATCCCGAGTACCGGCTGGGTGAGGGTCGGAATCAGGGCGTCCAGCCCGCTGGCCCGCAAGCGCGTCATCGCATCCGCCGCGGCTCCGACGCCCGGCAGGATCACGTGGCTCGCCGCGCGGATGCGCGCGGCGTCCGCGGAGACTTCCGACGATGAGCCAAGTCGTTGCAACGCGAATTGCAGCGAAGCGATGTTCGCGCCGCCGTTCGCGACGATGACGATGCTCATGGGATGCGCGGCTCGAGGCCCGCGGTCCCGGTCGATCTCACAGCACACCCTTGGTGCTGGGCAGCTCGACGCCCTCGCGTCGGATCGCCTGCCGGAGGCTTCGGCCGACGCCCTTGAAGCACGCTTCGATCATGTGGTGGGCATTTTCGCCGCGCACGCGGATGTGGAGCGATGCGCCCAGCGTTTCCGCCAGCGATCGGAAGAAATGCGGCACGAGCTCGGTTGGCAGCTCGCCGACGCGCTCACGGTCGAAGCGGCCTTCCCAGACGAAATACGGCCGCCCGGAAAGATCCATCGCGATCTCGGCCAACGCCTCGTCCATCGGCAACAGGAAGCCGTAGCGCGCGATGCCCTGCTTGTCCCCCAGCGCCTCGCGCAACGCCGAGCCGAGCGCGAGCGCGCAATCCTCCACCGTGTGATGCTCGTCGATGTGCAGGTCGCCTTTGCAGTCCAGATCCAGCGCGAAGCCCCCGTGCTTGGCGATCTGTTCGAGCATGTGGTCGAAGAACCCCAGGCCCGTGGCAATGTGGCTCGGCCCCTCGCGCGACAGATCCACCTCGACGCTCACCCGGGTCTCCTTGGTGCGGCGCTCGATCTTGGCGCGACGCGCGGCGCCCAGGATGCGCGCCGCAATCGACGGCCAGGTCGCCTCGGCGCGCCCGTTGACGAGTACGCGCAATCCCGTGATGCCGAGTTTGTCCGCGAACTCGAGGTCGGTGTCGCGGTCGCCGACCATGAAGCTGCGCGCGGTGTCGATCGGGTGGGTTCGAACGTATTCCTGCACCATGCCGAGCCTGGGCTTGCGGCAGGCGCAGTCCTCATGCGGGTAGTGCGGACACACGAACACGGCGTCGAAATCGATGCCCTGCGAGGCGAACAGGTCGAGCACGAAACGATGCGCTATGTCGAAATCCTCCGTTGGCAGGCTCGGCGTGCCGAGTCCGTCCTGATTGGTGACCATGACGAGCTTGAGTCCCGCGTGCCGAAGTTCGATCAGCGCGGGAATCACCCCCGGCAACAGCTTGATCTTGTCGAGCCGGTCGATTTTCTCGTCGGGCGGCTCCTCGATCAGGGTGCCGTCACGATCCACGAACAGGACTCTCTCGCCACTCATGCCGCCTCCAAGCTCGATAGCAACGCGTCGTTCTGGGCGCGGGTGCCCACCGTGATTCTGAACGAATTCGGCAGCGCGGGGTTCGAGCGCATGTCGCGCACGATCGTCCCCCCGGCCATGCTCGCGCGCAGGAACGCATCGGGATTGCTGCTGTCGATCAACAGGAAATTGGCGTCGCTCGGCCACACTCTCGTCACGGCCGCAACGCCGCGCAGGCGCTCGCGCAGGTACTCGCGCTCCTCGAGCAGCGCCTGCACCCGGCTCTGCGTGGCGGCAACCTCGGCCGGAGCGAGCGCCGCGAGCGCGGCCTCGATGGTCGGCTGCGCGAGCGAGTAGGGCGGGATGATGCGCCTCGCCAATTCGATCAATTCCGGCCGCGCGATGAGCGCGCCGATACGCGCGCCGGCGAGCGCGTGCGCCTTTGACAAGGTCCGCAGAATGGCGATGGTGGAAAACCGCTCGAGCCACGCCGTGAGGCTCGCGCGAGCTGACCACTCGATATAGGCTTCGTCGATCACCACGACGGCCTTGCCGTCGAGCGCTGCGCACACCCTCTCCATTGCATCGAGCGCGAACGAGTTGCCGGTGGGGTTGTTGGGCGAGCACAGATACACCAGCTTGACGTTCGGCCGCCACGCGCCGAGCAACCGATCCGCATCGAGCTCGAAGTCGCGGTCGCGGTCCAGCGCAACATCGATGACGCCGGCGCCCTGGATGTGCGCGGCCACCTGGTACATGCCGAACGAGGGTGCGCATTGCAAGATCGAATCGGCGCCCGCACGCAGGAAGATCCGCGACAGCACATCGATGGCCTCATCGCTCCCGCGGGCGACGAGGAGCGAGCGGGCCGGCACGCCGTACACCTGCGCGAGCCGCTCGACCAGCCTGACCGGTTGCGGTTCCGGATATCGATTGAGCCCCGCGGCCGTGGCATCCCCCGCCGGCCGCCATGGCGCCTCATTCGCATGCAGTCGCGTCATCGACGGGAGCCACGCCGCATGCGAATAGGCCTTGATGCCGACGATGTCCGGCCGGGCGAGCGCGAGCAACGAGCTCATGTGCGAGCGTCCGCGAGCGCGGCGATGCGGACATCGATGGCGGCGGCGTGCGCATCGAGCCCCTCGAGCCTTGCCAGCACCCGCGCCGTGTCGGCGAGGCCCTCGAGTCCCGACGCTGAGAGTTCCTGCACGGTGATGCGCTTCTGGAAATCCTCGACCGAGAGACCGCTGTGAGCCCTTGCATACCCGTAGGTCGGCAAGGTGTGATTCGGCCCGCTGCAATAATCGCCCAGGGTTTCCGGCGACCAGCTTCCGAGGAACACGGCACCTGCGCAGCGCACCCTGGCAAGCCAGGTGCGGGGCTCGTGAACCTCCAGCAGCAGATGCTCGGGGGCATAGTCGTTCGCGAGACCGAGCGCAATATCCAGCGAGTCGACGATCAGCAGCCGGATCTCGCCCACCGAGCATTCCAGGATGCGTTGGCGCGACAGCGCGCGCACCTGCCGCCTCACGGCCTGCTCAACTTGCTCGGCGAGCGCTGCCGAGGTCGTGACCAGCAGCGCCTGCGCATCCGGGCCGTGCTCGGCCTGAGCCAGAAGATCGGCGGCCACGAATTCCGCCCGGGCATTCCCGTCCGCAATCACCATGACCTCCGAAACGCCCGCGGGCAGGTCCGCCGCGGCGCCGGCCGGATCGCCGGCCACGAGCGACTTCGCCGCCGCGACCCAGGCATTGCCGGGGCCGAACAGCTTGTCGCATTTGGGGATGGACGCGGTGCCGTAGGCCATGGCCGCGATCGCCTGCGCGCCGCCCACCTTGAATATCCGCTCGATTCCCGCTCGTCGTGCGGCGGTGAGCACAGCGGAGTCAGCCCTGCCTTCGCGGTTCGGAGCGGTGCAGAGCACGCGCTCCGGGCAGCCGGCTATGGCGGCCGGCACGGCCAGCATGATGGCGGTCGAGGGGAGCGGTGCGGAGCCTGCAGGAACGTACAGGCCGACCGCGCGTACCGGAACATGGATGCGCTCGCAGATGACGCCGGGCGCGGTCTCGACCCGCAGCGCTGAGGGGCGCTGTGCTTCGTGGAACTTGCGTACCGTCCCGATCGCCGTGTCGATCGCCGCGTGCTGGGTGGCATCGAGCGCGCGCTCGGCGTCCACGAATTCACGCTCCGACACCTCGAGAGACTCGACTTCGACGCCGTCGAACCGGCGTGTCAGCTCGCGCAATGCCGCATCGCCGCCCCGGCGCACGGCCTCGACGATCGCGCGCACGTCGCTCATCGTGCGCGCCGCATCGCGTTGCGCCGGCCGCTCGAGCACTTGACGGCGCTCGTCGCTCGACAATGAATTCCAATGCAATGTACGCATGGCCGACCCCGCCGTTTAGGCGAGCATCTTCTCGACGGGCAGCACCAACACGGAGCTCGCGCCGGCGCCCTTCAGCTGCTCCAGGGTCTCCCAGAAGACGTTCTCGCGACATACCGCATGCACCGCCACCCGGTCTCCCAACCCTTCGAGCGGGATCACCGTCGGCGCCTCGCTTCCGGGCAGAAGTTTTGCGATCGCGGGCAGTGCCGAACGCGAGGCATGCAGCATGATGTACTTGCTGCCCCTGACCTGTTCGACGCCGTCGATCCGCATGTACAGGCGACGCGTCCAATCCTGCTTCTGCTCAGGGATCGGCACAGGTGTGCGGATGAGCACCGCCTGACTCTCGAGCACGACCTCGGCCTGGCGCAGATGATTCGCGGCCAGCGTGGATCCCGTCGAGACCAGATCGCAGATCACATCAGCACGGCCCAGGCGGGGCGCGATCTCGACCGATCCGGACAGCACCACGACCTCCGCCTGGACGCCGCGTTCGGCGAGGAAGCGCGCCAGAATGTGCGGATAGGTGGTGGCGATGCGCTTGCCCTGGAGCGAGGCGGTGCCGCGATAGTCGAACCCGTCGGGTACCGCGATGCAGAGCTTGCAGCGTCCGAAGTCCAGGGTTCGAACGGTCTCGAACAACGGTGCGATGCCACGCGCGCCGAAGCTCAAGCGCTTTTCCTCGACCACGTTCAAACCCACGACGCCGAGATCGCAGACATCCTCCTGCACGAGATCCGGGATGTCGTCGTCGCGCACGAACAGCACGTCCAACGGCATGTTCTCGCCGTAGCACATGAGCTGATCCTTTCCGCGGCTGTATTTCAGGCCGCAGCGCGACAACAGATCGAGCGAGGAGTCGGTAAGTCTGCCGCTTTTCTGCACGGCGATCTTCAGGCGCTCGCCGGCGATGTCCCGATCCTGCGCGCTCATGCGTTGATCTTCAGCCGATCGGTCACGGCACGATAGCCGCCGTTTCCCGCCATGAGATAGCGGGCGACGCGCCCGATGGTCGTGACGCTCACGCCGGTCTGCCGATGGATGTCGCGGTACGGCATGCCACGCTCGAGCAGTTCGACCACGGCCCACCGATCGGCCATCGCCTGGAGCTCGGTAGGGGTGCACAGATCGCGGAAGAAGCTGCGGCACTCCTCGACGCTTTTCAGCGCAAGGATCGCCGTGAACAAGGCACGCTCGTGCTGCTGTTCCTGACGCAAAGTCACCGGACGGTTGGTTTTCATGCCGTTTGCCAATGTATTAACACATTAATACATTAGCGCATTGGATGAGGGCGTGCAACCAGGAAAATGCTTGACTGAAGAGGGCGGTGTGCATAACATTCGCGAGCTTATCTAGACCGGCTGAGGGAAAGGCCCTTAGAAGCCGGGGCAACCACCGAGGGGTCTCTCACGAGATTGCGAGGAACGGTGCCAACTCCTGCGGAGCCCGAGCGAATACAAGGGCGGCTCCGATAGATGGGCGGCGTGTTGAACGGCTCTATTCCGAGCAGCCGCAACGGCCAAAGAGCGCTGCCGCTCCCCAGGGGTTATGTCAACCTATGAGGAGAGCGAAGCCAAGTGCCCGACGATCAACCGAGAAATCCATCCGATGCCGCCGTCCCGGGCACTGCAGTCTGCGATGAGGTGTTGGACCTGCCTCGCCCCTGGGCGTTGCATTACGGCGACGAGCTCCCCAGGGCGCATATTGCGTATCGGCTGACGGGTCCGGAGCACGCGCCGGTCATCGCGGTCCTGGGCGGCATCTCCGCGCACCGCATCGTCGCCGGTCGGGAGGGCTGGTGGCCCGATCTCGTCGGTCCGGGTCACGGCATCGACACGCGGGAGTTCCGGGTTCTGGGCATCGATTATCTCGGCGGACGCGGCGGAAGCTCAGCGCCCGAGCCCAACGCGAAATTTCCGCCATTGAGCTCCTTCGATCAAGCGTGTGCCTTGGAGCGCATCGTTCGGCACGCCGGCATCGAGCGGCTGCACGCCATCGTCGGCGCATCCTATGGCGGCATGGTCGCGCTGTGCTTCGCCGAGCGTCATGCGGCGCTCGTGGAACGGATCGTCGTGCTGAGCGCCGCTGACAAGGCGCAGGTGCTGTCCACCGCCTGGCGCAGCGTCCAGCGTCAGATCGTGCGCGAAGCCATCGCGCGCGGCGACGGGCCCTCAGGACTGAAGCTCGCGCGCGCGCTCGCCATGGCGACCTATCGCAGCGCCGTGGAGTTCGAGCTGCGTTTCGGCGGCGCGCCGGTGCGGCAGGAACAGCGCTTTCGCTTCCCAATCGAGGAATACCTGTTTGCGCGGGGCGACGATTATGTTCAGAAATATCGTGCCGAGACCTTCCTCTCGTTGAGCGAGTCGATCGATCTGCACCGGATGGATGCGACGCTGGTTCGCACACCCGCGACGCTGATCGCAGTGCGCGAGGATCAGCTGGTTCCGTTCGCCGACATGCAGGGTCTCGCGGCGCGGCTCAACGGGCCGCGCCAGCTCATCGAAATCAATTCCATTTTTGGTCATGACGCATTCCTGAAGGAGGGTGCGGCGCTGACCCCGATCATCAAACGAGCCGTTTCGGAGCCGCTGTTATGACGAGCAAACAGAAACCACGAAAGCCCACGGCCACCCGCTCGGTGCGGGCGGGGCTCGAATCGGACACCCAGCACGGCTCCGTGGTGCCGCCGATCTATCTGTCGAGCAACTTTGCCTTCGAGGGCTTTCGCAAACCGCGCAAGTACGATTACACGCGCTCCGGCAATCCGACCCGCGATCAGCTCGCGCAGGCGCTGGCGGACCTGGAAGGGGGAGTGGGCGCGGTGGTGACCTGTACCGGGCTCGCCGCGATCACCTTGATCCTCGCGACGCTGCCCCAGGGCGCGCGCGTGCTCGCGCCGCATGACTGCTACGGAGGTACCTACCGGTTGCTGGCGGCGCTCAAGGAACAGGGAAAGCTCGCGGTCGACTTCGTCGATCAAACCGATCCGGCGGCGATGGCAACCGCTCTTGCGGCCAAGCCGCAGCTGGTCTGGATCGAGACGCCGAGCAACCCACTGCTCAGGATCGTCGACATACGCGCGGTGGCCGACGCGGCGCACGTTCACGGCGCATTGGTGGTGGCCGACAACACGTTCCTCTCGCCCGTGTGGCAGCAGCCGCTCGCCCTCGGCGCCGATGTGGTGATGCACTCGACCACCAAATACTTGAATGGCCACAGCGATGTCGTCGGCGGAGCGGTCATCGCCTCGACCCAGGAACTGGCGGAAAGCTTTGGCTGGTGGGCGAACGTCATCGGCGTGACGGGCGCGCCGTTCGACAGCTTCCTGTGCCTGCGCGGTGTGCGAACGCTGCACGCGCGGATGCGCGCTCACGAGGAGAACACCGCCGCCGTGGTCGAATTGCTGCGCAATCACGCCGCGGTCTCACGCGTGTACTATCCCGGACTATCCGATCACCCGGGCCATGCGCTCGCGCGCCGCCAACAATCGGGCTTCGGTGCCATGCTGAGTTTCGATCTCACCGGCGGCGAGGCCGCGGTCGGCGCGCTCCTCGAGGGCTTGACCTGCTTCACGCTGGCTGAATCGCTCGGCGGCGTCGAGAGCCTGATTGCGCACCCCTCCAGCATGACGCACGCCGGAATGGATGAAGCGGCGCGTGAGCGCGCCGGTATTGGCGAGGGACTGTTGCGGGTGTCGGTGGGAATCGAGGATGCCGGCGACCTTGTCGCCGATCTCTCGGCCGGTCTGGAGCGCGCCGCTACAGTGCAGCCAGCACCGCATCTGCGGCGGCACGCGTCGTAACGGAGGGCGCACCCGGAGCGGCGAGATCCGCGGTCAGCACGCCGGCGGTCACCGCCCCGGAGACGGCCGCTTCCACCAGTCGCGCCTCGGCCTCGAGCTCGAGCGAGTACCGGAGCAGCAGCGCGGCGCTCAATACGGCTGCATAAGGATTCGCGATGCCGCGCCCGGCGATGTCGGGTGCCGAGCCGTGAATCGGCTCGAACAAACCACCGCGTGCTGCCGCGCCGAGCGATGCGGAGGGCAGAAGCCCCATGGAGCCGGCCAGCATCGACGCCTCGTCGGTGAGTATGTCGCCGAACATGTTCTCCATCACCATCACGTCGAAGTCGCGCGGGCGCTTGATGAGATGCATGGCTGCGGAGTCGACCAGCATGTGCTCGTAAGCCACATCGGAGAACTCGGCAGGCATGATCCGATCGACCACGGAGCGCCATAGCCGCGATGTCTCCAGCACGTTCGCCTTGTCGACGGAAGTCAGCTTGCGGCGCCGGCCGCGCGCGAGCCTGGCCGCGACGCGCACCACGCGCTCGATCTCCGTGACGCTGTAGCGACAGACGTCGAATGCCTCGGTGGCGGTGCGCTGCTTGTCCCCGAAATAGATTCCCCCGGTGAGTTCGCGCACCACCATGATGTCGACGCCCTGCAGAACCTCGGATTTGATGGGTGAGGACTCGAGCACCGCCGGATGGGGGACCACGGGGCGCAGGTTCGCGAACAGTCCAAGCTGCTTGCGCAGCTGTAGAAGTCCCTGCTCGGGCCGCACCTCGGTGTCGGGCGCGGACCACTTCGGACCGCCCACCGCTCCCAACAGGATGGCATCGGCGCGCCGGCACGCCGCCAGAGTGGCCGCCGGCAACGCCTCACCGGTGGCGTCGATGGCGGCGCCTCCGATGAGCGCGGATTCGAATCGAAACGAGTGGCCGTGCCGCTCCGCGACGCGCGACAGCGCACGCACCGCCTCCGCGGTCACTTCCGGCCCGATGCCGTCGCCGCCCAGTACCGCGATCAGAGCTTGCATCTGTGCTTCCTTCGAGTCGTCAGGCGCCGGCCGGGAGCGAAGCCTCGTAGCGCTCGACGGCGGCGAGGTTGCTCTGCAGATAGCCGAGTTCGTCGACTCCGTTCAGCAGGCAATGGCGCGCGAACGCTTCGATCGGAAAGCTCACCGAGACGCCCGTCGGCAGGGTCAGCGTTGCCTTGTCCAGATCGATGATCACCTCGGCACCCGGATGCTGGATCAGCCACGTCGCGGTGGTCTCGTCGACGATCACCGGAAGAAGACCGTTTTTCAAGGCATTGCTGCGGAAGATGTCCGCGATCTCCGTGCTGATCACGGCCCGAATGCCATAGTCGACCAACGCCCAAGGTGCATGCTCACGCGATGAGCCGCAGCCGAAGTTACGGCCGGCGACGAGTACGTGACAGCCGTTGGCGGACGTTTGATTCAGGATGAAGCCCGGATTCGGCGAGCCGTCGGGAAGGTAGCGCCAATCGGCGAACAGCCGCTGTCCCAATCCTTCCCTGGTGGTCGTGGTCAGGAATCTGGCGGGGATGATCTGATCGGTGTCCACGTTCGCGAGCGGGACGACCACGGTCCGCGAACGAACTATTTTGAGCGGTTCCATTACAAGAACTCCCGCGGATCGGTGATGCGTCCTCGCACAGCGCTTGCCGCGGCGGTGAGCGGGCTTGCGAGCAGGGTTCGAGCGCCGACACCCTGTCGCCCCTCGAAGTTGCGGTTGCTGGTGCTCAACGAGTACTGGCCCGCTCCGACCGTGTCGCCGTTCATGCCGAGGCACATGGAGCAACCCGACTCGCGCCAGTCGGCGCCTGCCGCGCGAAACACATCGGCGTATCCCGCCGCTTCGGCGTCGCGCTTGACCGTCTGCGAACCCGGCACGATCAGCAGGTGGACGCCCGACGCCACCTTGCGTCCTCTGAGCACGCCGGCCGCGGCCTCGAGGTCCTCCAGGCGTCCGTTCGTGCAGCTGCCGATGAACACGGTGTTCACCGGCTTGCCGAGCATCGCATCGCCACCCTTGAACCCCATATAGTCGAGCGCCTTATCGAGTATGGCATCGCCCGACGAGTGGGGGATGGCGCCGCCGATCGGCACCACCATGCCAGGATTGGTGCCGTAGGTGATCATGGGCTCGAGCGCCGCTGCATCGATGTCGACCGACAAGTCGAACGTTGCGCCCGGATCGCTCACGAGAGTCTTCCAGCGCGCGAGGCTTTCGTCCCACTGCGTGCCTTGTGGAGCGCGTGGCCGACCCTGCAGATACGCGAACGTCACCTCGTCCGGCGCGACCATGCCCGCGCGTGCGCCGGCCTCGATGGACATATTGCAGATCGTCATGCGCTCGTCCATCGACAGGCGGCGAATGGTGGAACCGCGATACTCGAACACATGGCCCGTACCGCCGGACATGCCCACCTTGCCGATGATGGCGAGAATCAGATCCTTGGCGGTGACCCCCGGCGGCAGCCTGCCTTCGACGTTGATGGCAAAGGATTTGGGTTTGCGTTGCAGCAGGCATTGGGTCGCCAACACGTGACCGACCTCGGTGCTGCCGATGCCGAAGGCGAGGGCGCCGAACGCCCCATGGGTGCTGGTATGGCTGTCGCCGCAGACGATGGTCATGCCCGGCCGGCTGGCGCCGAGCTCGGGACTGATGACGTGAACGATCCCGCGCCGCGCGTCGCGCATGCCGAACAGCTCGACCCCAAATTCCGCCGCGTTGTGTTCGAGCTGTCGAACCTGCCGGGCGGCCGCGTCCACCTTGATCGGCACGTTGCCGAAAACCTGGTCCGTCGTGGTCGGGGTGGAATGATCCATGGTGGCGAGCGTGCGGTCGAGCCGCCGAACAGGCAGCTTCAACGACCGCAGTACGCTGAACGCCTGAGGCGAGGTGACCTCGTGCACGAGGTGCAGGTCGATGTACAGCACCGCGGGAGCGGCCGCCGTTTCCGGCACCACTTCATGCGCTTTCCAGACCTTGTCGAACAGCGTGCTCGCCGCCATGGCGCAACTCCTGAAGATGCTCGAGGCCTACCGGACCTTCGCGGAAATCAGGCTTTGCCGGATTCCAGCCAGGGCATGCGTGCGCGCAGCTGGGCTCCGACCTTTTCGATCGAGTGGCCGAGATCCGCCTTCAGCAGCTTCGAGTATTTGCGGCGGCCGCTTTTCGTCTCCGCAATCCACTGGCGTGCGAATTTTCCCTGTTGGATCTCGCCGAGGATCTTCTTCATCTCCTTCTTGGTGGCCTTGTTCACGATGCGCGGCCCGCGCGTCAGGTCACCGTACTTGGCGGTCTCGCTGATGAATCGGTGCATCTTCGTGATGCCGCCCTCATGCAACAGATCGACGATCAGCTTGAGCTCGTGCAGGCACTCGTAGTAGGCGACGGCAGGCTGATAACCGGCCTCGACCAGGGTCTCGTAGCCCTTCACCACGAGTTCCGTGGCTCCGCCGCAGAGCACCGCCTGCTCACCGAACAGATCCGTCTCGGTCTCCTCGGCGAAGGTGGTTTCGAGGACGCCGCCGCGCGTGCCGCCGATGCCGTCGGCATAGGCGAGCGCAATGGCCTTCGCGTTCTTCGTGGCGTTTTGCGCAACTGCGATCAGGCACGGCACGCCGCGCCCCTGTTGATATTGACGGCGCACCAGATCGCCCGGCCCCTTGGGCGCGATCAGCACGACGTTCAGATCCTTGCGCGGCTTGATCTGCTTGAAGTGCACGTTGAAGCCGTGCGCGAACAGCAGCGTCGCGCCCGGCTCGATCAGAGTCTTGAGCTCCTGATACAACGCCTTCTGCGTCATGTCGGGAACCAGCATGGCGACGAGGCGCGCGCCCTTTACGGCTGCCGCGGGATCCAGCACCTGCAATCCGTCTTTCTTGGCCTTGTTCCAGCTGTCGCCCTTGCGTACGCCGACGACCACGTCATAACCGCTGTCGCGCAGATTGAGCGCGTGCGCGCGCCCCTGACTTCCATAACCGAGAACAGCGATGCGCGCGCCGCGCAGGGCCTTTTTGTCTACATCTTTTTGCGAATACAAGCGCATGGGGTGCTCCGTGAAAGTAGCCGTAAATAGCAACACAGAATCTCTTATCATGCAAGATCAGTCGCGGCCATCACCGCGGTTACTTGAATGACTCACGATCCGCCGCGGCCGTCGCCGCGGCGGCGATCGTAAGGATGAGCACATGACCGTCGAGACGCGCGCCTCCGTTCCTCTTTGGCTCCTGCACGAGGAGGAAGTGGACGCTTGGCGCAAAGCTCAGAGCGCGCAAACCGCGAGCTGGCTCTGCGCGCAATATTTCAAGGGCGAGAAACACCGCGTGGTACTGGTGCCGGATGCAAGCGGCGGACTCGGCATGGCCGTCGGTGGCCTGGGCAAGCGGCAGGGCGCGCTGTCGCTGTGGCATGCCGCCGGTTTCGCCGAGCGCTTGCCGGCGGGCCGCTATCGTCTGGCTCAATCCTTCGGCGATGCGGAAGCCACTCAGATCGCCCTGGGCTTCGCGTATGGGGCCTATCGCTTCGAGCGCTATCGTGCGGGCCGAGCGGAGCGCGCGGCCGTGCTCGATCCTCCCTCCAACGCGGACATCGGCTACGTCGCCTCGGCAAACGAGGCACTTACCCTGGCGCGCGACTTGATCAATACACCGGCCTCGGATCTCGGCCCGGCGGAGCTCGCGGCCGCCGCGCGCGCGCTGGCCGAGCGCCATGGGGCGGAGTTTCGCGAATGGGCGGGCGAGGCGCTGCTCGCCGGCAACTTCCCGGCCATTCACGCGGTGGGGCGCGCAAGTGCGCAGGCACCCCGCCTCGCCGAAATCCGATGGACGCCGCCCGGCGCCCAAGAGTCCGACGGTCTGCCGCGGCTCGTGCTGATCGGAAAAGGCGTGTGCTTCGACTCGGGCGGGCTCGATATCAAGCCGGGCTCGGGAATGGCGCTCATGAAGAAGGATATGGGCGGGGCAGCCGTCGCGCTGGCGTTGGCCCACATGCTGATGGGCGCCGGCATTCGAGCGCAGCTGCGCATTCTCGTCCCGGCGGTCGAAAACGCCATCAGCGGCAACGCGTATCGTCCCGGCGACGTGCTGGCAACGCGCAAGGGACTTACCGTCGAGGTCGGTAACACGGACGCCGAGGGGCGGCTCGTGCTGTGCGACGCACTGGCGCTGGCCGACGCCGATCAGCCGGATCTGATCATCGACTTTGCCACCTTGACGGGCGCCGCGCGCGTCGCCCTGGGACCTGAGCTTCCGGCTCTATTCGGCACCGACGAGCGGGTGGTGGCGGATCTCTTGCTCGCCGCCGCCGCCGAGCACGACCCATTGTGGCCGATGCCGCTCTGGATGGGCTACGACGATGAGCTCGGCAGCAAGATCGCCGACCTCAATAACGTCGCCGCGTCGGGGTTCGCCGGAGCTATATTCGGCGCCTTGTTCCTCAAGCGCTTCGTGACCGCGACGGCCCATTGGCTGCACCTCGACTTGTACGCCTGGAATCCCAAGGAGCGTCCGGGCCGCGGGGTCGGCGCCGAGGCCCACGCCGTTCGCGGCGTCTATCGCTATTTGTTGCAACGCTACGGTACGGTGAAACGATGAAAAAGAAGACCATGGCCGCCCGAGCCGCAGGCAAGCGCGGTTCTCTCGATCCTCGCCGCTATTCGCGACTGGTGGTCGACGGCATCAAGCAGGCGGCGGCGCGCGCCATGCTGCACGCCGTCGGATTCGGCGAAGCGGATTTCGACAAGCCGCAGGTCGGAATCGCATCCACTTGGAGCAATCTGACCCCCTGCAACATGCACATCGACGGGCTGGCGCGTCTCGCGGCGCAGGGCGTCGAAGGGCAGGGCGCCAAGGCGGTGACATTCAGCACCATTACCGTCTCCGACGGCATCTCCATGGGAACACCCGGGATGCGGTACTCGCTGGTGTCCCGGGAAATAATCGCCGATTCGATCGAGACGGTGGTCGGCGCGCAGGGCTTCGACGGGGTGGTGGCATTCGGAGGGTGCGACAAGAACATGCCGGGATGCCTCATGGCGCTGGCGCGGCTCGATCGCCCGGCCATCTTCGTTTACGGCGGCACGATCCGTCCCGGTGCCGAACGGCGCGATGTCGTCTCGGTGTTCGAGGCGATCGGCGGCTATGCGAAGGGTACGGTGTCGGAGACCCAACTTAAATACATCGAGCGCACCGCAATTCCCGGTCCGGGATCGTGCGCGGGAATGTATACGGCAAACACCATGGCTTCCGCGATCGAAGCGCTGGGCATGAGTCTGCCCGGCAGTTCCGCGCAGGATGCCATATCGGACCAAAAGAGGGCGGATTGCACGCGCGCCGGGGCGGCCGTGGTGGAACTCATCAAGCGCGGCATCCGACCGCGTCAGATCATGACGCGCAAGGCGTTCGAGAATGCCATCACGGTGAGCATCGCGCTCGGCGGGTCGACCAACGCCGTACTGCACCTGCTGGCGATCGCCTCGTCGGCTAATGTCAAATTGGACCTCGATGATTTTACTCGCATCGGACGCCGTGTGCCGGTGCTCGCCGACCTGCGGCCGAGCGGTCGGTATTCGATGTCCGAGCTGGTGGCGATCGGTGGCATTCTGCCGCTGATGAAGACGTTGCTCGATGCCGGCCTTTTGCATGGCGACTGCCTGACGGTGACCGGAGCGACGCTCGCGCAGAATCTGGCCGACGTGGCTCCCTATGATGCTGGGCAGCAAATCGTGCATCCGCTCGCCGACCCCATCAAGAAGGACAGTCATCTCGTCGTGCTGTACGGGAATCTGGCGCCGCAGGGTGCGATTGCAAAAATTACCGGCAAGGAAGGGCTGAAGTTCACGGGCAGCGCACGGGTATTCGACTCGGAGGAGGATTCGCTGCAGGGAATTCTCGGTGGAAAAGTTAAATCGGGCGATGTCGTGGTGATCCGCTACGAAGGTCCCAAAGGCGGTCCCGGTATGCGTGAAATGTTAAGTCCGACCGGAGCCATCATCGGCAAGGGGCTTGGAAGCGAGGTCGCATTGATCACGGATGGACGCTTCTCGGGCGGGAGCCATGGATTCGTGGTGGGGCACGTGTCCCCGGAGGCTGCGCTTGGAGGGCCGATGGCGTTGGTGAAGAATGGTGACGAGATCACGATTGATGCAGAGCGTCGAGAAATCAGCCTGCATGTGAGTGCGGCGGAATTGAGGCGCCGCCGCAAGAGTTGGAAGCCGCCCAAGCCCTATGCGCGACGCGGCGCCTTGGCGAAATATGCCAAGCACGTGAGCAGCGCATCGTTGGGTGCCGTGACGGACTTGGAATGAGCGCCGCCCGCACTGCAAGTCCTGCTTGCAGTGCGGGCGGCAGATGTGTCAGTCTCTTTACTTGCCGTAAGACTTGAAGGGAAGCCGCTTAAATAAGGGCAGCGGCAAGCGGCTCGCGCGTTTAAGCTGCACATGGCAACGTCGGCGCTGAGCGCATGTGCATCGGAATTTAGCTAGGGGCAGGGTCGAAACAGACTTATGTATACATACGAGCAGCCATCGTTATTTTCGGGCACGAGGGGCATTGCCCTCATCGCCGTCATTATTCTGCATATTTTCGTCGGCTGGGCGTTCTACACGGGGTTGGCCGGCAAGCTGATACAGAAAATCACCCCCCCCGTGGAAATCGCCCAGATCGACAAGCCCAAAGAAGTCGACAAGCCGCCACCCCCGCCGCCGAAATTGGAAGAGATCAAGCCGTTCGTTCCGCCGCCGGAGTTCGTCGACATCCAGGCACCGCAGCAGCAGACGAACGCGATCTCGCAGACGACGCAGGTTCAGCGAGCGCCGGCGCCCGTCGCCGCGCCCGTGCAGCATGCACACACCCCGATCGGTCAGGATCCGAAGCACCCGCTGCATATCGGCGAGGACTATTATCCCGATGCGTCGAAGCGCGCCGGTGAAGAGGGCCGATGTATCGTGACAATGACGGTGGCCGCAGACGGCCGCATCACCAACGAAACCATCCAGCAGACCAGCGGCTTCCCGCGGCTCGATGAGGCCTGTCTGAAGGGCGTGCACGGTCAGCACATGAAGCCCGCCACCGAGGACGGCAAGCCGGTCGAGACCACGGTATCGCTCCCCATTGTGTGGAAGCTGACGAAATAAATCAGAGGCAATCAACGATCAACTTTAAACTCGCTTGTTAGAACTGTTACGACTCTTAGAACTGTTACGACGCTCAATCAAAATGTAGAGGGAATCGGTCAATGCAAGAGACAGCTATTGAAAACCCATATGGCCTTGGTGCCCTGATCCAGAATGGCAACATCGTATCGCGATCGATTCTCGTCGTTCTGTTGATCATGTCGCTCCTGACGTGGTTCATCGGGATCACCAAGTTCTTCGACCAACGAAAGACGCGCCTGCAGGCGATCGCGGCCGAGAAGGAATTCTGGGCGTCTTCCAGCCTCACGGATGCCATCTCCAAGCTGAAGGGCACCTCGAATCCGTTCCGCGCTCTGGCGGAGACCGGCAAGCAGGCTTTCGAGTATCACGAGACCAACAAGACGCGCCTGTCAGGCGCCATTGGCACGAGTGAGTGGATCACCGAGTCGCTGCAGCGCACTGCCGATATGGTCGTCAGCCGCATGCAAGCGGGTCTGCCGGTCCTCGCCTCGGTCGGCGCCACCGCGCCGTTCATCGGCTTGCTCGGCACCGTCATCGGCATCTACAACGCGTTGATCGCCATCGGCGTCGCGGGACAGGCGTCCATCGACAAGGTGGCGGGACCCGTCGGCGAAGCCTTGATCATGACCGCCCTCGGTCTGTTCGTCGCGGTGCCGGCCGTGTTGGGATACAACATCCTCCTCCGCCGCAACAAGCAGGTGCAGGAGCGCGTCAGCCACTTCACGCACGAGTTGCACGCGTACTTGATCGCGGGCGCGAAGATGGGTCTCGGCATGGACAGGGGACCCGCCCCCGCCGTCAAGCCCGCGCCGGTCGCGGCTCGCTGAGGTAACTCGCCATGGCGATGAATGTCGGTGGGAATGAAGAAGCGGAAGCGATGTCCGACATCAACGTCACGCCGCTCGTGGACGTGATGTTGGTGCTGCTCATCATCTTCATCATCACGATTCGAGTCATCATCCAGCAGGTGCCCGTGCAGCTGCCGAAGGCGACCAATCTGCCGACTCAGACCAAGCCGGAGAACATCACCATCGCGGTCTCCAAGGATGGCGACATCTTCTGGAACACGCAGAAAGTGGGCAGCGTCGAAGACTTGAAGGCAAGGCTTCGAGTGGCGGCCCGCGAAGAGCCGCAACCCGAGATACACATCCGCGGCGACGCCAATGTGCGCTATCAGTTCGTGGGACAGGTGCTGGTCGCGACCCAGCAGATCGGCATCCGCAAGGTGGCGTTCATCACGACCCCGGATCATTTCGGTCCGGGAACGTAGACCAAGGGTATCCAGGAGAGATCACGATGGCGATGGCAGTAGGCGGTAACGAGGGCAATTCCTATTCGGATATCAACATGACGCCGCTGATCGACGTCATGTTGGTGCTCCTCATTATCTTCATCATCACGATTCCCTCGCAGACTCACGCGGTCAAGATCGACAATCCGTTGCCGCCGCCGCCGAACATGACGCCGCCGCCGCCGCCGGAAGTCATCGATCTGTCGATCGATTTCGACGGCACGCTGCTGTGGAACAAGTCGCCGGTGGATCGCGCCACGATGCAAGGCTACATCTCGTCCGAGGCCACCAAGGATCCGCAGCCCGAGGTGCACATCACCGTCGACAAGTTTGCGAAATACGAAATCGTCGCGCAGACGCTGGCCGACTTGCAGCATCGAGGTCTGAAGAAGATCGGATTCGTCAATAACGACTATTTTTGAATAAGGTCCCAGCGGGTGTTACGGCGCGTCAACCCGACCTACTGCGGGTTCACGCGCCGTTTGTTTGACGGCCCGCGCGAAACACAAATCTGAAATCGCAAGTTGTGAAGGTGTGATCATGATTCATTCGATGAACAATAACGCAAAGTCCGGACCCACCTCGATTGACCCGGTACGAGGCTTGCACGGCCTCGCTCTGGCCGCGCTGATGGCGGCCGCGTGTTTCGTGCTGAGTCCCAACGTGTCCGGGGCGGCTGAGGCCAAGAAGCAGGAAATCAGCCGAGTAATTGCCAAGGAAATGACCGCCGCACAAAAAGCCCTGCAGGCGCAACAATGGCAGGAAGCGCTCAAGAATCTCGAGGATGCCGAGACGAAGCCGGGCCTCAACGCATTCGACAAAAAGACCATCTATAACTTCAAGGGTTTTGCCGATATCAAGCTCAATAATTTGAAGGCGGCGCAAGGCGAGTTCGAGAAGGCGCTGGCGACCGGGGATGCGACTCCCGAAGAGACCACCAGCATGACGCGCACTCTGTTCGGCATTGCGGCGAGCACCCAGCAATATCAAAAGACCATCGACTACGGCAAAACCATGGTCGATAACGGCACGGCGACCAACGACAATCTCCTCGTCATTGCGCAGAGCTACTATCTGTTGAAGGACTGCAAGAACTCCGCTATCTGGGCCGACAAGGCCGTCGCTGCCGCACGCAAGGCCGGTGAGACGCCGAAGGAGAATCTCTATCTGTTCAAGCTGCAATGCGCCTCGGATGCGGGCGATACGCCGGCGATGGACGCGGTATTGGTCGATCTCATCAAGCTGAACAACAAGACCACCTACTGGAACACCTTGCTGCGCATCGAGCGGCAGGATGAGCGCGACGACCACAACACGCTGATGATCTATCGCGTCATGTACAACACCGGCGCGATGAATGCCGACACCGACTACATCGAGATGGCGCAGCTTCTGGGCGATGCCGCTCTACCGGGCGAGGCGGGCGCGGTGCTCGACAAGGCGACGTCGAGCGGCGTCATCAAGGATGAGCACAAGGAACGTACCAACCGCTTGTTGACGGCCCTGAAGACGCGCGCCGACTCGGACAAGAAGGGTCTTCCGCAGGAGGAGACCGAGGCGAGCAAGAGCGCCGCCGGCGAGCTCTCGGTGAAGCTCGGCGAAGTCTATTACGGCTTCGGCGATTATCAGAAGGCGGCCGATGCCATCAATCAGGGGCTGCAGAAGGGCCAGATCAAGCACTTGGACGAGGCCTACGCCTATCTTGGCCTGTCGGAGGTGCAGCTCAAGAACAATGCGGAGGCCAAGAAGGCGTTCGCGAAGCTCAAGGATGTCCCGAACATCAGCCCGCGTGTGTTGAAGCTGTGGACGCTGTATGCGGCCACGCTCGGCGGGGCCGGCGGCTGAGAGCGGTAAACAGTTAGGAGAATCCGATGACCATCAAAACTGGCGACAAGATGCCCGAAGGCAAATTCACGCGCATGACCAAGGACGGTCCTCAGAAGCTGACGACGGACGAGTTATTCAAGGGCAAAACCGTGGTGCTGTTCTCGGTTCCCGGGGCATTTACTCCGACGTGCGATGCCAAGCATTTGCCCGGCTTCGTCGAGCTGGCCGATCAGATCAAGGCCAAGGGCGTGGATACCATCGCCTGCACGGCGGTGAACGACGTGTTCGTCATGAACGCCTGGGGCAAATCCGGCGGCGTCGGCGAGAAGATCCTGATGCTGGCCGACGGCAACGCCGAATACGCGAAGGCACTCGGTCTCGAACTGAACGCCACGGGTTTCGGGATGGGAATACGCGGTCAGCGGTTTGCCCTCGTCGTCAAGGACGGCGTCGCGACGCACGTCGATGTGGAAGCGCCGGGCGAATTCAAGGTGTCGTCGGCGGATTACGTGCTGAAGCAGCTGTAGCGGTACGCGAACGGACTTGCTGGCTCTTCGGACTTCGCCGCCGGTCTTCTCGGCTGCGCAAGCCGAGCGCATCCTGCGAGACACCTACGGGCTGCTGGGCTCGGTGCGGGCGCTGCCCGGCGAGCGTGATTGCAATTTCCACCTGAGCACCCCGGACGGCCCCGGTTACGTTCTCAAGATCATCGATCGCGAGGCGGGGCCCGAGACCATCGAGTGTCAATTGAGTGTGCTGCGGCATCTCGCCGAGCAGGACCCTTCGCTGCCGGTTCCGAGGGTTTTCCCGAGCACGTTCGGCGAGGAGACCGGGAGCGTCATCGGCCAGGACGGCATCAAGTACACCACCTGCCTCATCGGATTCCTTCCCGGCCGGGTGCTCGCGGAAGTCCCGGCGCAGCGCCGCCTCCTCGAGAATGTGGGCGATACGCTCGCGCGACTGGATCGCGCCCTGCAAGGATTTTTTCATCCCGCGCTCGGGCAGCGGCTGGCCTGGGACGTACGCCGGCTTCCTGAACTCGCCGAGCACTTGCAATACATCGACTCGCCATCGGTGCGCAGCGACATCGAGAGCGTCGTGGGTGCATTTCGGGATCGCATGCCGGCGCTCGGCGGCCTGCGCAGCCAGGCAATTCATGGCGATTGCCACGGGCAGAATCTCTTGGTCGACCCGGCGGCCCGGACCGTCAGCGGCATCCTGGATTTCGGCGACATGATCCACGCGCCGCGGATTCTCGAGCCCGCGGTGACGATGTCTGAATTGCTCACCGAAGGTCTCGCGCCGCTGGCAGCGGCTTCCTCCGTGCTCGAGGCCTACGCTCTCAGGCAGCCGCTCGACGGCGCCGAGATCGAGATCCTGTACGACCTGATCGCCGGGCGCCACGCTGTGACCATCCTGGTGCACGCCTGGCGGAGCCGTCACGATCCCGCGGGAGCTCGCGTGCTCGATCGTTCCACCTTGACCGCCGCCCGGTCCCTGCGTGCTCTTCTGGAGATTGGCAGGGTCTCGTTGGCCCGGGAGTGGCACGGAGCCGCCGGCACGCGCAGCGAGTCCTGGGCGGGACCGGACGCGTCGGCCGAGCTTGCGCGGCGACATCGACTGCTGGGCAAGGGCGCGGAGCTGTTCTACGAGAAGCCGCTGCACCTGGTGCGCGGCTCGGGCGTCTGGCTGTTCGATCCGCAAGGCCACGCCTACCTCGACGTGTACAACAATGTGCCCCACGTCGGGCACGCCCACCCCGCCGTGGTGCGCGCGCTGCAGAGTCAGGCCGCAGTCCTTGCCACGCACACGCGCTATCTGCACTCCGGAATCCTCGAATACGCAGAGCGGTTGATCGCCAAGTTTCCGGCGCGTCTCAATGCGTGCATCTTCGTGAACTCGGGGAGCGAAGCGAATGACGTGGCGTGGCGGATGGCCCAATTCGCGACCGGCCACACCGGCGCGCTGGTCATGCAGAACGCGTATCACGGCATCACCCACGCCGTCGCTGCGCTCACGCCGGGCGTCGGACAGGCGCGCGAACCGCACGTTGTGACGATCGCGTCGCCGCCGCCCGGACTTCAGACCCACGAGGCGTCGGGTGCCGCGCAGGTCGCGGCGGCTCGTGCCGACGTGGATGCTGCGGTGCGAACCTTGGCGGAACGTGGATTCGAGCCTGCTGCGTTCTACCTCGACACGGCGTTGACCAGTTCCGGGGTTTACGACCCGCCGGCCGCCTGGGGTGCCGCGGTGTCGGAAAGAATTCGCGCCGCTGGCGGCCTCATCGTCGCGGACGAAGTGCAATATGGCATGGGCAGGGCTGGCTCGCATTTCTGGGGCTTCGAGCGCCGGGGCCTCGACCCCGACATCGTGACCCTGGGCAAGCCCGTGGCCAACGGCTACCCCATGGGCGTCGTTATCGCAAACCGCGATCTGATCGAAGCCTTTCAGGCCGAATTCGGCTTCTTTTCGACCTTCGGCGGCAGCGCCGTGGCGGCCGCGGCGGCGTTGGCGGTCCTCGAGGTGCTCGAGCGCGAGGCGCTGATGGAGAACGCTGCGAGCACCGGGGCCTACTTCCGGGAACAACTGCAGGCGCTCTCTGCGCAGCATGCCGCCCTCGGCGAGTTGCGCGGCGCCGGCTTGTTGTACGGTATGCAGGTGAACGCGGTCGGTGGGCTCTCGGCGCGTCAGTGCGCGAAGCGGATCATCAACACGCTGGCATCACGGGCCCGCGTACTGATCGGCTACGAAGGGCCGGAGGCTGATATTTTGAAGCTTCGGCCGCCGATGCCGTTTGGTAGGGGGCATGTGGGGAGGGTGGTGGAGGCGATTGATTCGGCTGTGCATTCGATCACCCGCTCAGGGTAAGACGGCGCTTTTGTACTAAGGCCGGAGCGGACGGGCATTTCCGGACCGCCGTGAATCCGTCCCTGGAGGCTGCGGGGAAAACATCCATGTTTTCCACGCTCCGGGAAATGCCCGTCCGCTCCGACCTCTGTGCTAACGGGCGGCCTGTCCTGAGATGTGTTCGCGATGACAGTTAGAAAGAAGAGGTGGTGGCTGCACCATCACACTGGCACTGGGTGTGGCCACGCAGCCGGGCTCAGGGCCGCTGACTACTCAAGCGAGCAAGAAGGGGCCCGGGGCAGGGGCGAAGGCCCAGCCGGCGCGAGGGAGGCTCACGTGGGCTGGGGGGGATTAGCCTACCAGGCGTTCCAATTCGGGGACGATTTGGAATAGGTCTCCGACCAGGCCTACGTCGGCGACCTCGAAGATCGGGGCTTCGCCGTCTTTGTTGATCGCGACGATGGTGCGGGCATCCTTGATGCCGGTGAGGTGCTGGATGGCGCCTGAAATGCCGATGGCTATGTACATTTCCGGCGAGATGATCTTGCCGGTCTGACCCACCTGCATTTCGTTGGGAGCGTAGCCGGCGTCGACGGCTGCGCGCGATGCACCGACCGCGGCGCCGATCTTGTCGGCGAAGCTGAACAAGAGCTTGAAGTTCTCGGCGCTGCCCAAGGCGCGGCCGCCCGACACGACCTTCTTAGCCGTCTGCAGATCCGGGCGGTCGGTCGATCCGGATTTCGCACCGACGTAGCGCGTATGGGTGGGGAGAGTGACCTCCAGCGTCTTGGACTCGGTCGACGCGGAGCCCCCCGTGCCGGCGGCCTCGAACGAGGCGACGCGTACCGTGGCGACCAGCTTGCGCGCCGGGTCGGCTTCCACCGTCACGATGGCGTTGCCCGCGTAGATTGGCCGACGAAAGCGATGTGCGCTTTCCACCGCCATCAAATCGCTCACTTGCGGGACACCGAGCAGTGCCGCGACGCGCGGCATCAGGTCTTTGCCAAAGCTGGTGGAGGGGCCGAAAAGGTGGCTGTAGTCTTGACCCAGCGCGACGATCTGAGGCGCGAAGGTGGCCGCGAGCGGATGCGCATTCTCCGGCCGGTCGACGCGAACGACCGATTTGACGCCGGCGATTTCAGCAGCCTGCGCCGCAACTGCCGCGGTGTCGGCGCCGAGCAGCGCGATAGTGATTTCGGCGCCGGAAATGGCCTTTGCGCAGGTGACGCACTTGGCCGTGGCGGGATTCAGTGTCTTGCCGTCGTGTTCACCGACGATCAGTATCTTGCTCATTAGATCAAACCCTTTTTCTTGAGTACGTCGACCAGCTCCGCCACGTCCTTCACCATGATTCCTTTCTGCCGTTGGGGCGGCGGATCGGTTTTCACCGCCTTGATCAGCTGTCCGGCGCTGATGCCGAGCGCATCGAGCGTCGTCACATCGAGCGGCTTTTTCTTCGCCTTCATGATGTCGGGCAGCTTCACGTAGCGCGGTTCGTTGAGCCGCAGGTCCACGGTGATCACCGCCGGCAGATCGACCTCGATCGTCTCGAGACCGGCATCCACTTCGCGGGTTACCCGCGCTTTCGCACCGTCAATCTCCACCTTCGATGCATAGGTCGCCTGCGGCCGCTCCCAGATCGCGGCCAGCATCTGGCCTGTCTGGTTTGCGTCGTCGTCGATCGCCTGCTTGCCGAGGAAGATCAAATCCGGGTTTTCCTTTTTTGCGACCGCAAGGAACGTCTGCGCCGCCGTCAACGGCTCGACCGCGACATCGCTTTGAACCAGGATCGCGCGGTCCGCTCCCATGGCGAGGGCGGTTCGAAGCTGTTGCTGCGTATCGGAGACGCCGATGCTCACGGCCAGTACCTCGACGTTGCCCACGCGCTCCTTGATGCGCAACGCCTCTTCGAGCGCGATCTCATCGAAGGGGTTGACGCTCATCTTGACGCCGTCGAGCATCACACCGCTTCCGTCGGGTTTTACCCGGACGCGCACGTTATAGTCGACGACGCGCTTGATACACACCATGATCTTTTGCATTTCGAAACTCCTTAAGCAGCCCGTTCGGGCGCGCCTTTGCGTTGCGCTTCGGCTTGTTGTTCAACGAATGAATGACTGATCCGCGACGCGCATTGCCTGAGCTTGGGCAGAAACCGCTCGACGCCCGCCCTCTGCGGCAGGGCGTTGGCCGCGAATCGAACGGTAAGGCAGGCGAGGATGCGTTCCTCCGAGAGGACCGGAACGCTGACGCTGATTTCCTCGACCGGCCGCCGGGCGCGGGAAGTGGAAGAATATCCGCCGGCCCGGGTATCCGACAGGATCCGGGTGAGATCCGTGCGCGGCGCGCGGGCCAGGCGGTCCTCCTCCTTGCCCGATCTTGCGAAGATGTCGATCAGCGTGTCGCGCTGGGGCGGGGGACAGAAGCTCAAATACACCCTTCCGGCGGCCGTGGACAGCATCGGCATCCGATACCCCGCGGAGTGGCGTTCGTCGAGAAGAGCGCTCGAACTGGACTCGCGCACGATCATCGAGGTTCCGAGCAGGGTCGACATCGAGACCGGCCATACGATTTCGCGGCCGAGGTCGCCGATCAACGGCTTCGCTATCTGGGTGACCCACGCGTCATCGTCGAAACCGCCGGAGAGTGCGCGAACCGTGACCATCAAGCGGTATCGATCATCGCCGGCATCGCGGAACAAGAACCCGGCACCGCACAGGGTCTCGAGAATCCGATACACCGTGGTGCGGGGCAGGCGGATGTCCTGCGCCACCTCCGACACGGTCGCGCCGTCGCGAGAGTTGAGCACCGTCAGCGCGTCAAGGCCGCGAATGAGCGCACGGATGGGGCGTGTGGATTCCATGAAACCTCGAGCCGGGTGAACTTCGTATTTTAGGGGGCCGCCGTTTACTTGTCCACCTTGCGGTCAGTCGATAGACTCGTGTCGATGCTCCGCTATTTCCTAAAGCGCTTGGGGGGCGCGATCCCGACGCTGTTCATCATCGTGACGCTGTCGTTCTTGCTTGTCCGGATCGCTCCGGGCGGTCCCTTCGACCAGGAGAAATCACTGCCGCCGGAGATCCTGGCGAACCTGCAGAGCGCGTACGGCCTCGATCAGCCGCTGTGGGTGCAATATACGCGTTACCTGGGCTCGCTTTTGCACGGGGATTTCGGCCCGTCGTTCCGGTACAAGGACTTCACGGTCACCGAACTCATCGGCCAGGGATTGCCTGTGACTGCGGAAATCGGCAGCGCGGCTTTGATTCTTGCGCTGTCGCTCGGGATGCTCGTCGGAATCCTCGCGGCGCTCCGCCATGATCGGCCGGCCGATTACACCGTCATGACGCTCGCCGTCGTGGGTATCGCCGTGCCGTCGTTCGTCGTGCTGCCGCTGCTCGGCTTGCTGTTCGGCATCTACGTGCGCTGGCTGCCGGTTGCGGGATGGGAACCCGGCTCGATCCGGCATTTGATTTTGCCGATCGTGGCGTTGACGTTGCCGCCGCTGGCCTATGTCGCGCGCATGACTCGCGCGAGCTTGCTGGACGTGTTGCAACGTCCGTTCATACGCACCGCGTTTTCGATGGGGTTGCCCTTGCACACCGTGATCCTTCGTCATGCGCTGCGT
Organism: Steroidobacteraceae bacterium; assembly: GCA_050012215.1. Taxonomy (GTDB): domain Bacteria; phylum Pseudomonadota; class Gammaproteobacteria; order Steroidobacterales; family Steroidobacteraceae; genus Bog-1198. The sequence goes on from JBEKHO010000005.1 coordinate 108,419, forward strand.
CCGGCGCTCATTCCCGTAGCGGGTTATCTTGCACCGGCCGTTGCGTCGATCATGACCGGGTCGTTGGTGGTCGAGTCGATCGCGGGACTTCCCGGGGTGGGACGCTATCTGGTCCAGGGAGCGCTCAACCGCGATTACACGTTGGTGCTCGGCATGGTGATCCTATACTCCGTCGTGCTCATCGGCATGGGGTTGGTGGTCGATCTTCTCTATGCGTGGCTCGATCCGCGCGTCCGGTTCGAACGGTGACCGAGACGCTTTGGGGAATGGCCCGACGGCGCCTGCTGGCGAATCCCGGCGCACGCATATCGCTCGGCATCATCCTGGCGCTGGTGGCGCTGGCAGTGATTGGCCCGTGGCTGAACCCAAACCGGGTTGAAACGCTCGATTGGTCGTTCATCGCCGCCGATCCGGGCATCGCACATGCCCATTGGTTCGGCACCGACCGCCTGGGCCGCGATCTATACGTGCGCACGCTTGCGGGTGCTCGAGTCTCCATGATCGTGGGGCTGGTGGCGAGCGCCGTCAGCCTCAGCCTGGGACTGATGTACGGGGCGATCGCGGGGTACGTCGGTGGTCGCACCGATGACGTGATGATGCGGCTCGTGGAGATTCTCGGCGGGCTGCCGCTCATTTTCTTCGTGATTTTCCTGACCGTGGTGTTCGGCCGGAACGAGTATCTGCTGTTCGTGTCGATCGGCGCGGTCGGCTGGTTGACGCTCGCGCGGATCGTGCGCGGCCAGGCCTTGAGCATCAGGCGCCAGGAATACATCGAGGCCGCGATCGCCTCGGGCGCCGGAACCGCCCGCATCATCTGCAGGCACGTGCTGCCGAACGTCATCGGACCGGTGATCGTGTATGCGACGCTGACCATCCCGCAGATCATCCTGCTCGAGAGCTTTCTGAGTTTTCTCGGCCTCGGAATCCAGGAACCTCGCGCGAGTCTCGGCACCTTGATCGCAGAAGGCGCCGGAGAGATGGAAGCGGCACCGTGGATATTGCTCGGGCCGGGGGTCTTCCTGACGCTGCTGCTGGTTTGTCTGAACGTCTTCGGGGATCGCCTGCGCGACGCGTTCGATGCGGGAACACGCCGATGACGGAGGACCGCGAACCGCTCGCGACGCTGAGTACCCGCGCGCTACGGGTCGACTACCCGATCTTCGGCGGCACGGCGGCCGCGGTGCGCGGCGTCTCGCTCTCGGTGGGCGCGCACGAATGCCTCGGGGTCGTCGGCGAGTCCGGCTCGGGAAAGACTCAGCTTTTCATGGCCGTGATGGGTCTGTTGCCGAGCGGCGCGCAGGTGAGCGGCAGCGCGCTGTTCCAGGATGGAGAAATTCTGGGGCTGCCGCCGGATCAGCTCAACCGGATTCGCGGCTCGAAGCTCGCCATGGTGTTTCAGGATCCCATGACCTCGCTCACGCCGCACCTCAAGATCGGCATGCAACTCGCCGAGATTTTGGTCCATCACCGCGGCCTGTCGTGGCGGGACGCGGAACGTGCAGCATTGAGTGCGCTCGATCGGGTGCACATTCCGGATCCGCGGCGGCGTCTGAAGCAATATCCCCATGAGCTTTCCGGGGGCATGCGCCAACGGGTCATGATCGGCATGAGCTTGCTGTGCGAGCCCGCACTCGTCATCGCCGACGAGCCGACGAGCGCGCTCGATGTGACCGTGCAGGCGCGGATCCTCGAGCTTTTGCGGGAGCTGCGCACGCAGACGGGGATCTCCATCGTGCTCATCAGCCATGATCTCGCGGTCGTCGCAAGCCTCGCGGATCGCATCGCCGTCATGTATGCGGGCAGGGTCGTGGAGAGCGCTCCGGCCGCCGAGCTGCTGCGCGGAGCACGGCATCCGTACTCCGCATTGCTGATGCAATGCGTGCCCGATTTTCACCGGGCGCGAACCGAGCGAATGCCATTTCTCGCCGGACAGGCACCCGGCGCCGCCGAGCCTGAACGCGGCTGCGCGTTTGCACCCCGCTGTCCGCGCTCGACGGAGCGCTGCACCCATGAGCGTCCGGCGCTCGTCGCCGTGCACTCAGGTGCAGAGGTTGCATGTCATCATCCGTTGACATGAGCGAGCCGCTGCTCGACGTGCGCGGCCTCGGCGTGGACTATCGCGGCGTTCGCGCGCTCGGTGAGGTGAGTTTCCAGATTTATGCGGGAGAAACGCTCGGTCTGGTCGGTGAATCCGGATCCGGTAAATCCACCTTGGCCCGGGCGGTCCTTCGGTTGATTCGGGCCTCGCGCGGGCAGGTGTTCTGGCGTGGGATGGATCTTTTGCGCTGCGATGCCGCGACGCTTCGCAGCCAGCGCCGCGAGTTGCAAATCGTCTTCCAGGATCCGCTGACAAGTCTCAATCCGCGGATGACCGTGGCTGGGACACTGGCGGAGCCGCTGCTCATCTTCGAACGCGATCTGACGGCGGGCGATCGTCATATGCGGATGGGACGGATGCTCGAGCGCGTCGGCCTCGCGGAATCGATGCTGGGCCGCTACCCCCACGAATTGAGCGGCGGGCAGTGCCAGCGCGTCGCGATCGCGCGGGCGATGATGCTCCATCCGAAGCTTCTGATATGCGACGAACCGGTGAGCTCGCTCGATGTATCGATTCAGGGGCAGATCGTAAATCTCTTGTCCGACCTGCAGAGCGAATTCGGCACCGCGATGCTGTTCATCAGCCATAACCTCGCGGTGGTCCGGCACATCAGTCACCGAGTCGCGGTGATCCACGACGGTAACCTGATCGAGACGGCATCGTGCGAAGCACTGTTCGCGGCGCCGGTGCACCCCTATACGCGGGCACTTTTGGAGGCCGTACTGGTGCCGATTTCGGTGCCCGTACCGGTCTGCGCCGCCCCGGATCCGACCGGCCGAGGTCGGGTGTGAAGCGGGTGGTTGCTTGCTAACTCGACTGCTCCAGGCCGTCGAGTCCGGATTGACCGTTCTCGTGCCCAATACCGAGCTTGCCGCGGCGCTGGTGGACGCGGTGGAGCGCTCGCACCTGGTCTCGGGGCGCCAGATTTGGAGCACTCCGCGGATACGGGATTTTGGGGGTTGGCTGAAGGAGCGATACGTTCGACGGCAGCTTACCGACTCGGCCCTGCCGCGCTGCCTCGGCGACGTGGAGGAGCGGGAGTTGTGGCGCGATGTGGTCCTGGGCAGCGACGCCGGGCGGTTTCTCGAGCCGTCGGGGGCGGCACGCGCCGCGAGAAGGGCGCGCCGCGCCACCCATGAGTATGGCATCCCCATGAGCGCCATCGCCGCCGATGGAGGGGAGGAAGCCGCCATGTTCGTGGAGTGGAGCGCTCGATTTGCGCATCGCTGCCGTGAGCTCAAGTGTCTCGGCGCGGACGAGTTGCTCGGCGGTGTCGGTGGGCGGGGAAACACGGATGCGATACCCGACGCCGAAAGCGCGGCGGAGGTCGCTTGGATCGAGAGTCCTCTGTGGCGTCCGGTTGCGCGAGCCTGGCTCGAGCGCCATGCCGGCGCACCTTTGGCGCCGCTTCGCGCGGCGGGCGGCCCACAGATTCATGTGCCGCAAATGCTTTGCGTGGAGTCCCCAGCAGCGGAGCTTGCGACCATTGCGGAGTGGGCGCGCGGGCACCTCGCGATGCGCGACGATTTTCGTGCGTGGATTTGCGTGCCGGATCTCGCTCAGCGACGCTCGGAACTCGTGGACGCCTTCGATGCCGCGTTGGCGTTGCATCGGTTCTCGCTGCCTGAGGTTGGCGCGGCAGCTCCGTATGCCGTCGCCGGCGGTACGCCGCTTGCCGACTTCGCACCGGTTCGATCGGCGCTGGAGCTGCTGTCGGCGGCGAGCGGACGGATCCCGTTCGCCCAATTCAGCGCACTGTTGCGAGCGCCCGAGCTGAGCGAATCCTCGTCCGAGGCAAGCGCTGCCGCGTGCCTCGACGTTGCAGTGCGCTCGTGCGCTTCCGCCGAGGCGTCGCTGAGCGAATGGCTGGGGCTGGCGGAGAAGGTCGGGCGCGTCGAAGAGCTGCGACCGGCGCCGGCGCTGTTGCGCATCACGAGGGCCTTGCAAACTCTCGGCGAGCTAAAGGGCAGCCACCCCATGAGCCGATGGCTGTCGGTCTGGATCGCCTCCTTCGAGAGCGGTCCCTGGAGTTTCCGGCATCGGTGGTCGAGCAGCGAGTATCAGTCCGCCGAGCGATTTCGCGAGCTGTTGGCGACGCTCGCGCAGGGGGATGTCAGTTTCGGCAGTCAGTCGCGGACCTCTGCGGAGAGCATTCTTCGGCGCGCCGCGCGGGACACTCAGTTCCAGGTGCAGACCGGAGTTCCGCCCATCTGGGTGAGCGGTCAATGGATGGACCCGTGGCTCGCGTACGACGGGCTTTGGGCGGCCTCGTGCGACGAAACGCGTTGGCCGCCGCCGCTGGAACCGCTGCCGTTGTTGCCGGTCCGCTTGCAGCGGGAATACGGAGTGGTCGCCGCGTCGATGGAGTCACAGCTGCGATTCGCCGAAGATCTGCAGAGGCGCTGGCTCGCACGCACGAGCCGCTGTGCCTTCAGCTGCGCCGACACGGAGGATGGACGCCGCGCGGCGCCGAGTCCACTGCTCGACACGTTCCTCGCGGTGCCCCCCGGTACGGTGGTCGCTGGCGTGGCGCCCGCGCGCTCCCACCCGCACTGGCGAGCACAGCTCGAGCGCGCCCCGATCATCGAGCGCCTGAACGACGATTGGGCACCGGCGTTCGGCGAGGGTGAGAAAACGCGCGGGGTATCGACGCTCAAAGCGCAGTCCCGATGCGCCTTTCGTGGGCTCGCCGAGACCCGTCTTCGCGCCGAAGCGCTGGAAATCCCTGTGCCGGGCTTCAACGAGCGCGAGCGCGGCGAGCTCGTGCACGAATCGCTGCACGAGATTTGGTTGCAGCTCGGGGGCTCGGCCGGCCTCGCCGAGTTCCTGGCGCGTCCGCAGGAACTTGCGAGTCTGATCGCGCAGGGCGCCCGACGCGCCATCGCCAGGCTGTGCGCGCGCCGCAACCCCGGTGAGCGCTGGCGTGAGCGGGAACAGGAACGATTGCTGACGCTGATCGGGCGTTGGCTCGAGCTCGAGGGTCAGCGCGATCCCTTCGAGGTCGAGCGGCTGGAGGCTGGAAGCGAAACCGTACGGCATGCCGGGCTCGACTTCTCCGTACGCATCGACCGAATCGACCAGCTGCCCGACGGCTCGCGGCTGTTGATCGACTACAAGACCGGAGCGGCCAGCCGGGACTGGCAGGGTGAGCGTCCCGACAACCCGCAGCTGCCCATCTATGCGCTCTTGCACCGACGGGCGCTGGTGGCGGTGGCTTACGGCAAGATCAACGCGGCCGAATGCACTTTCATCGCGGAAGCGGAGCGCGGCGGGGTCTTTCCGGGAAAGCGCGCCAGTCGCCTCGAAGGGATGGGAAGCCTCGAGGAGCTGATGGAACGTTGGTCGGAGAGGATCGACAGGCTGGCAAGTGAGTTTCGCGATGGGCGCGCGGTGGTCGATCCGCTACCGACGGCCTGCCGCACCTGTCATTTGCACGGATTGTGCAGAGTCCCCTCGACGCTGGATCTTTCCGACGCGCTCGACGAGCCTGTGGAGGATGCGTGAACCGCGTTGCCCCAAGAGACTCGGACGCGCGTGCAGATGCCGTCAACCACCGGGGCTCGGTGCTGGTGCAGGCGCCAGCCGGCAGCGGCAAGACCACCTTGTTGACGCAGCGCTACCTGCGGCTCCTCGCAATTGCCGATGCTCCGGAGCGCATCCTGGCGTTGACCTTCACACGGATGGCCGCCGAAGAGATGCGGCGGCGTGTAATCGGCGCGCTCGGCAACGCCGCGCTGCCGGAATGTCCGCCTGGGTTTAACGCGGACACCTGGACATTGGCGGTCGCCGCCCGGGATCATCTGCAGTCGCTGCGGATCGACGTCGAGCGCCAGCCCTCGCGCCTGCGTATCGAAACCATCGATTCCTTCAACGCGTGGCTGGCCACGCAATTGCCCATCGCCTCCGGCGCCGGCGGGCGGCTCAATTTGCTCGACGATGCCCGTCCATCGTACGAGGAGGCGGCCAGGCGTGCCCTCGCGCACGAAGAGTCGGACGCATTTGGCGCGGCAGTCGAGCGCACACTCGCCGTGGGCGATCAGCGCTGGCGTCAACTGGTCGGGCTGATCGCAGAGATGCTTGCAGGCCGGGATCGCTGGCTGGCGCTGTTGGCCGGCCACTTGGGGGCGGCGAGCACGCTCGATGCGGCACAGCTCGATCGCGTGAGAACCCACTTCGACGAGGACCTCGCACTGCTGGTCACCCGCAGACTGCAAGCTGCGCTGGAGTGCCTGGGAGGCGAGGCGATGGCGAGCCTGCCGCCGTTGATGCGGGATGCCGCGAGGCGGCTGGGTCCGGAGCGGCCGGAGTGGTCGGTTTGGCTTGAGCGGAGCGGTCCGCTTTGCGCGGAGGCGTCGGACTTGGCGCGCTGGCGAAGTTTTGCCGAATTGTTCCTCACCCGGGATGGCGGGTTGCGTAAACGCTTCAATAAGACGCAGGGGTTTCCGCCGGATTGTGCCGAATTGAAGCCCATGAACGATTTACTGGCTCAGTTCGACCGACGTCCCGGTGCGGCGCGTGCGCTCGAGGGCGTTCAAGGGTTGCCTGAGCCCCGGTACGGCGACGACGATTGGATGCGCGTGCGCGATGTGGCGCAAGTACTGGTGCTGGCCGCCGCGGAGCTGGAGAATGTGTTTCGCGAGCGCGGGGCCGTGGACTTTCCGGCCGTATCGCTCGCCGCGCTGCGCTCGCTCGGGTCCGACGAATCGCCGACGGACCTCGGCCTGCGGCTCGACTATCGATTGCAGCATCTGCTGCTCGACGAGTTTCAGGATACCTCGGGCGCACAGCTCGAACTGGTGCGCATGTTGACGTCCGGCTGGCAGCACGGCGACGGACGCAGCGTCTTCTGCGTCGGTGATCCGATGCAGTCGATCTACGGCTTCCGTCAGGCGGAGGTGCGGGCTTTCCTGGAGCTCGCCGAAATCGGCATCGGGGAAATGAAGTTCGACCTGCGGCGTCTGTCCAGCAATTTCCGCTCGAGCCCGGCTCTGGTGCAATGGATCAACGGTTGCTTCGAGCGGATCATGCCGCGCAGCGATGACCGGCAACGCGGCGCCATTGCATTCCGGCCGAGCACCTCCGAGGTCGCAGCGCCCGACAATGTGCGTGCGGTTACCTTGTGCGGGTTCATGAGCGCCGCCGCTGAAGCGAAGGCGGTTGCCGAGTTGGTAGAGGTGCGCAGAACCGAGCGCCCCGAGTGGCGAATCGCCATCTTGGTGCGTGCGCGCAGCCATGCCCGAGACATCGCGCTCGCGCTGCGAGTCCGCGGCATCGCATTCCGGGCCGTCGACATCGAGCCTTTGCAAGACCGTGCCGTGGTGCGGGATCTCGTCATGCTGATCTGTGCGCTCAGCCATCTCGGGGACCGGACCGCCTGGCTCGCCGTCCTGCGCGCGCCCTGGGCCGGAATCACCCTGCAGGATCTGCTGCTGATCGCGCGCGCCGGGCCGATCGTGTGGGATGCGCTCTGCGACGCCGCCGTGCTCGACCAGTTGAGTGCCGATGGTGCCGAGCGTTGCAGACGCCTCAGGGGCGTACTCGAGGATGCATTTCGAGTCCGCAATCATACGGAGCTGCCAAGGTGGATCGAGCGCACCTGGCTGGCGCTCGGGGGGGCGGCCTGCGCCGCGGACGAACGCGGGCTTGCCCACGTAGGTACCGTGTTCGCGCGCCTGCGCGATCTCGGCGAACAGGGCCTTCCGGATTCCGCCGATCTGGTGCGGCGGTTTGCAGATCTCTATGCGGATGGCGGTGCGGAGTGTCCCGTCGAGATCATGACCATCCATAAAGCCAAGGGCCTCGAGTTCGACCTGGTGGTCGTGCCCGCACTCAATCGACATGCGAGGCAAAGTGGCAGTCAGTTGCTCTTGGCTCACCAGTTCGCGCGCACGCAGCGGGATGGCATGGTGATGGCGGCGCGGCCGCCCGTGGGTAGCGGCCTCAATCGATTGTTCGAATTCCTCCGGGCGCAGGCCAGAGATGCCGCCGCGCTCGAATCGCAACGCCTGTTGTACGTAGCCTGCACCCGTGCAAAGTCGGAGCTGCATTTATATGCGGAGGTTGGATTGCGCGAGGACCCCGACGCCGCCCCCGGCGAGAATCCGGACGAGCCACCCGACGTACGTGCGCCGCATCCCGGGAGCTTGTTGGCGGTATTGTGGTCGGCCGTGTCCGAGCAGTTCATCATCGATGCCGGGAGTCCGGCCACGGCCATCGACGCGCCGCCGGCGCTGCGCGGTGGACCCCTGCAGCGGGTCCCCGCCGATTGGTCCCCGGAACAACAGAGAACCCCCGGCGGGCTCCCGGGAATCGCGCCCGTGCTGTCGATCACGGATATGCGCGAGGAAACCCCGATATTCGATTGGGTCGGCGAGACTGCCCGGCGCGTGGGCTCCCTCGTCCATGCAGAGCTTCAGTCAATGAACATTGAGACCCATGATGACTCTGCCATACGCGCGCGAGCGCCGCACTTCACGCGCTGGCTGGCACTCAATGGAGTCCCGCAGGAGCGCCTGCGGGAGGCAACCGAACGGGTCGTGGCGGCGTTGATTGCCGTGTACGGCGATCCGCGCGGGCGCTGGATCCTGAAGCAGGGCTATCGGGACGATTTTCGAGAACATGCGGTGTCGGGTCACTGGCGCGGCGAGATCGTGCGCGCCGTCTTTGACCGAAGCTTCGTGGACGAGGAAGGCGTGCGCTGGGTCATCGATTACAAGACCAGCCGGCACGCGGGGGGCGGCCTGAAGGAATTCCTGGAGCGCGAAGTCGAGCGCTACCGGCCCCAGCTCGAGCGCTATGCGGCTCTCGCGCGCAGGCTCGGACCTGAGCCTGTGCGCGTGGGTTTGTATTTCCCGTTGATCGGCGCGTGGCGCGACTGGGACCCGGAAGGTTAGCCTCGGTTGACCCGCGCTGCCGGAACGTCTAGTTTCGTTCGCGTGAGTGAAAACGAGTCGGAACTGGAATCGCACCGCCGGCAGGATGCGCATTCGCACCGCGCGGCCATCGTCGGGCTGATCGTTTGCGTGGTGTTGGTGCTCGGCGGTCTTCTGCTGGTGTACAAGCTCAAAGCCATGTCGGACCTGCAGGATTGCCTGATGCAGGGACGCACGAATTGTACGCCGGTGGATACGAGCGATTGACGGTGGACAGAAGAGACGTTTTGCGCGCCGCGCTGGCGCTGCTCGCTTCACCCTCACCGGCGCAAGAAGCTCCGATCACTGCAGTCACGGACTATGAACGAGGCAGCGGTGGACACATCGGTCTTTACGCGGAAAATCTCAGGACCGGTGCGAAAATCGCCTGGAGGGCTCATGAGCGCTTCGTCATGTGCAGTACCTTCAAGGCATCACTCGCCGCCTGCGTTCTAGATAAGGTCGACCGCGGTCAGGCTCGACTGGGGGCTGCAAGACGGGAAACGACAGCTTGCGCGCCGGTCTGCCGAAAGGCTGGCGGGTCGGCGCCAAGACCGGCAACAACGGCAAGGACGCGTTTGGCGATGTCGCGATGGCCTGGTCGATGCGCGACGAACCCGTGGTGATCTGCGCGTATACCCAAGGTGGTGTACCGACGCCTCGCCAGGTCGAGGCTGTGTTCAAGGAGATTGGACGCTTCGTAGCAACGCATCTTTCGTCGACCGATTGAGCGCTGTGCGTCGGCCGGGCGGGGGGCGCAGCGCCGGCGACATAGCTACTCTTGCGTCATTCGTAGTCTTTTCGGGTGACCGGTGCTTGTCCCTTGGGAGGTTGCCGGCTTGCAGCATTTTCCCTTCCGGTGGCCGGCGGAGTTTGGGTTCCGACTGTATCGTGCGGCTCCGCGGTCGTCTCGGAGGGCTTGTTCACGGACTGATCGATGGGCGCGCCTCGCTGTTGGTAGCGCCCCTCGCGCCAATTCCCAGGGCGCCCGATCGCTTCGTCGGAGGACCCGGTGCCTTCGACGCCGGTTGCGTCCGCATCGGTCCGATTCTTGGTGTCGCTGATGGTCATAGAAAATTCTCCTCGCTGAAGGGATATTCAGCTGCCGCAGCTTGTTTGTGCAGTGGATGAACGCTCATCTACCTGTCAGATGTTGGCGCTCCCTTCAATGCGGCGCCGGACCCCGCACCACCTGGACCAAGTCACCGGTGCGTATGTGCTTTTCAAACGCAGCGCGAATCTCCGGCGCGGTGATCGCGTAATACTTCTTCGAGGCGATGATCGGCTCATCGAGCGGCAAATCGATCTCGGCTCGTCCGAGCAGCCCGTGCGCCACGGCTTCCTCGCTCGACTCGTTCAGCAGTATCTGCCGGAGGATCAGTGCCTTCGCCTGATGCAGCTCCTCCTCGGACACGTCGTGCGTGCGCATCTGGTCGAGATCGCGCTCGATCAGTCCCCGGGCCTTGGACACATTCCTCGGTTCGCAGCCATAGGTGACGGCGTAGTTCGCGCGGGTTTTGGAGGCGTCGAGGCGCACGTCGACGGTGTAGACGTACCCCGCAACCTGGCGCAGATCGTGATAGAGACGCGTCGCGTAGAAACCGCCCCCAAGCACGTGATTACCCAGCTGCAGAGGATAGTAATCCGCGGCAAAGCGGTCCAGATTCAGCTGCTCGGCGAGGAATACCGAATCCTGCACCGCCTGTGGGTCCGCGACGGAGACCGATGACGGCGCGTTGGGGGCGACCTGCGCAAGCGTGGTGGCCGGCTTAGGCCCGTTTGCGCGCCAATCCCCGAACCATTTCTCGACGACAGATTTTGCGTCCTGCGCGGACACATCGCCGATCACCACGATCGTGGTCAGATCCGGTCGTACGGTGGCAGCGTAAAAAGAGCGCACTCCATCCAGGGTGACGTTCGCGACCGTCGCCGGAGTCGCTTGACGCAAAACCGGATCGCCGGCAGGCAGCAGCGCCACATCGAGCGCACGCAGGGTGCGGTACTCCGGACTCTTCATGTTGCCGGCGAGGAACTCGGCGGTCTGCCGCTTGACCACGGCGAACGCCTTCTCCGGGAGCGCCGGATGCAACTCGTTGTCGGCAAGCAACTCGACGCCCCGCGAGAAATTGGCGGTGAGCACGCTCAACGAGAACTCATACCCCGCCGTTTCATTCGCGGCGATGTCGTCGAGCGCCTTGTGGAACACCAGGCGGTCGCGGGTTTCGCTGCCGTACGAGAAAAGCGCACTGAGCACGTCGGAAATGCCATCCTGCCCGCTCGGTGTCTGAAGACCGAAATCATGCTGCACGGCGCCCAATATCGACACGGTCGGGCTGGTCCGATCGGTCTTGACGATGAGTCGGATGCCATTCGCAAGTCTCATGTCGGAAACTTCGATGTAATCGCCCGGAATCTTGAGCTGCGCCAAGTCCGCAGCCGCCCAGGGCGGCAACTGCACCGGCTTTGACGGAGCGGAGGTCACCTGTTCCGCCCCACCGAAGCCCTTGGTCGCGACCGGCTGACCCGTGGGCACCGGCTTCAGCACGGCGGTGATCGAATTTTGATCGGTGAGATAGGCTTTCGCCGCCCGATTCACGTCTGCGGCGGTGACCCGTTTGACAGCTTCGATGTCCTCGTCGGGCGTCGCCCGGCCCTCGGCAGCGAGCGCGTTCGACCACACGTTGGCGAGCCCTGGGATCGACGTGCGCTCGAACTCGTCGTCCGCCAATTCATGTCGTTTCGCCGCCTCGACCAGTTCCTCCGGAACTCCCGTCTCGGCGTAGCGCGCCAGGATGCCGCGCATTTCCTTGATGGCGCTCTCGGCGTCGGCTCCCGCCGGCAGAGCGACCACCCCGTAACCGACGCTCGCCTGGGCATACGGCTCGGCTACTCCAAACTCCGCGGCCAGCGCCTTGCCGGCCGGCACCAATCCATACAGATCCGCCCGCTGGCTGTTCAATACGTCCGCGAGAATTTGAGCGGCGGCGAAATCCTTCGAGCTCGTTCCCGGAAATCGGTACGCGATAAAACCGAGCACATAGGGAAGATTACTATCCAGCGTGAAAGTCTCGGACTTCACGGGCTTCAAGTTCACCGCAGGATGGGCCGGAACGGCGTGATTGGGAATGCCCCCGAACATCTGTCGCACTTTCGCCATGGCGTCGGAGGGATCGACATCGCCCACGATGATCAGAATGGCGTTTCCCGGCGCATACCAGGTGCGATGGAACGATTGCAGCATCTCGCCTGTGGTGGCGTCGAACGACGCCTTCGTACCGAGCGGATCATGAGCGTAAGGGGTGCCGGCAAACATGTCCTGGTTCAACCGGTTGATGAACTTATAGGTGGGATTGGACAAATCGCGGGCGACCTCCTGTTCGATGGCACCGCGTTCCTCGGCCCACTCGGCGGGCGAATCGTCGACTCCCTGCAAACAGGCAGCCTGTGCCTTGAGCGCGATATCCAGATCCGACGCGGGCACGGTGGCGAAATACTGAGTGATGTTCTGTTGCGTATCCGCGTTATTTTGGCCGCCGAGCTCGGCGTAAATCGCTGCCGTTTGATCCGCGCTCATGCCGGCGCAGCCGCGAAACGCCATGTGCTCCTCGGCGTGAGCCATACCCGGGAAACCCGCCGGAGTCTCGTTGCCGCCGACCATGAAGTTCATCTCCACGGTGACGACGGGGGCGAGCGAATTGCGCACGATCACCACGCGCATGCCGTTGTCGAGTGTGGTCTCGAGATGGGCATCGCCGCCCGGATCGGAAGTCCCGGAGGCTGCGCCGCCCAGCACCAAGGAAAGCGCCACTGTTGCGGCGAATAAAGGCATTCTCGCGCATTGCGGTGCGCGCTGGGTATCGTTCGTCATCGACCGATTCTAGCGCGTCGAGAATCTCAGCGCTTGTCGCCGCCCAACGCGCCGAAGCGCCGTTCGCGTCCGGCGAACGCCTCCAGAGCCTGGCGGAATCGCCGCTCATCGAAGTCAGGCCATAGGCAGTTGGCGAAGTAGAGTTCGGCGTAGGCGCATTCCCACAGGAGAAAATCACTCAAGCGCTGCTCGGAACCGGTGCGGATCAGCAAATCCACATCACCCGCGGGGTACGCGCAATGATCGACCTCGTGCAGCAAACGCTTGAAGCCCTCCGAGGTGAAATCGCCATCGCGTGAGGCGCGCCGGGCCGCCTCGACGATGCTGTACTGAGATGAATAATCGACGGCGATGCGCAGGTGCATGCCGGTGCCGGCCGCGCTCAAGCGCTCGCTCTGGTCGATGGAGCGCAGCAAGCTGTCGTTCAACCGGTCGCGGCGTCCGATCACGTTGAGGCGGATGGATTGTTCCACACAGCGGCGCGTCTCGGTAAAGAGGTATTGTCCGAATAGCCGCATCAGCGCCGCCACCTCGGTCGAGGGCCGGGCCCAGTTGGCGGCGGAAAAAGCATAGATGGTGAGGGTGTCGACTTGCGAGCTCGCCGCGACCTCGACCACCTTGCGCACAGCTCTGGCGCCTTCGACGTGCCCCGCGCTGCGCGGCAGACCGCGCTCGGTGGCCCAACGGCCGTTTCCGTCCATGATGATGGCGACGTGCATGATGCTAGGGGTTCAGACGCGCCGCGTCGCCTTGATCACGGCCTCGATGTGTTCGAGATAGCGCAACAGCGCCTTGCGGCCGGCCGCCGTGATTTTGTAGATCGACTTCGGGCGTCGAGCCTCGAAGGACTTGGTGCAGGCGACGTAGCCCGCTTCCTCGAGCTTGCGCGCGTGCGCCCCCAGATTGCCGTCGCTCGCGTTGAACAGCGACTTGAGCTCGTTGAAGGTGAGTTCCTCATTGGTGGCGAGCGCGCTCATGATTCCGAGCCGCACGCGCTCATAGATCAGCCGGTCAAAGCCCGACTGACCGTTCGCGGCCGTGGCGCAGGCAGCCGGCATCGGTCTCCCCGAGCCCTTGGCCGGGCTGGGGCCATGCTGCGCTTCTTGGCGCTTTGCCGTTACCGCTCTAGTAGGCACGGCCGCGGCGTCCGACGAGAATGCCAAACACGACGTGCAGCGCTCCAAAGCCGATGCCCAGAATGAACGTATGCGTTTGCACGGGCAACAGGAAGGCGAGCGAGCCGAGCACCACGAAGAGCGCGCCCATGATGGCGATGAGCCGCATCGTGCTCGGGATGGTCACCGTGCTTGCGGAGAGCACCGCGCAACCATACAAGAGGAGCCACGTGCCCGGCAGAAGGTCGATCATGCCCGCATGCCACAACACCGCGGTGAGCAATACGCCCGCGAAAAGCGTCGGGCACAGGCAGAGCAAAAATTTGCGTACCGGACCGAGATACCGCGCATGCCCGGATAGGGCGGTCTCGCGCGCCATGAGTGCTCCGCCGACCAGGAACGCCGTGGCACCGGCGAACATCCAGATCGACGGCCAGAGCGGTGCCCATTGAGGAGTCGATGCGACCAGCGCGGCGAGTAAACCGATGCTGCCCATGACCACCCCGGCCATTCCCGGCACTGCCAGGGAGCCGGACATCTCGATGGATCTGCGAATATAGGTGAGCGTGCCGAGTGCGTGCCTTTCGATCGGGATTGGAATTTCGGATTGCATCAGTGCCTGCGGGATCTTGGCCGGGGATGCCGCGAATCTATGACGTCGCTGCTGTATCGTCAAGTACTCTGCGATATAGAGTGATTCGTTGATGGCAATTGCGGCCGGGGTGTCACCCTCAGTTCTGCCACATGACGACGAGGACGTAGACCAGGGCGATTATTGTCAAACCTAGATGCCCCAAAACCGGATTGACATGGCTCGGGCCTTGATCGGGCTCGAGCGCCCGGATGGGTACCAGATGCGCGATGGCGGCGAGCAACAGCATTCAACGAACCTCGTTTCGGGGTGGTGAGCCAACGATAGACGTACCGCTGAGCAAAGCAGTGACGCGGTTCACATCCGTCAAAACGTGAATTCCAGGTCGACGGGCAAACGGCCCTGGGCATCCCGGGCATGAAGTTGTGCAAGGTTGTCCAACTGACTGCGCAGCGCCGGCGGCATGTCCTGGCGCTCCTTGACGGTGCCCGAAAAAATACCGCTGCGCGTCTTCATCGAGAGTTGCAGGGTGGCGTTCACGGCGAGCGGTCCGCCGGTATCGTTCAACGCGGCACTTAAGTCGGCGCCGCCGGAAGCGGGAGTGGGATCGCGCTCGCGCGCCGCGTTGAAGCGCAGATCGTAACCGCCAAGATTCGCGCCGGAGGCAAACTGCTGGGACGATACGTCGGAAACCGTGATGTCTCCGGTAGCCGACGTGAGCAGGGCCCCGGCCCCGGAAAGATCCGCAGTCAGATCCGTGATGCGCACTCCCGCGGTTCCGCGCCAGCCCGCGGCCAGACCGAAGTCCTGGAGATCCTGCACGGGACCGCCCCCCGTGACGCCCGATGCCGCGAGTCGTGCGCGGGTGCAGTCCGCCGAGCCGTCCAGGACGAAGCCGCCCTTGACCCAGTGAAGATCGACCACGAGGTGCGTCCGCAGGAGCGCCAGCGGATGAACTTCCCATTCCAGCGCTCCGCCGGGTCGCCCGTTCACGGTGATGCGGCCGGCCGAACCGTGCCAGACGCTGCCAGAGAAATCCTCGGCCTGCACGCTCGGCGGAAGAAACCGCGTGATCATGGAGGCGGGCAGCACACAGACGACGACGACAATCACTGCGAGCACGCCGATCAGGGCGAGGCGGGGCCAGAGGGAGCGGGATTGGGCCGGCCGCGCGGCCGGCGATTGCGCCTTAGCGCCGCGTCGCGGCGAAGGTGATGTTGGCATTCACCACTCCGGGGCGGGCCGCGCGATCGACGGTGATGGAGTCGATCGACAGGCCGTAGCGCTGCTCGAGCGTCGCGATCCAGGTCACCAGCGTATCGAAGGGCGCCGCCTCGAGCTGTACGCGCACTCCGGTGCCGCTCGGCTGCGTGCCGCGCAGCGCCGTGCCAAGTCCGGCTTCGCGGCCGACCCGGTCCACGACCACGACCGGCGCCTCGTTGGTATCGTTGACCAGAGCCGCGCCCCCGGAAGCAAGCTCCGGAGCGTTCACGTGCATCCACGCCAGATCTTCGCGCCGGGTTTCGGCGCGCTTTTCGGCGGCGGACACGGCGGACTGGAGCGGCAACAAAATTCCTCCCACCAGAATCAAAAATGCCAGCGCCACGGATCCGATGAGCACCATGCGCCGTTCGCGTTCCTGCAGGCTCGCATACCAGGTTTTCAACTTGACCAGGTAGGTATTCATCGGTGGCTCTTCGTGCCCGGCGAGTGAATCTGCATCTGCGCCTCGACGCCGGTGTCGACCGGCTTCGAGGACTGAATCTCTGCCAGGAGCCCTTGCTTGGCGACCAGCTGCGTCAGCTGCGAGAGCGCCGCAAGGCTCGGTCCCGAGACCTTCATGTCGAGCGATTGCTCGCGGTAGCTGAGCGCATCGATCGTCGTCTTCGGCGTGGTGGCGACGGCGCCGCTGAGCGCCTCGAGCGTGCGCAGAAAATACTCCGGGCCGGGTCCGGAGTGCCGGATGCGATCGAGCCGCGCCTCCATCTGGCGCCTCGGATCCTGCAACGTTTCCGTGGGCATCGTCTGCGAGAAAATCTGCGCGATCTCACCGTCCAGGGCTTTGGTTTCGTGATTTGCCTGATGAATCTTGAGGCCGGCGGCGGCGACGTGGGCCAGCAGCAATCCGCCTGCAAGCAGCGCGGCTGTGCGCCAACGATGCCAACGGGCGCCATAGTCGGTGGTGCGGGCGAATTCGCCCTGCAGGAGATTGACGGAATCAGCGGCGGCGAGATGTCTCGCGAGCCAGGGCAACGGTCCCTCGGTGAGGATCTGAACTTTCAGCGAGGCGAACTTATCCGCCAGGGCTTCGAAATCATCACGGACCAGCGCCCAGTCCTCCCGGGTGACGTACAGAACGGCGCTTTCGAGCGGCCTGGGCTCGAGTGCTGCTTCGGGCGGCTCTGCGAGTGGATCGGGGATGACCCCGGCGACCACCAGCGCCTCCGCCACCGGCGTGAGCTCCACCGCGATGGGCAAGCTGCCCGGGCGGCGTACGGCCAAGCGCGATTTCTCCAGCCACAGGATGGTCTGTCCAGGATTGTCGGGCACCAGAGAAATATCGGCGTAGATTGCGTTCGGCTCGATGCCCGCCGCGGTCAGCTGGGCCAACCAGCCCTGAAGCACGCTGCGCGAGACCACCGCGACCGGCGTACGGCCGCTCGATTGTCGGTGCCCGATGGCGAAACACAACTCATCGATGTCCTCGGTGAGCTGCTCCTCCAGGGCGAAGGGGACGGCGCGGGCAAGCTTCACGCCGCTCCCGGGCGGCAGATCGGGCTCGGCCAAGAGCACCTGGGTCGCGGGCGCGAGGGCAACGACCTTCGCCGTGCGCGCAAGCACCGCCGCGAGGCTCAAAGGCCCGCGTTGCTTTGCCGTGATCGTCGATCCGGCCTCATCGAGGCTCAGCCACTCGGTCTCTTCCTGACCGGGCGCGGGTAAGCGTAGAAGAAGCGTTTGAGGCATGTCGTTCTAGAGTGTTCCGAATGAGCGCAGAAGAGGGGTTACCTTGCCGCCGGTGCCTCGCCACAAAAGACTGTACAAGGTGAACTCCGTAGTGCCAAGCGTGACCCGGGTAGTGAGACGGAAATACTGGCTCGTGTCCGCGAATTGACTCGCGGTTTGACCCGCATTCTTGCCGAGAACGGCCGTGAGCGTCGCCACGTCCGGAAAACAGCCGCTCTTGCGGCCGTTCGCGAGCACTTCATCGGTGTACTCGCCGCTCAGGCTGTCGGCCAAGCTCTCGATCACCACGGCCGGCGCCGTGCACACATTGATCTTGACCGTGGCCGAAGGCAGGGCGGTGACGTAGGGAGCGATCTTGCGATAGCGATCCGCGCCGAAACCGGGCAAGTTCATGAGTTCCGCGGGACTCATCATCGGCCAGTTGCCGGTCCGATACGGCGGGTTTTGCATGGTGTAGACGCTGTCCTCCGCGCCGTCCGGTTGCCCGGCCTGATCGTCCGGATCGATCCAATCGCGCGCGATGCCGGCCCATTTGGGCTCGAGGCCGACGGATGCGAGCAGTCGTTGGAACTGTGCGAGCGGCACCGGATCCTCGACCCACTGTCCGTTGACCTGGGTCATGTGGGCAAGATTGTTGAGATTGAACCGCCCCTGCATGTCCTGAATGGCCGCCTGCAGGATGCCGATCGGTTCCGCCTCCGGGTCGTCCGGCGAGGTGATGGGCAGGGGCTGCGTGGGCTGCGCCCAGGGCTGGGTGAGATTCACCTGCTGGGCGCTCTGACCGGGCACGATTGGGGCAGCGGTGGTCGCGCTGGAGCCGGTTGGCGACGTAGCGCCGGTTTGCCCGATGGCATTGAGGGCTTCGGCCGCCAGCGCCTCCGCGCCGGTGCCGAACAGATAGGCTTGCTCGGTCGCGATGATGCCGATGGTGCGCCGCCGCTCGAGCCATCCGTCGAAACTCAATTTGGTGGCGAGAATGGTGGCGAGCGCGACCAGGATCAGCGCGATGATGAGCGCCACGCCGCGCTGGCGGGTGGGCCCGTAGAACGGCGTGCGCAGCGGCGTGCGGCGCCGGTTCATCCGGCCACCTCGATCAGACGGCGCACGGTTCCCCAATCCTTGAACTCGATGGTGATCTCGACCGCCGAGGGCCGCGTCCACAGCGAATCGGCCGAGGAGAAACTCGCCGCCGGCCACTGGTTCTGCCAGTTTTGATTGACATCGAGATAGCGCAGTTGCACCGTTTTCACGCCGCTGAAAAGGTCCTGAACCAGCGGCTTCGTGCCCTGCACGGTATCCAGGGCCGTCGTATAGCTGCGCTTGAGCACGTCGTTGACCAGGGCGTAGGAGACGCGCTGCAGCGTACCGCGCTGTTGCCCCGCCGTGTTCGACCACCCGGCGCGAGTCAGTTCCGCGAGCGCGATGGTGTTGTTGCTCGAATCGGAGAAGCTCGATTGGAATCCGGGGTCGGAGTTAAAATGCATGGTGCTGCCGGCACCCAGCGGCGCGCCGCCGCCGAAGACCGAGCCGGACGCGCCTGCGGTGGTGCCGTTGCCCGGAAATCCGTGCAGCGCCGGTATGCGGGTCTGGCCGAGCGGATCGCGGACCGGCCGCGGCACGATCTGCGCGAAGTCCATGACCAACATGCGCATGCCGAACTCGATCTCGCGCGAACGCTTGAGGGCCTCCTCGGTGTGCTCCGCTGAGATGCGAGCGGCTCGATAGGTCTCGTAGCCGAGCGCGGTCATGATCCCCAGGATCAGCAGCGCGACCAGAATCTCGATGAGAGTAAAGCCGCTCGAGCGCCGGGAAGAAAAGATCGGCGTCATGGCGTCGGGCTCGGGGCCGGCGTAGGGGTCGTCGGCAGATTGCCGGGCTGGCTGATCATGCCGTTCGCATTGGTGTTGGTGCAGTTGGCCGTGCCGGTTCCCGAAGTGACCACCCCTCCGCTCGCGCCCGAGGGCGCGGAGCCCGCCGGCTGGCAGTTCGCCGTCGCTGCGGTGTTGCCCTGGGTCCAGTCGATGGAGTTCGAGTTGCCGGCGGTGCTCAAGCCGCTACCATAGAAGCCCGTGGCCTCCGCGAGCGGATTGCCCTTGGTTTTCGCATCGCCCGCCCAGACGCGCACCACGATCCGCTTGGTGCTCTGGAATTGAGTGTCGTAATACCTCGTGTCGTAGTGCCAGGTGCGGCTCGCGAACTGCAGCTCGGCCTTATCGCCATTGGTCGAGCTGCTGCTCTGAGCTAACTTGTTGACGGTCAGTCGCACCTCGGCGAGGCGGTTGAGCGCGATCCACTGGGCGAGCGTCTTGTCGCGCAAATACCCGCTGGTGCGTGCCGTGCCGGACACCGCGACCATGAGCGCCGCCAGTCCGATCGCCACCACCACCAGCGCCACCAGTACCTCGACCAGCGTGAATCCTGCGTCCGGCCGTTGTCTCACGAGCGCTTTTCCGGCGGATGGTCCGAGCTCTGGTGGCTGGTCTTGCCGAAGGCATCCCCATCGACCGAGGCCCGGGCTTGCGTCGCGTCCCGGAGCAGCGTGAGCCGAAACGGAGTGCCCTCGCCGGAGGCCGCGATGGCGACCTGCGGGGAGGGGGGTGCCCCATCGCTCAGATTCGTGTTGTTCTGCTTCAACACAACGGCTACCGAGTCGAGCTCCAGCTGGAAGATCACTCCCTTGGGCAAATTACGGCGGCGGAACTCGCTTTCGTCGTTCAGGGTGAGCCATCGATCCCGGTTCGGGTCGTAGACGGCGAATTCGTAGGCCGTGGGCTCGATTCGCACCCCGAAATCGCGTCCCTCGAGAAGCGCGCGCTCGTGCAGGATGTCGATCAAGCCCTCGATCCTTCTCGTCTCCTCGTCGAGCTGGGAATCCCGGCCGGTCACGCCGATCGACAGGATGGCGAGCGAAATGACGATAGCCATGATCACGACTACGACCAGAATTTCGACGAGTGTGAAGCCCCGGTTGCGCAAGGCGCCCGGCACCGCGATGGGGTCGCTACCGCTGTTCGAGCGTCGAGGTGCTGATGTCGGCGTCGTAGCCCTCGCCACCCGGCTTGCCATCGCGTCCGTAGCTGATGATGTCGTAGTCACGGCCGTTCGCGCCTGGACTCACGTATTGATAGGGATTGTTCCACGGATCCTTGGGCATCGACGGCAGATAGCCGCCCGAGCGGTAGTTGGTGATGGTAGGGTCCGAGGGTTGGGTCACCAGGGCCTGCAGCCCTTGTTCGGTGGTCGGGTATTTGAAATTATCCAGCCGGTACAGGTCGAGTGCGGTCTGGATCGCGCGGATGTCGCTTGCGGCACGGGTCACCCGGGCCTTGTCGACGTTCTCCAGAATCTTTGGCACCACGAGCGCGCCCAGCACTGCGAGAATGACGACCACGACCATGATCTCGATGAGAGTGAAACCGCGTTGACGCATATGCATAGTGACCTCGGACATTCTTCCAATGATACCAAAATAGGAGACCACGATGCCCGGTGAAGGTGCGAATCGGCTCGCACAAATCGCCCGGGCTCTGCAATGGGATCGCGGCCGGTGGATCTGGCTGCTCGCCATCGTGCTGTCTCTCGACCTCGTGTTGGCACTTGGCGACAATATCGACGCCGTGCTGCGCTACGACCGCGGGGCGATCGCAGCCGGCGGGTGGTGGCGGTTGCTTACCGCCCACATGGTGCACCTGGATCTGCATCACCTGGTGTTGAACGAGCTCGGTCTGGTGCTGATGTGGGCGCTGTTCGCCGAGGATTACGACGCCGTGCAGTGGTGCGTGATCGTTTGCGCGGGCGCACTCGCGATCAGTTGCGGACTGTGGTGGCTCAGCCCCCGAGTGACTTGGTACGTGGGCGCCTCCGGCGTGTTGCATTCCGTCATGGCCGCCGGCGTCGCGAAACATCTTCTGGCGGGCGAATGGGACCGCTGGCTCCTCCTCGCATGCATCGGCGGCAAATTGACCTACGAGCAGCTCGGCGGCCATGAGCCGGCGCTGGTCGTCGTCGATGCCCATCTTTATGGGGCCGCGTGCGGATTCGCGATCGGAGCTGCACTCTGCTGGCGGCTGGCTATAATCCGCCTCCATTCTCGTGCCGAAAGGACCCATTGATCATGTCATTAGCGTTCGTGTTCCCGGGCCAGGGATCTCAGTCCGTTGGCATGATGGCCGCCCTGGCGCAGACCTCATCCGTGGTCGAGGCCACCTTTGCGGAAGCCTCGCAAGTGCTGGGGTACGATCTGTGGGGCCGCGCTCAGCAAGGCCCGGCCGAGGCATTGAACGCGACCGAATGCACCCAGCCTCTGATGTTGACCGCGGGCGTCGCCACCTATCGGTTATGGCGCGAGCGGGGCGGCGCCGTGCCGGCGCTCATGGCCGGCCACAGCCTCGGCGAGTTCAGCGCTCTGACGGCCGCCGGATGCCTCGACTTCAAGGCCGCCGTCGATCTGGTGAAATTCCGGGCGGAAGCGATGCAGGCCGCAGTACCCCCCGGCCAGGGAGCGATGGCCGCCATCCTTGGTCTGGAGGATGCCGATGTCGAGGCTGCGTGCGCCGAGGCTGCCCAGGGCGAGGTCGTGGAGGCGGTGAATTTCAATGCGCCGGGTCAGGTGGTGATTGCGGGGTGGGCGCCGGCCGTCGCGCGCGCCATCGAAGCGGCGACCGCCCGCGGCGCGCGTCGAGCGCTGCCGCTGCCGATCAGCGTACCGGCGCACAGTTCGCTCATGGGGCCGGCGGCGGAGCGATTGCGTGAGCGCCTCGAGGGCGTCACGGTGACACCACCGGCCGGTATCGCGGTGTACGGAGTGGATGTCAAAACGCATCGAACACCGGGGGACATCCGCGCCGCCGTGGTCAAACAGCTGCACACGCCGGTCTACTGGGCGGCCACGGTGCGCACCCTGATTGCCGCGGGTGCGACGCATCTGGTCGAATGCGGTCCGGGCAAGGTGCTGACCTCGCTGAACAGGCGCGTCGACAGAAACCGTGATCTGAAGATGATGGCGCTCGAGGATCCGCAATCTCTCGACGAGGCGCTCTCGAACACGAAGTCTGACTAGCGGGCGAAGCGAACATGCTGAGGGGGATGACATGCTGACGGGGGAAGTCGCGCTGGTGACCGGCGCTTCGCGGGGGATTGGGGCGGCCATCGCCGCACGGTTGAGTGCCGACGGAGCTCGCGTCGTCGGGACCGCGACGACGCCCGAGGGAGCGGCCAGAATTTCCGAGGCGTTGAAGGCACAGGGCGGCCGCGGCGCGGTGCTCGAGGTGACCAGCCAGCAATCGATCGATGCGTTGATCACCGAGATCGAATCCAAGGAGGGTCCGATCTCGATCCTTTGCAACAATGCCGGCATCACGCGCGACATGCTGCTCCTGCGCATGAAGCAGGAGGACTGGGACGCCGTCATGGAGACCAATCTCGCCTCCGTGTTCCGGCTGTCCAAGGCGGTACTGCGGGGCATGATGAAGGCCCGCAAGGGGCGCATCATCAGCATCGCCTCCATCGTCGGACTCACCGGCAACCCGGGGCAGGCCAACTACGCGGCTGCCAAAGCCGGCATGATCGCCTTCACCAAGTCGCTTGCCCGCGAAGTCGGCTCGCGCAACATCACTGCAAACGTCATCGCACCCGGCTTCATCGATACGGATATGACACGCGCACTGAACGAGGCGCAGCGCACCACACTCAGAACGCAGATACCACTGGGACGCCTGGGCCTCCCGGTCGACATCGCGGCGGCCGCGGCATTTCTCGCCTCTGCCGAGGCCGGATATATCACCGGGGAGACGCTGCATGTGAATGGCGGGATGTACATGGCCTGAGAGCTGCGGGCCGCTTTTCGGCCTGTGTCTGGCATACCAACAGCCGGCGTTTGTCAAGCCGTGTGACGCCACCCGCCGGGCAAATGAAGAACCATGGTAGCCGCCGCCCTTGCGTTCACATAAAATACGCGCCCTGCCGACAAGAGGCTGGCCGCGGGCCCTAACGAAAGGCGGCACGTGTTTACTATATTTTCCCGCAAAGGGGCTTTCCCGAAAGGACACCATAACGATGAGTACTGTTGAGCAGCAGGTTAAGAAGATCGTGGCCGAACAATTGGGCGTCAAAGAAGAAGAAGTCACCAACGACGCCTCGTTCGTGGACGATCTCGGCGCGGACTCGCTGGATACGGTTGAGCTGGTGATGGCGCTCGAAGAGGAATTCGAGACCGAAATTCCGGACGAGGATGCCGAGAAGATCACCACGGTTCAGCAGGCCATCGACTACATCAATTCGCACAAAGGCAAAGCCTGACGCTCCTAGTGCCAGGGTTTTGCGCGCTCGGGACGCACGCCGGGATCGGCGGCCGGTCATCGAGCAGGACGCATAGCTTGTCCGCCGTTCAAGCATGCCATTGAGGAGTTGCCGTTGAGCAAACGACGGGTCGTGATTACGGGTCTAGGGATCGTCTCTCCGGTCGGCAACGACGTCGCCGCCGCGTGGGGGTCGATCGTCGGTGGTCGCAGCGGCATCGGGCCGGTCACCCGGTTCGATGTCGCCAATTTCCCCACCCACTTTGGCGGCGAGATCCGCAACCTCGATCTGGAGCCGTTCATGAGTCCCAAGGATGCGCGGCGCATGGATGCCTTCATGCAATACGGCGTCGTAGCCGGCATGCAGGCGATGCGTGATTCCGGGTTGGTGGTCAGCGAAGCCAACTCGGACCGCGTTGGCGTGCTGATGGGATCCGGGATGGGGGGGCTCGAGTCCATCGAGATCACCTACGACAAATATCTCGAGACGCATTCGCCGAAGAAAGTCTCTCCATTCTTCATTCCCGCCAGCATCATCAACCTGGTGAGCGGCCATTTGTCGATCGCCTTCAATTTGACCGGGCCGAATCTCGCCATCGCGACGGCGTGTACCACCTCGACGCACGCCATCGGCATGGCGCTGCGGTTGATTCAGTTCGGCGACGCGGACGCCATGCTGGCGGGGGGGTCGGAGATGGCCACCTGTCCAAGCGGCATGAGCGGGTTCGCGCAGGCAAAGGCGCTGTCACAGCGCAACGACAATCCGCAGGCAGCGAGCCGTCCGTGGGACAAGGATCGCGATGGTTTCGTCATGGGCGACGGTGCGGGCGCGATGATGCTCGAGGAATACGAGCAAGCCAAGGCCCGGGGCGCCAAAATCTATGCCGAGATCATCGGCTTCGGAATGAGTGGCGATGCCTTCCACGTGACCGCGCCGCCCGAAAACGGCGAAGGTGCGCGCAAATCCATGGCGAACGCGTTGACTGATGCCAAGATCAATCCGGATCAAGTTCAGTACGTCAATGCCCACGCCACCTCGACTGAGCTCGGCGACCGGGCGGAAACCACCGCGATTCACCGCGCGTTCGGCGCCGCCGCGAAGCAGCTGGCCGTCAGCTCGACGAAATCCATGACCGGGCATCTGCTCGGAGCGGCCGGCGCCGTGGAGGCCATCTTCTGCGTGCTCGCGCTGCGCGACCAAATCGCGCCGCCGACCATCAACCTGGATCAGCCGGGCGAGGGGTGCGATCTCGACTACGTCCCCAAGGAAGCGCGGCAAATGAAGCTCGATACCGCCTTGTCCAACTCGTTTGGCTTCGGTGGCACCAACGGTTCGCTCATTTTCCGCCGAATTTGAGCCCCTGGGCCTAGTCTCGAGCCATCCCGAGCGCTACCCGGGACTCCTCGAGAGCAGCGCACCCATCGGCCCCGCGACGGTCGGCGGCCGCTTTGACATGCTCCCGATCTCGGGCGGCGAGGTGCTGCGCCTGAGCGGCGACGGCCGCTTGGACGGCCCGTATGCCGATGGCGCGGTCGGCTTTCTGGCAGCGCTCGAGCAGTGGTGGCAGGCGTTGCGCATCCCCACGCAGGCCGCGACCTTGCCGTTCACCGGCGGCTGGCTGGTATACCTCTCCTATGAGATCGCCGCGGAGGTCGAACCGTCACTCTCGTTGCCGCCGAGCACGGACCCCGTGGCGGCGCTCGCGATTCGCGTGCCCGCTGCCTGGATCCGCGATCGCCAGAGCGGCAGTGCCTGGCTCGTGGCGGAAGAAGGCTTCGATCACCTGCTCGAGCGCTTTGTCGAGGATGTGAGCCGATGCGGGGACCTGCCCGAGGGGCGGATGACGGAATTCCAAGTCGAGGAGGAAGACCCACAGCGTTTTGTCGAGTCCGTGCGCCGCGCACTCGACTACATCGCAGCCGGCGACGTGTATCAGGCGAATCTGTCCCGAGGCTGGGCTGGCCGATCCTCATCGGCGGTCGATCCGGCCGCACTCTACCGGGCGCTTCGCGCTGCAAATCCGAGTCCGTTTGCTGCGCTCCTGCGCGACGGGGACTTCTCGGTGATCAGCTCGTCCCCCGAGCGCCTGGTCTCGGCCCATGGGGGTATCGTCTCGACACGGCCGATCGCCGGCACGCGGCCCCGCGGTGCATCGCCGCAGCTCGACGCTGCACTGATCGAGTCTCTGCTCAACAATGAAAAGGAGCGGGCGGAGCACGTCATGCTCATCGATCTCGAGCGCAACGATCTCGGCCGGGTGTGCCTCGGCGGCTCGGTCAGGGTGGACGAGTACATGACGGTGGAGAGCTATGCGCACGTGCACCACATCGTCTCCAATGTCAGCGGCTTGAAGCTCGAGGCGGTGACGCCACTGCAGATCGTGCGGGCGATGTTTCCTGGCGGCACCATCACCGGGTGCCCCAAGGTCCGATGCATGGAGATCATCGCTGAGCTCGAAGGCACGGGACGAGGCGCCTACACCGGCTCGATCGGTTACATCAACCGCGACGGCAGCTGCGATTTCAACATCTTGATTCGCACGATCACCGCACACGGCGATGCCCTCGCCTTCAGGGCGGGCGCGGGCATCGTCGCCGATTCCAATCCGGTTCACGAGCTTGCGGAAACTCGTGCCAAGGCCGAAGGGCTGCTGCGTGCACTGAGGGCGGGCCGGTGAGGGAAACCGCTGCGAGACCGGCGCCGGTCAGACGTGCATCGTCTCGGGCGTGGATCAATGGTGCCGCGGGGCGGCATGTCGACTACCGCGATCGAGGACTGCAATATGGCGATGGGCTGTTCGAGACCATGCGCGTGCGAGATGGACGGATCCGGCTGCTCGAGTATCATCTCGACCGGCTGTTCACGGGATGCCGCCGGATGTCGATCGAAGCGCCCGGCCGGCCATCGTTACGCAGGGAACTCGTGCTGCGGGCGAGGCCGCACGCCGATGCGGTGCTGAAGCTCATTCTCACCCGCGGACCCGGCAGCCGAGGTTACCGGCCCGACGGCCGGGAGCGTTGCACGCGCGTACTATCGCTATCCGCGCGGCCGCACCTCGCGGTCTCGCAAAGTTCGCAGCGCGTGCGGATATGCGCGACGCCGGTCGGCTCCAATCCGGCATTGGCCGGCCTCAAAACGCTGAACCGGCTCGAGTCGGTGCTGGCGCGCACCGAATGGAACGACGAGCGAGTTTGGGAGGGGCTCATGCGCAACGTCGACGGCGACCTGATAGGCGGCACCATGTCGAATCTTTTCGTGCGGCGAGGCGCGACGCTGACCACGCCCGCCCTCGATCTGTGCGGAATCGCGGGCGTGATGCGGCGCTGGGTGCTCGAGCAGGCGGCAAGTCTGCGCTTGCGCACCCGCGAGGGGAGACTCACCGTGCAGCATCTGGAGGACGCTGCGGAAGTGTTCATGACCAATGCAGTCGCGGGCATCGTGTCGGTGAGCGTCATCGAGCTTGGGAGGCGCCGCATCCGGATCGAATCCTCGAGCGCGGCGGCTCGGTTGCGGGCGCGCTTGGAGCTTGAATGAGCATGCGCCGCGTTCTTCTCACGCTGCTGGCGGCGCTTGTTGCACTGGCCCTTGCCGCCGCGTGGGTGGCGGCGGGACTCAAGAGTCTCGATGAGCCCTTGAACGTCTCGGCCCCGATCCGATTCAAGGTTCCGCCCGGCAGCCGATTCGCGCACGTGGCTGCCGAGCTTGCGCAGCGCGGCGTGATCGCCGAGCCGCGCGTCTGGGTGCTTTACGCGCGCTGGAAGGGAATGGCCTCGAGCATCAAGGCGGGCGAGTATGAAATCGAGCCCGGTGCGACGCCGCGCTCGCTGCTCTCGAAGATGGTCAACGGACAGGTGTTGCTGCATTCATTTACCATCGTCGACGGCTGGCGAGTTCTGGACATGCTGGCGGCGATGAAGAAAAATCCCGATATCACGGCGACGTTGCCCGATTCACCGACAGGCTCGCCGATAGGCGTGCCGGCAGGCTTGATGGATCGGCTTGGGTCTTCGCGGGCGCAGCCCGGCACCGATGCCGAAGGACAGTTCCTGCCCGAGACGTATCGTTTCCCGAGCGGTACCACGGACATCGAGTTGCTGAAACAGTCTCATGCCGCTTTGGTGCGCGAGCTGGATTCGGCCTGGGCGAGCCGCGATCCTTCCATTCCGCTGCACGGCGCGCAGGAATTGTTGATCGTCGCGTCCATCGTTCAAAAGGAGAGCGGCGTGCCGCAAGAGTTGGCGAAAATCGCCGGACTTTATCTGCATCGGCTGCGCATTGGCATGCGTCTGCAGGCCGATCCAACCGTGATCTACGGCCTCGGCGAACGCTACGATGGCGCATTGCATACGGTCGACCTGCACAGCGACGGTCCTTACAATACCTATACGCGTGCCGGGCTGCCGCCGACGCCAATTGCCCTCGCCGGTGCGGCGGCGATAGATTCCGTCGCCCATCCCGAATCCACCGACGCTCTGTATTTCGTCGCATCTCCGCGGGATGACGGCAGTCATGTATTTTCGGCGACGCTCGAGGAGCAAAACGCGGCGGTCGCGCGCTACGTGGCGCATCTGCGCGAGCGGGTGGTGGGGGAATCCAAATGAAGGGGCAGAGCGCAACGGACGGACGCGGCCTGCCGACGAACGGCCGCCGAGGACGCTTTCTGACCTTCGAAGGTATCGAAGGCGTCGGCAAGACCACGCAGGTTGCGCGTCTCGCGCAGGCGATGGCCGAGCGCGGCGTCGCGCACGTCGTGACGCGTGAGCCGGGCGGCACTCCGCTCGCCGAGCGGATCCGGGAGTTGGTGCTCACGCCGGGATCCGAGCGGGTACCCGACGCGGCCGAGCTGTTGCTCATGTTCGCGGCCCGGTCGGTGCATCTGGAAAACTGGATCGAGCCCAGCCTCGCTGCAGGCCGATGGGTCATCTGCGATCGGTTCACGGACGCAACCTATGCCTATCAGGGCGCCGGCCGCGGACTTGCGCAAGACGCCATCGCCCAATTGGAGCGTCTGGTGCAAGGCGTGCGCCGCCCCGATCTCACCCTGCTGCTCGATGTGCCTGTCGGTGTCGGCCTTGCGCGCGCTCAAGCCCGAAATTCACGTGCGCAGGGCAAAGCCTCGACCGCCGATCGGTTCGAGCGCGAACGGGTCGAATTCTTCGAGCGCGTCCGCGCCGGCTACCTCGCCCGCGCATCGGCCGAGCCCGCGCGCATCGCGGTCATCGATGCGACCCGCTCCGAGGATGAAGTGGCGCTCAAAGTCATGGGCGAACTCGGGGCTCGATCGTGGATTTCCTGAGCGTCGACTCCCTGCCTTGGTTGGCCGAGGCGCAACAGAAAATGTTGGCCGCAAGAGCCGCTGACCGCCTGCCGCAATCGCTGCTGATGCTGAGCCAGCCGGGTCTCGGGGCGGAGTGGCTCGCCGCCTGGATCTGTGCGCTGGCATTGTGCGAATCGTCGACGCGGGCGCCGTGCGGGGTCTGCGGATCGTGCGTACTGCTGCGTGCCGATAACCACCCGGATTTCCATCGAGTGCACCTGCTCGACGATGCTCAGCAGATCAAAGTCGATCAAATCCGCGAACTGATCGAGGCGCTGTCGCTGTCGAGCTATCGAGGGGGCCGCAAGACGGCGGTGGTGGAAAGCGCGGAATGCCTCAATGCCAACGGTGCCAACGCGTTCTTGAAGACTTTGGAGGAACCGAGCGGCGATACGCTGTTGATTCTCGTCGCGAAGCCCAGTCATCGGTTGCCGGCCACCATTGCCAGCCGCTGCGTGCGGCTGCAACTGCGTCCACCCGCGCGCGAGACTGCGCTCGCCTGGCTCGCGGCGCGCGATTCCGCAGGGGGCAGCTGGGAGGCCGCGCTCAACTTGGCCGCCGGCGCTCCGCTCATGGCTCTGGAACTTCCCGCGCCGGACATCGAGCGACTCGAACGGGACATGATCGAGGACCTGAAACGCCTGGAGGCGGGCAACGTCGATGTCACGGTGCTCGCCGATGCCTGGGTCAGATCCGATATGAACCTGCGGCTGATGTGGCTTGAGAACTGGGTCACACGGCGCGTACAAGCGGACTTGGGCGGCGCCATTTCGCTTCAAAGTGCGGAACCCGTCGGCTTGCCTGCCGCTTTACTTAAGCCCAAGATAAGGGCTCAATTCGAGCTGCTGGACGCCTCCCGCGAGTTGCGGCGTCTCGCCTCGACCGGGTTGAACCAACAATTGGCGCTCGAGGCTCTGCTGCTCGGCAGCCGGGCAGCACTGTCATTGCGGAAAACATAGATTGCGAAGTCCAAGTAACAAGCCCGGTCTGCTGACGCTCACGATTAAAGACAAGAGCGCGCTGTATCTCGCCTACATGCCATTCGTAAAGAATGGCGGCCTGTTCATCCCGACCAACAGCAATTATCGGCTTGGGGACGAGGTCTTCATGCTGCTCAACTTGATGGGTGAGGAAGAAAAGCTTCCCGTCGCCGGCCGCGTCATCTGGATGACGCCCAAGGGCGCTCAGGGCAAGCGCACCGCCGGCATCGGGGTGCAGTTCAGCGATCAGGATCGCGGTAATACGCAGAAGAAAATCGAGAACTATCTCGCAGGTGCGCTGGGCGGGGACAAGCCGACCCACACCATGTAGCCATCACGGCGGCTGCTTGTCCGGAAGCGCTTCGATATAAACCGGCTGAGCCGCGCTCGCGGGCGGGGAGGCCGCCGGCGTCGGGCGCTGGCTGGGCGGGCGTCGTAGAGGCGCATGCAGGGTCCTCCATCCATACACGACGAAGCCGATCAAAATTACCGCGAACAGGATTGTCAGACCCTTGTGCTCCGCCAGCATCGACGGGGGCTTGTACTCGGGCGGGGGGGGCTTGTAAGGATTTTGCTCGCGGTACGCGCTCGGCGACGGCGACTCCCATGGCTTGATCGAATCGCTCAAGAAGGTACTAGCCGCCGCGCCCGCGCCCAGCCTCGCTGGCGGCCAGGCCGCCTTTGAGAACGTAAGCCTCGAAACCGCGCTCGCTCAGTATGTACGCCGCGGCCGAACTCCTGCGCCCGGTGTCGCAGCACACCACATACGGGGTCCCCTTATCGAGCGCATTGATTTTCAGGCGGATGAAATACAGCGGAATATTCACCGCACCCTCGATCCGGAAATTCTGAAATTCGCTGGGCAGCCGCACATCGAGCCACTTGCCGCCGCCGGCAACGATCTCCTTGGCCCGGTCCTGATCGACCCATTGCAGCAGCGGTTCGTTCAGCAGTGTCTGGAAATCGCTCTTGCCGAGCCGCATCAGGGTTCCGTCGGTCGACATCGTGACGGTGGCATTGCGCTTGGCCTCGGCGATCAAGGCCTCTTCGCCGAAACTGTCTCCGGGGCCGAGCTCCGCCAACTTGATGCCTTCCTTGTTGAGGGGCGTCTCGCGAGTGACCACGCATTTGCCGGCCACCACGACGTAAAAATAGTCGCCCTCGGTGCCTTGCTTGATCACCACGTCGCGCTCGCGATAGTTGATCCGCTGCATGCGCATGAAAATCGCCTGGATGTTCGCAGGCGGAATGCGATGGAAAGCCTTGGTCTGCAGGAGGGTCGTCATCCAGTCGCCAGTCACGCCCAGGCCGTCGCCGTGAAGCTCGGCAACCTCATATTGCCCGGTCTGATCCCAAGTCAGGAGCACGTCGAGCAAATCGCTGTCGATCATGATGTACGCGAGATCGCTGACCGCGCGGGCGGTAAATTTGCGGGGCAGCCCCGGAGTGAGAGCGGAACGGGCCTCCGGCGTGCCGGCGCGCACCGTCGCCATGATCCGATCATCCGCTCGAAGCTCGACGCTCCCCGCGACCAGATAAAAGGTGCGCTTGTCGGTGTCGCCTTCCTTGAACAGCACGCGGCCCGCGCCGAGGTCTCGAACGTGTGTTTTGCGGGCGAGCGCCAGCAGGTTCTCCGCCTTCAGCCCGTCGAGGGGGGAGAAGTTCTTGAGAATCGAGAGTTCGACCGGTCGTTCATCCATCGTAAAATTCTTCAGCTCCGTCGGGCAACTCCATGATTTTGCCCAAGAAGGCTATCACAGGTAACTTAATATACGTCCAAGTAAGTCACAATGACGGATGATCCCCGCCGCCTAATCGGCTCCACCCGGCATCCGGGCGGAACCGCTCCCCATAACGCGTCGACAGTTCAGTGAGACGTTCGATGATCTGAGGGATACCCCTCGATTTGGCGTATTGCAATGGGCCGCCGCGAAAAGGCGCAAAGCCGGTGGCGAAAATCGCACCGGCGTCGAGCAGGTCGGCGTCCTCGACCACGCCCTCCCGAAGCGCCGCCACGGCTTCGTTCAGCATCGGCAGGATCAGTCGGTCCTCCAGATCGGCCGGGACAGTGAGCGCCTGGTTCGATTCGCGTACCGCCTTGCCCTCCCGCCAAACGTAGAAGCCCTCCCCATTCTTGCGCCCGAGCTTCTTTTCTTCAACCCGTTTCGAGAGTATCTCCGGCACGCGTCCGCCGAAGGCCTTGGCGAGCACACCGCCGACATGCAGCGCCACGTCCAACCCGACCACGTCGGCGAGCTCGATGGGACCCACCGGCATGCCAAACCGGGTACCGGCCTTGTCGATCACCGCGGCAGGGATGCCCTCGGAGAGCGCAAAAAGTGCCTCATTGATGTAGGGCATCAGAATGCGATTCACCACGAAGCCGGGAGCGCTTTTGCAGGGCAGCGGAAGCTTGTCGAGCTTGCGCGTGAACCAGAGCGCCTTGCGCAGCGACTCGGCGCTCGTGCCGGCGCCCTGCACGATCTCGACCAGCTGCATCTGCGGCACCGGGTTGAAGAAATGAATGCCGACCAATCGACCCGGTTCGCTCAGCTCGTCGGCGAGCACCTCGATCTCGATGCTGGAGGTGTTGGTGGCGAGAACGGCCCCCGGCTTGAGCTTCGGCTCGATCTGCGCATACAGCGCGCGCTTAGCGTCCGCATTCTCGACGATGGCCTCGATCACGGCATCGGCCGCCGCGACTCCGTTCCCCGCCACATCCGCGGTGAGCCGGGCCGAGGCTGCCGCTGCTGCTTGCGGGTCTTTCAGGCGTTTGTCGAACAACTCCTTGGCGCGGGCCAAGGCCGGTGCGATGAGCTCCGCGCTGCGATCCTGCAGCGTGACCGTCATGCCGCGCAACGCCGCCCAGGCTGCGATGTCACCGCCCATGACGCCGGCACCGACGACATGGATGTGGCGGAATTCCGCGTCCGGCTTTCCGCCAAGACTCTTCAGGCGGGTCTGAAGCAAGAACACGCGCACCAGGTTTCGCGAGGTGGGTGTGCACATGAGCTCGGCGATCGAACGGGCCTCGGCCTCGTAGCTCTCGGCGCCGACCGCGCCGTACTTGAGCCAAAGATCCACGATGGCATAGGGGGCCGGGTAGTGTTCGCGGGACACCTTGGCGGCGAGAGCCGCCGTGGTCTGACGCGCAATGAAGGGCCGCATCGCCCGCAAGTTCAAAAGTTTCTCGACGAACGGCGCCGATTTTTTCGCAGGCGTCTCCAGAAGCAGGCGCTTTGCGGCCGCCTCGATCTGCGCGGCGGGCACCAATTGATCCAGGAGCCCGACCTCGAGCGCACGCTTCCCCTTGAAGGGCTTGCCCTTGAGCATCAACTCGAGTGCCGGCCGCACGCCGATCAGGCGGACAGCCCGCACGGTGCCTCCGAATCCGGGGTGGATGCCGAGTTGCACTTCCGGCAACCCAAGCGCCAGGCTCGCATCGTCCGCGCCGATCCGGTAGGTTGCCGCGAGCGCAAGCTCCAAACCGCCGCCCAGAGCGAAGCCTTGGATGGCCGCAACGCTCGGAAATGGCAGGTTCTCGAGCTGATCGAGCACCTGCTGGCCGCTGCGGATGAGGGTATAGGCGGCCTCCGGCGTACGAAGATCCAAAAACTCCTTGATGTCGGCTCCCGCCACGAAACCGCTGCGCTTTGCCGAGCGCAGAACCAGGCCGCGGGGCTTCGCCTGCGAAATTTCCGCGAGCGCGGCCGCGAGTTCCCTGAGGACGCCGGCGGACAAGACATTGGTCGACGTACCCGGCGTGTCGCAGGTCAGCCACGCAATCCGGTCGGCGTCGACCTCGAACTTCCAAGTGCCGGCCTGCATGGCCTTCAGGCCGCCGCGCGGCGCGATTCGCGGATGGTGAAATCGCAGATCAGCGGCAAGTGGTCGGACAACTGGATGTCCGGTATCTCGAACCGGTTCACCTCGATCTCTCGGCTGTGCAGGATGAAATCCAGCTCCTTGCGAGGGCTCGAACTGGGATAGGAGGGGAGGCCGCGCGCATTCGCGTTTGCGAGCCCCGCTGCCTGCATGAACAGGTAGATCTCGTGATCGCCCCAGTAGGTGTTGAAGTCGCCGGCAACGATCACGGGCTTTTCGGTCTTGCGCACCAGATCGTAGAGGTAGCGCAGCTGGTACTGGCGATGCCGGAACTTGAGCGACAGGTGCACCAGGAAGATGGCAATGTCGTCGAGCTCGAGCTCGATGATCAGGCGCTTGATGCCCGTGTCGAAGTAATGGAATCGCTCGCCGCGCACGCGCGGCGCCGCAAGGAAGGCGTTCGCCTGTTTTCGGACGATGGGCACCAGCTGGTTCACGGAGGACTGGCCGTATTTGCACTCGAACGTCGAGTAGTGACCCAGCGAGCGGGCGATGTAGTCCGCCTGGTTCACCATGCCGGTGCGGATCGATCCCGTATCCACCTCGATCAGCCCGACCACATCGGGATCCTGACCCTTGATGAAGTCGGTGATTCGCGACAGGACCTGGCGGCTGGACCGCAGGTATCCGGCCCCCGGCAACGGGAGATGAAAGGCGGGCCCCGTTCCAGTGGCATAACGGATGTTATATATGATCAAACGCACGTCCCCCATTCTATCGACGCCCAAAGCTTCGCGCTTGCCCATCGTCGCGATAGACTAAGCGCATGTCGGCCCGAGTGAACCCGATCCGCTTGTTCGTCACCCATTCCTGGGACGAGAACGACGACTACTCGCGGGTGTTCGAATATCTAGAAGCGTCGGGCACTTTTTACTATCACAACACCGGCCAGCCGCACGGCAAACGGCCGCTCGACAAGGAAAGCGAGCGCGAGGAACTGCGCCGTCAGATTGCGCCCTGCGAGGTCGTCATCGTGGTGCCTGCCGCTTATCGAGCCGCGCCGGACCTGGTTCTATTCCAGATGAATTTCGCGAAGGCCGCGGACCGCCCGATCGTGGCGATGGAGAATTTTGGATCCACGGCGCCGCTCCCCAAAGCGATCGGCGATCTGGCGGATGAGGTGAGCGCGTGGAATGAGCGCAGCTTGATCGATGCGCTGAAGCGTCAGGCGCGGCACCAAGAAACGACGCGCTGGGACACCATCGAATTCAAGCTGGATTGACGCCCCGAGTTCGGCTCAATGCGTCGAGCGGGACGGGAGCCTAATTGGTCGCACTGAGCGCGGGCACGTCGAACTCCGCGGGCGCGGTGTCGACGCTGCGCAGCTGCACCACGGCCGCAGGGGGGCGCTGCGCATCCAACGCGCGCGGCAACAGCCCAAATATCTCGACGATGAGTGCCGCGCAATCGTCGGCGTCCTGGCTGGACATTTTCCGAACGGACGCCGTTACCGCATCCTCTCCCCGCAGGGGCGCGACACCCTCGAGGCTGCCCATCAGCTGGGCGAATGAGCCGCGGGCTTCCATCGGGAGATGGTCTTCCTGGATCAGGGTCAGATGGCGGCGGTAAGCACAGATCAATCGCTGTTTCATCGGAGTGGAGCGCACCAGCTCCAGAATTGCAGAGTGCAAGCTATTCCACGCACTGACCATGTTTACTCCGCGGCCGCATTCGAGAACTTAAAGTGATTTCGAGGATATGTTCACCCTCGGAATCTTGTTAAATCAACACTCTGCGGTTGGAATATACAAGACAATCGACAAAACGCAACGCGGACCTTGTCAAGGTTTTGACGTTCCGATTGCGCACCGTAGCGCTTCTTGACGGGTAGGCGGATCCAGTGACCGGCGGACGTTTTCTAGAAATTACTTACCGAAACAGCTGTAACAAATTGAATGATAAGTCCCGCCTGACTTGCTCGGCGGTCCCGAGCTCTCAAGCCTTGACCGGTGGTTCAAACTGGGCTTGGCGCGGCTCTTCCGAGTGAGTGGCGCCGATCATGACGTAGACCGCCGGCACGACGAACAGGGTGAACAATGTGCCGATGCCGAGGCCGGTGGAAATGACGAGACCGATGGCGAAGCGGGAAGCGCCTCCGGCCCCTTGCGCGAAGACCAGCGGAATGACGCCCAGCACCATGGCTGCGGTGGTCATCAGGATGGGTCGCAGACGGACGCCGGCCGCCGCGATGATCGCGTCCCGCTTGGACTTGCCGCTTTGCTGCTGTTCGTTCGCGACCTCCACGATGAGAATACCGTGCTTGCTGATCAGGCCTATCAACGTGACCAGTCCCACCTGGGTGTAGATGTTGAGCGAGGCGCCGTGCACCCCGAGAGCGATGAAGATCAGCGCGCCCGCGATGGAAAGCGGAACCGAGATCAGGATCACCAGCGGGTCGCGGAAACTCTCATAGAGCGCCGCGAGTGTCAGGAAGGCGATGACGATGGCGAATCCGAAGGTGCCCAGGACGCCGACGGACTCCTGCACGAACTGCCGCGAAGGTCCCGCGTAGTCGAGGGTGTAACCGTTCGGGAGCGTCCGCGCCGCGAGTGCCTTGAGGTAATTGAGCGCATCCGCCTGCGACACGCCCGGCGAGGCGACGCCGGAGAGCGTGGCCGAATTCAGCTGCTGAAAGTGGTTCAGAGTCTCGGGAACCGTCTCGGTGCGTATGTGGGCGATGGTTGAGAGCGGTACCGGAATCGTGCCGATGTTGGCGATGGGATAATCGAGCAGCTGACTCACGTTCAGGCGGGAGCTCCGCTGGACCTGCGGGATGACCTTGTAGGAGCGCGTCTGCATGCTGAAATAGTTCACATAGCCGCCGCCAAGAAGGCTTCCGAGCGAGGAGCCGACCTGGGTCATGTTCAGTCCGATCTGCGCGGCCTTGTCGCGGTCGATCTCGATCACCGATTGGGGCAGGTCATACTTCAAGTCCGTGTCGATGAACATGAACATGCCGCTCTTCTGGGCCTGCGCGAGAAAGTCCCTCGAGACCTCGTTCAGCCGCAGCGCGGGTTCGGTGGTCTTGAGCACGAACTGCACCGGCAAACCCTGCGAGCCGGGCAGCGGCGGAAACTGGAACATCACGATCTTCTGACCGGCGACCGCGCTCAATTTCTGCTGCAGGGAGTTCTGAATCTCGGTTGCACTCGGGCGTTTCGCGAGCGGCCCGAGAATCAAGCCGTCGAAGGATTGGCCGGGCGCCTCGATCTGGAAGACCGTGTCGACGCCTGGCTGATTCTTGAAGATGTCGTACGCCTGATGGGCGTAAAGGAGCTTGCGCTGGAGGGTGGCATCGGGCGCCGAAGTGGGCTGACCCCCGACGAATCCCTGATCCTCCTGCGGCGCGAGCTCGCTCTTCGCGCTGTGATAGAGCAGCGCGATGCTCACCACCACCAGCACCACCAGCACCGCGGTCACCGGCGTGTACTGGAGACTGCGCTCGAGCTTGCCTTGATACCAGCCGCGCAAGCGCTCGAATCGAACGTCGATGAATCCGACCACGCGCGCTTCCCAGCCGGTGTCGCCGGCGTGGTGCGGCTTCAGGAGCTTCGAGCACATCATCGGCGAGAGCGTGAGCGCGATCACCGCCGACACGGTCACGGCACCGGCGAGCGTGAACACGAACTCGGTGAACAGCGCGCCCGTCAGGCCGCCCTGGAAACCGATGGGAACGTAGACCGCGAGCAGCACCACGGTCATGGCGAGGATCGCGGTGCCGAGTTCCCTCGCGGCCTGCATGGCGGCGGCGACCGGCGCCATGCCCTCCTCGAGATGTCGGTTGACGTTCTCCACCACGATGATGGCATCGTCCACGACCAGGCCGATGGCGAGCACCAGCGCGAGCAGCGTCAACAGGTTGATCGAGAAATGGAGCGCCAGCATGATGCCGAGCGTTCCCACCAGGGACAGCGGGATGGCGACCACGGGAATCAGCACCGAGCGCGGCGATCCCAAGAAGGCGAAGATCACCATCATGACGATGATCAGCGCCTCGACCAGCGTCACGGCAACCTCGTGGATCGAGGCGTTCACGAATTCGGTCGAATCGTACATGATCCGGCCCTCGAGTCCGCGCGGCAGCTGCGCCACGATGTCGGGCAGCGCGTTGCGCACCCCCTTGATCACGCTCAGGAGATTGGCCGAGGGCGCGATCTGGATGCCGATGAAAACGGCGGTCTGGCCGTTGCGCGCCACGCTCGCCTCGTAGCTGTCGGCGCCGAGAATGACCTGCGCCACGTCGCGCAAGCGCACATTGGCGCCGTTCACCGATTTCACCACGAGGTTGCGAAACTCCTCGAGTGAATGCAGATTGGTGGTCGAGGTGAGGGTCACCTGGATCATCTGGCCCTTGGTGGTGCCGACCGCCGAAATGTAGTCGTTGCTCGCCATGGCGTTCGACACGTCGCCGGCCGTCAGGCCATAGGCCTGAAGCTTGTTCGGATCGAGCCAGGCGCGCAGCGAGAAGGTCTGACCGCCGATGATCTCGGCCGTCTGCACGCCCTCGAGCGCCTGCAGCTTCGGCTGCACCTCGCGGGTCAGGTAATCCGTGATCTGATTGGATGCCAATGTGTTGCTGGTAAATCCCAGATACATCGCATCGATGGTCTGGCCGACCGTCACCGTGATGATCGGCTGCAGCGTACCCGCCGGCAGCTGGTTCAACACGGAACTCACCTTGATGTTGATTTCCGCCGCCGCCTTCGAGGTGTCGTAGTTCTGCCGCAGATACGCCGTGATCGTGCTGGTGCCGCTCTGGCTGATCGACTGCATGTAGTCGATGCCGTTGGCCTGCGCGATCGCCGTTTCCATCGGGGTCGTGATGAACCCGGCGATCGAGTCCGGATCGGCACCCGGAAAGAGGGTCGTGATCGTGACCACGCCGTTCTCGGTCTTCGGATACGCGAGCACTTGCAGCGAGCTGAAAGAGCGCATCCCCACGACCAGGATCACCAGGCTCACCACCGAGGCGAGCACCGGGCGACGAATGAAGATGTCGGTGAACTTCATGGGCGAGGGCGGCTCATTCGTTGGGCGGCGTCGGATGAATGTCGTCGGTCGGCTGCACGGAGTTGTTCACGACCACCGCCGAGCCGTTGCGCAGCTTGATCTGTCCGGCGGACACCACGACATCGCCCTCCTTGACTCCGGAGACGATGGCAACCTGATCGCCGCGAGTCGCGCCGAGCGTCACGAAGCGCTGCTCAACCGTGTCCTTCGGCTTGGCGTCGCCGCCCTTGTCGTGAACCAGGACGTACACCGTGTCGCCGTACGGGTTGTAGGTGATGCAGGTCTGCGGGAGGGTGATTTCGGTGGACGAGTCGCCCGAATCGATCGCGACGGTGGCGAACATGCCGGGAACGAGTCGCTTATCGGCATTCTTGAACGAAGCCCGTACCTGGACGTTGCGGCTGGCGTTGTCGACCTTGGAGTTGATCGACTCGACGGTTCCGTTGAAGCTCTCGCCCGCAAAAGTATCGACCGTCGCCGTCGCGGCCTGTCCGACTTTCAAATGCCGCAGCGCCTGCTGGGGCACGTAAAAGTCGATCAGCATGGGATCGAGCGCCTGCAGCGTGACCACGGTCGTCCCCGCCGCCAGGTATTGACCCAGGTCGACCTGACGAATGCCGAGCCGGCCGGCGAACGGTGCCTTGACGATTTTCTCCTCGATCAGGGCTTGTTGTGCGACCACCTGCGCCTTGGCGGCTTTCAGCGTGGATACATCGATGTCGATGGTCGCCTGGCTGATGGCCTGCGCCGCGAACTGTTCGCGGTCACGCTTCAAATTCTGGTCGGCGAGCTCGGCCGCCGCTTGCAGCTGCTCGAGCTTGGCGTAATCGTCGTTCGGCATGAGATGGAGCAGCACTTTGCCCGCGGGCACATCGTTGCCCGAATCGAAGGCGATCTTGTCGACCACCCCCGAGGCCTGTGCGGAGAGATCTGCGCCCCGAACCGCGCGCAGGCTTCCGATGGCCCCAATCTGCTGCTGCCAGGTCGTTTTCTTCGCCACCACCGTCGACACCGTCTGCGGCGCGCTCGCAGACTGAGCCATGAACTTACCGACCATCTTTCCGATGAAGGCTTGCCAGGCGAACACGCCGCCGATCACCAGGACCACGAGCAGCACCATGATGATGAGCGGTTTGACCATCGATCTTAACTTGACGGGCTCGCCGTCCCGGGGTGGTTGCGTCAGTACGGTGCTCACGGGGTTCCTCGAATCGTGGACGGTGAATTGGCGGCGATGTCGGTACGGTTCCACCAACCGCCGCCCAACGCCTGGAACAGCGCCGCGGTGTCGGTGAAGCGCTGCGCGCGCGCTTTCACCAGCGCGAGAGCCGCGTTCTGATAGGTCTGCTCGGCGGTCAGCACCTGCAAATAACTGGCGCCGCCCGCCTTGTACTGGGCCTGGACGAGATCGAGGCTGCCGGCCGCCGAGCGCTCGGCCACGGTCTGCGCGGCCAAGGCGTCGGCATCGCCCTGCAGGGCGAGCAGGGCATCAGCCACGTTCTGAAAAGCCGTGAGCACGGTCGCTTTGTAATTGGCGGCGGCTTCTTGCGCGGCCGCCACGGCTGCGCGGCGCTGGTGCAGCAGCTGCCCGCCCTTGAACAGCGGCTGCGTCACCGAGCCTGCGAGACCCCAAACCACCGAGGCGGGCGAGAACATGTCCGCGAAGCGCGCGGCGTCGCCGCCGTAGCTGCCGGTGATCTGCAGTTGCGGCAGCATGTTCGCCGTCGCCACGCCGACCTGCGCCGTGGCCTGATGCAGGAGGGCGGAATACTGCCGCACATCCGGCCGTTGCTCGACGAACTTCGATGGCAGGCTGACGGGTAATTCGACCGGTATCTTCAAGGTGTCGAGACGAAACTCCGAATCGGCGTACTCGGCGGGCAACGCACCGACGTAGGTCGCCAGAAGATCGCGCTGTTGGGCCAGCTGGGTGCGTAACGCGGGAAGCGTCGCCAGGGTCGCCTGCAGGGTGGCCTGCTGTTGGAGGACATCGGTGCGCGATGCGCCGCCGGCGGTGACCCGGCGCTGGGTGATGTCGAGTGAGGATTGCTGCGCCCGGGCGATGTCCTCCTCGGCCGCGATTTGCGCCCGGAGCGAGGCTTCGTTGAT